>JAAFKJ010000104.1 GCA_021399395.1 Candidatus Heimdallarchaeota archaeon
AAAGAATTCATTGGAAAATCCATTCACAAAACGTATAAGCATCGCTATGAATATCTGAAGACCATGATTCCAAAAGGTTTTCGAAAGAAGGTTTTATTCTATAAAGGTGACCATGTTGGTATGATTGAGTATGCACCCGTAGAGGCTTCTGGTTTTCCCATTATAGGTGAGAATGTTATTGTGATGAATTGTATTTGGGTTCATAAGAGAGCTGCAGGACATAACTTTGGAAAATTGCTCATTGAACATATGATGGAGGATAAGAAAGGAACAATTGGATTTGCAACTCTAGGATGTGAGGGCTTCCATAGAGTGTATGTGAAAAAGCATGATATGGAGAAGCTAGGATTCTACTCTTTAAAATCAATGAAAGTGAAACATAAGGGGAAAAAGAAAGGAGGATGCTTCACAATTCATCTAATGTGGATGCCTGTAGTAGAGAATGCAAAACTGCCAACTTGGAATGAATCCAAACTTATGGAAGGATTGTACTTTTGTGAACATCACCCACTCTATCACGGAAAACATGGTTGTGCAGAACTGAGGTTTATCCTTGAAAAATGCTAGAATCCTTTTTAGTAGTGTTGCATTCAAGTGATTAATTTAAGCTGGTTTTGAGTTATTCAGTTTTTTCCCCACTGTTTAATCTCGTCTTGTCTACATTTTTTATAAGATGGGGAGAATAGGGAAGTTATATTGCTCATGGAACAATCCTGGTTCCTGTTTCACCTTTTAAAGCCCTACTGATATTTTCAGGGTTAGTGATTAAAGCTTCTTTACCACCTTGTTCTAGAAATTGAACTATAGCTTTAATTTTTGGTTCCATTGATCCTTTAGCAAAGTGAGTTCCTTCCTCTAGGTATTTCTTTGCTTCAGCAACAGTGAGCTGATTCAGTTCAACTTGATCTGGTTTACCAAAATTCAAGGAAACTTTTTCAACGGCAGTTGAAATTAAAAGCATATCAGCCTTGATTTTATTGGCCAGAAATGCAGATGCAAAATCTTTATCGATTACAGCTGCAGTTCCTTCTATTCCTTCATCGGTTTTAATAACAGGTATTCCTCCTCCACCGACAGTAATTGTGATAGTTCCCGAATTGATTAGTGCTTTAATGGCCTCCAGTTCCATAATTTCTACAGGTAATGGAGAGGGTACAACTCGACGCCAACCTCGACCAGAATCTTCAACCACATTCCAACCTAATTCTTCTTTCCTTCGTTCAGCTTCTTCTACTTCCATGAATGTACCAATAGGTTTAGCAGGTGTCTGGAAAGCAGGGTCATTTGGATCTACTCTGACTTGAGTAATAATTGTCGCTACTGGTTTATCAATTCCTCTTTTTTTGAGCTCGTTTTGGATATTTTGTTGCAGGGAATAACCGATAGCGCCTTGGCTATCAGCTCCACAAACATCTAAAGGCAGTTCATGCATACCTTCCACCTTATGGGCAATTTCACTTCGTCGTAAAATGAATCCAACCTGTGGTCCATTACCATGTCCTACTGCAATATCCCAGCCAGCTTCAATCATATCTACCAAGTGAATTGCAGTTTCATGGGCAGCTTCATATTGATCTTGTACAGTTTGATGTTGTTTTGATTTGATAAGTGAATTACCACCTATCGCAACAACTGCTACTTTCTTATTCTTTGACATCGGTAACCCTTTACTTCTATTATGTGGTTTAAATATTTCGTTTTCTGACAAAGAATACAAATATCAAACATCTGATTTTACACAATCTTTAACTTAACGTGATTCTTATTCTAAAAATATTATTAACTTCTTTGAAAGAGAGAAGAAAAAGAAATCTAAATTTGATTGTATGGGATTCAGAATTCAAATTTCAATCCTAAAAGTATAAATAATATCAATTTAATTTTAAGAAATATTAAAAAGGTTGTTTTATGTCTGATGCAGCAAGAAGTTATTTTGAAAATGAAGCACGTTTTAGAAAAATCAAGGAGTATCTGTACGAAAGAGAAGGATGTATCGCACAAGAATTCTATAAAAATGCTGAGTATGGTGAAATGAAACGTGAATTCGGCATGTTTGTGAGAGAAGCTCCTGAAGTGATTTCAGATGCTAAATTTAAGATTCACTATGAAAGATATCGAGGAGATTTTCAACCTGAAAAAACTAAAGATTGTATCCGGATCTATCATTTGATGGTAGAACCAAGAGGACGAGGTTGGGGAACAAAATTAATGATTGCAATGTTAAAGATTTTACAAGAACTAAAATACGATAGTATTGTAGTTGAGGTTTTTCCCTATAACGGATATAGTAGAAAAGAACAAATGGATGATATAATGGGTCCATCAGGAAATTGGCAACAATGGAGAAATACTAAATATCCAAGAAGAATAGATGATGTTGAAACATGGGCGCGAATGGAAAAACTAGTTCATTTCTTTAAAAAACTAGAGTTTGAAATTCACCCAAATAATCAGGAAAAATATGAGGAACTTAGCAAGAAACTAAGTGGATCTTCTGATAATCTAAGTCCTGACAATAGCATCGGGATGTATAGAATGTTAGATAAAAAACTAAAAGAATAAAATAAACTCAAAAGGGATGAATCTTAATGATTGAAGGATTATTGTTTATGCAGTTAACCAAAGATTTGGATAAGATGTTAAAAGAAAAAAAACCAGAGAAGAAGACTAATTCACTTAAAGCATTTGTATACTCATTAAAAGCTCTTCTTCAAACCAAAGAAATGGATAAAACTATAATTTATGCACCTCCTGGACAAGACTCTATGGCAAAACTAATTTTACAAAACTTTGAAAGTAAACTACAAAAAATCTCAAATGAAGAAATTTCTGATTTTCCAGCATTCGTTGAAATAAAAGTACTAACTTTTTCTCTTGCTAATAAATATGCTCCAGAACTGGATTTAACAGACCTATTGAATTCAGCGAAAAATGATTATGTTTTGATATTACCTAATAATCCTGAACTTAAGATAAAATATTATGGATTGTTAGCTATAGAAGCTGAAGAAAAGACAAAAACGGATGATATGGTAAAAATCAGAGAAGCAGCATTATGTTATAAAGAGTTAATCAATTTACAAAGCACAGAACCGAAATCATTTGATGATGAACTGCTAGTTCATTCACTTTCTAGATATAGTGATTTATTGTTTCTCTTCCGTCGAATTAGTGAAAAAGAAATACTTAGTCACCTGGATGAAAAATATGCTGAAGATCCCGAATTATTAGGATTAGACGCATTTAAATTCTATGAAGAAGCAATAAGTTTACTAGAACAAAATCCTAATTCAAGAAATCAAGAATCACTACCTCAGTTCTATGAAAGGATTATTGCAATAGCTACTGAAATTGGTAAAATTGATGAATCAAATGATTACGTAGAGAGGAGGAACAGATTGGTTTCAAAAGGTAAAGTTGGTTCTAGTTTAAAGAAACGTCATGAAACAGCAATCTCATTAGCTAAAAATCAGATATTGAAAGCAAATAATCTTAGAGTAAAGATGAAATGGAAAGGAGCAGTTAAGGAACTTCGTGAAGCTATTTTTACTCTTGAAGAAATGCAAGATAGATATGGCGGATTGGAACACGATTTATCTGAAGCTAATCTTATGCTTGGCATGATCTATGATATTGCTTATCCAGACCATCCTGATCTTAGTGAGGTTCTAACAAAGGGGTGGCACTATTATAAAAAAGCAGATAGGTCGATGTTGTTATTTTTACCTTCTTTAATAGGAGCAGGTATAGCTTTGTTGAGGACATTAATTGTTCAAAAAAATATTGAAGAAGGTTTAAAAGTTGGTCAAATGGTTCTTTTAGGATTTTATGCTGGAGAAAAAACAATTTTACCAGCTGTTGGGCAAGATTATTATTTCAGCAATTTAATATTTACAGCATCTTATGTTGCTAGATGTCAATTGGAACAAGAAAGTAAAGAATCAGCATTTTTGACTCTGGAAACTTTCTTTGAAAAAATTGAAAACTGCGATACTTATAGTGTCTCTAAAAACCAAGCAATGTTTGAATTTTATAAAAAATCTCTTAGTTTAATGGTTTATTTAGCTTCTGAGCTGGATAAACCTGATATTGTTTTAAAATACACAGAAGAATCTCTTAAACATGAACCTAATAATCCAAGGTTCTTGAATAATTATGCTTGGATATTGATGCAATTTGATAGACTTAAAGAAGCGGAAAAATATGTGAGACAAGCTTTGAAACTAGAAGATGATTCTGGAGAAACTTGGGACACTTTAGCAAACATATTAGAAAAACAAGGTAAAGAGAAAGAAGCAGAGGTAGCTTTTAAAAAAGCGAAAGAATTAGGATCAGATACATAACAAAAGTTGTGGAGAATTTACTCTCCTATTTCATTGTCAAAGCCATTACAGCTTTTTGAGCATGCATTCTGTTCTCTGCTTGGTCGAAAACTACTGACTGAGGTCCATCCATAACTTCGCTTGTTACTTCAACATCTCTGTCTGCAGGTAATGGATGCATGTATATTGCGTCTTTGTCTGCTAAAGCCATTTTTTTAGCATCAGTAATCCAATCTTTGTATTGGTCTTGGATCTTTTTACCTTCAACTGGATCATTTGTTGTTAATAATGGACCCCAAGATTTAGCATAGACTATATCTGCATCCTTGAAACCTTCTTCCATGCTGTCAACTACTTCAAATTTACCACCAAATTTATCAGCTTGTTCTTGGGCTTGTTTCATGATTTCCGGCATTAACTTAAACTCTGGAGGATGAGCTAAAGTGACGTCCAATCCAAAGCGAGGCATCTGCAGAATCAATGATTGTGGAACAGAAATTGGTTTCAAATATGATGAAGCATATGCCCAAGAAACTACAATTTTCTTTCCTTTTAGATTTCTACCTTTTTTCTCAATGATTGTCATGATATCAGCTAGACATTGGTGAGGATGATAAATATCGCATTGCATATTCAAAACAGGAGATCGAGATGCGGATGCTACATTGTTTATGTACTTATTTCCTACCCCCCAATCACAATGACGGATAGAAATACCATCATAATACCTTCCAAGGATTTCTCCCAGTTCTTTTTCAGTATCTCCATGAGAAACCTGAGTTGTACGACTCTCCAAAAATGTGGCTTGTCCTCCCAGCTGAGCCATTCCTGACTCAAAAGAAGCACG
>JAAFKJ010000002.1 GCA_021399395.1 Candidatus Heimdallarchaeota archaeon
CAAGAGTTTGCAAATGGAAGCAAGGAATTAGCGGAAGAAATCCAGAGGGTAAAGTTCAACCAATCAATTTTCCCTGTAGATATCCTAATGAAGAATTATCGTCAGAATTGTGTACTCAGTGTCTTTTAGGAGACCTCTTTGCTATGTTCTACACACAAGCAATGAGCATTAGAAAAAGTTCTGATATGCAAGAGGAGATAATGGCTTTTCTAAAGAGCTTCACAACGGAAGATTTTGACATGAGATGATTCTTTATCTCTTTATTTCAATATCAAATATCTTCTAACCTATGTTTTATTCTAGATATCATTAGAAGATTTGGAGCTTATTGTAAAGAGTATCTCTTCTAACGGGTATTCTTTCAGCATCCCTTATCAAATCGATAAATTCTTCTGTACTCTTCTCTTCACCAAAACTTCCTCCAGCACTCTTAGTTATATTCTCCGTAAATAGAGTCCCACCCAAATCATTTACACCAGCATTCAAAGAAACTTGAGCTAATTTAGGTCCTAATTTGACCCATGAAGCTTGAATATTAGAAAAAGATTCTCCAAGATATAATCTTGCTGTACTGAATAAAGCTAAATCGTGCATACCTGTGCTACTTGGTCTTGCTCCCATGTATCTGTAGAGTTTAGTATTTGGATAAACAAAGGATAACGGGATGAATTCAGTAAATCCATTTGAAATTTGTTGAATATGTTTTAAAATTGCTAGATGTTCAGCTTCTTCTAAATAGGTTTCAATATGCCCATACATCATTGTGGCAGTTGATCTTAATCCTAGAGAATGCCCAGTTAAAACAATGTTAGCCCATTGCTTTGTTGAAATTTTCTCAGGACAAATCTTTCTTCTCACATCATCTACAAGAATTTCTGCTGCAGTTCCAGGAAATGAATCCAAACCTTCTTTCTTTAAATCTTTAAATATGTCTTCTACTGTTTCTCCAGAAATTTGTGACATAAAAGCAATTTCAGAAGGAGAAAAACCATGAATATGAATATTTGAGGAAACGGATTTTATTGTTTTCAGAATATCAACATAAAACTCATAATTTAGTTCAGTATCTAATCCCCCTTGAATGCAGATTTCTGTACAGTTTCGAGCCACAGCTTTTTCTGTTTCAATCTGAATTTCTTCAAGCGACATCCTTGAGATCTTACTTTTAGATGTTTCAGGTTTTATGCTATAAGAACAAAAACGACAGGATCCTATACAATATTGAGTGAAATTGATATTTTGATTAACTATGAAAGTAACTTCATCTCCAGATTGTTGAGTTCGTAATTCGTCCGCCACAGAAGTTTGTATCCACAGTTCTTTACCGCGCTTTTTTAACATCTGAGCTAATTCTTTGATCTCGTCTTTATGTGATGGTCCGAAATTGCTCAAATCACATACTTCATCTATTATTGGAGTAGAGAGTTTCTTCATTTTTATGATATTCCTCAATAATGTCTCTTAATCTACTGTTTAAATATTTTTCATATTGTGGATAAACAGGTAATCGCTCTATAAGTTCATACTCTGAATCAATCAGCTGTTTGTGCAAAGTTTGTTCTTTATGCCATTCCATATTGGGATTAATGTAGTCAATTGTAACTGGAGAAATCCCCCCCACGTCATTTGCACCCGATTCCAAAGCATCAATAATTCTTGTTTTGTTTAAGTTCGGTGGGATTTGAATACTGATTGAATGAGATAAAATGAGACGCGCGACTGACAAGATAAGGAGTACCTCTTCATCTGAAGGAGGGGACCACTCTGCCATTGGTGTATTGGGCTGAGGATTGAAATTCTGTACAATTACTTCTTGAATATGGTTGTATTTTAGATGAATTTCATTTATTGTTTGTAAAGAGTCTATTCTCTCCTCCCAAGTTTCCCCAATTCCTATCAAAATACCAGTAGTAAAAGGAATCTTCAGTTGCCCCGCAGTTGATATAGTTTTAAGACGTAGAGAAGGCTTTTTTCCTGGTGATAAGTGATGAGGTTTCCCTTGCTCCATTAAACGTTCACTGCTTGTCTCTAACATGAGACCCATACTTGCATTTGTTTCTTTCAATAGACTTAGTTCTTCTAAACTTAAAATCCCTAAATTTGAATGTGGAAGAAGATTTTCCTTTAAAGCAAGTTCACAGAAATTCTCCACATATTTTACTGTTGAATCAAATCCGTACTTAGATAAGAAATCTCTAGCAGTTTGATATTTTTCTTCTGGTTTTTCACCCAAAGTAATCAGGATTTCCTTACAATTTGCTTCTTTAGCTTTATTTAGCAACATCTGATATCTATCAGGTTTTATCCAACTACTAACATCATCTGAAACAAAACCACAATATCCACATCTATTCCGACATTGATGAGTTACTGGAACAAACAGATTGCGTGAAAAAGTTACTATATTATTGTAATAATTCTCTTTTTTTTCCTTAGCTTTAAAGTACAATTCTTCTTTATTATTATCTAATGTTGAGAGAATTGTTTCGGTTTCCATGCCATTCAACTACTTTGGTTTAAGAGTTACGATAAATCCTTCTTCTAACTGATCAATTTTTTCCAATTTGAAGTTTAAAGTATCAGCAACATTAACCACAACTTCCTCTTCATACAGAGGTTTAGCATTGATAGTTCCTGCAAGTAAAGTGGCATAAAATATATGAAGTCTGTCAACTAGCTTTAACTTGAGAAATTGAGTAATAATTTTTGATCCACCCTCAACAAGTAACTTGTTTACTTTGAATCCTTGTTTCAACTTATGGAGTATTTCAGTTAAGTCAAGATAACCATGCTGTTGTGACTTTGAGATTTTTAGCACTTTGGCTCCTACTTCTTCCAATTGCTTAATTTTCTCCTCAGAAGAGTTTCCTGCAGTAACAATCAGAGTGGGATAATTTTCAAGGTTTGTTAAAATCTTAGAGGTTAGGGGTATTTTACATGTGGAGTCTAAGATGACGCGTAAAGGATGAGGTTTTTTAGGAGTTACATATCGAATTGTTAGTAAGGGGTCATCTTTTTCAATTGTATTTATTCCAACAAGTATGGCATCAACAGAATTTCGAAGTTCATGTACTCTTATCCAATCTTCTTTTGTTGAAAGGATTAATGCTCCTTCACTTGATGCTATAACTCCATCTAAAGAGCTTGCTACATTGATAATTACTTCTGGTCTTTCCATTTTACAATCTTTCCTTTAAACATTTGAAAAACGATATCACTTGGTTCAGCTCTCATGGTAATAGCCGAGTAAACATCTTTTGAGTATTTGGTATTTGGACTATTCAAATCAATCCCTAATAAGTCTCCATAGAATCCTTCTGAGATTTGTCCTATTTGTCTTCTTATTATCTCTCCAGGATTAACCGTAACTGCTTTTAGAATTTCCTTTGGCAAAATAGTTTGATAGTTGCTTCTCGCCGAGTAAAGAGTAAATGCCATAAGTCTAAAGGGGTCGGGATTATTACAGAAGGTATTGTCAGTCCCTAAGCCAAGTAGAAGTTCATTTTTCAGAATAAGTGCAATTGGGGGAAATTTCAGACCATGATAGAGATTTGAAATAGGACAACAGATGACATTTGTATTGTTTTTCTTAAGAAGAATAAGATCATTTTCATTTGAATAAGTCGCATGAACAACAAAATCAAAGAATGGATATTCACATATTTTCTCTATATCTGGTTTTCCGAATCTAGTTAGGGATTCAGAAATTACCTCCATTGACTCAGATGCATGAATAGCAGCTATTTTCTCTTGATTATTTTCTTTCAAGTCCTTTGTTTGTCTCATAATGTCTTCATCAATTGAAAAGACATCTGAAAAACCAAACCCATCAGACATCTCAGAAATATCGGCTAGATTATTATCTCCATATTGACGTCCTAAAATAACAGCTCTTATTGGATATTCGTTCAATTCCTCTTTCAGGAGTTTTATTCCATCTATCCCTTCTTCTCTAAAATCAACAAAAGCAGTAAAACCGTTTTTTACATGCATATCTAGCGAATTACGTATACTTTGAGCTTTCTCTTCTTCCGATTTAGAATTAAGTGTAGAGTGTTTTACCCCTTTTGGTCCAACAGCTTCTTCAAGCGTAAGTCCATATGTAAAGTCCTTAAGGCAAGCATCAGCAACATGAGTATGTGCGTTGATAAAACCTGGAATTATCACATTTGATGGAGGTAACACATATTCGGCAGTTTTCTGCTCATTTGATACTTTTTGAATTATTCCCTTCTCATCTATCTGAATTAAAATATCCTCTACAAATTTCAAATCCGGACCGATTAATGCATTTCCACGAACTGTGACCATTTTCAAGGTGATATTTCAATGATAAGATAATAAATCTTTGTAGGTCAAAATAAGCTGGCATACATTCGCAAAAATCATTATATTTATAATAAGAACTATTGAAAATAGCCTCATAGCACAATTCGTGATAAAAAATGGTTCGTGTAAAGAATCCAGATGAAATTCGTGATATGATTAAGAATCACCCAATGGAGCTAAGAAGAGTTTTTTCCATTGCGGCACATATCGATCATGGTAAAACAACAACAAGTGACTATCTTCTTCGTAAAGCAGGTCTAATGTCTGATGCTGATGCAGGTAAAAAAGTTATGATGGACTCAGATGAAGAAGAACAAGAAAGAGGTATTACTATCTTTACTTCAGTTGTTATGCTCAACTATGAATATGAAGATGAAAATGGGGAGACTAAATCTTACCTATTTGAAATTAATGATACACCGGGACACATTAGTTTCACTGGTGAAGTTAGTAGAGCACTACGTGGTAGTGACGGTGTAATTTTGCTTGTTGATGCACTTGAAGGTATTATGACTCAAACTGAAACAAATATCAGACTTAGTTTAAATGAACAATGTAAGCCTGTTCTCTTTATTAATAAAGTAGATAGACTGATTTCCGAGTTACGATTAGCTCCTGCAGATGTTTTCCAGAAAATTGACAATATCCTCAATGGTGTAAACAAACTCATTAGAGATAACGCTCCAGAAGGAACTGGCAAAAAATGGCAAGTTTCATTTAAGGATGGCTCAGTTGCAGTAGGAAGTGCAAAAGATGGTTGGGCATTCAATATGGCCACTTTGCAGCGATTGAAGATTAAGCCACAAGATGTATTTGCTAAATATGGAGAAAATGATAAAGAATGGTTGAGAGAAAATCTCCCTCTTGAAGAACCTCTTCTTGAAATGGTTATCAAACATTTACCAAATCCAATACAGGGGCAACAAGTGAAAATACCCGCGATTTGGGGTGGAGATGTAAACAGTCCTGTAGGTCAATCTTTGATGACATGTGATAGAGATGGACCTTTAATGGGAATGATTACCAAGATCTTCATTGAGCCAAAATCTAAACGACCAACACTTATCGGAAGAGTTTTTTCCGGGACTCTAAGGAGTTCAGATTCGCTCTTTCTTATGGGTAAGAAAACTTCTGCTAGAATTAAACGTCTTGGTGTAATGGAAATTACAGACATTCTTGATGTTGATGAGGTCCCTGCAGGAAATCTTTTTGCGATTTATGGGTTCATCACTCCAGCCGGAGAAACCTTTGTTAAAGAAGGTGAAGAAGGCAATCTTACATCATTTGAAGAGATATCTTATGTAGCTGAACCTGTTGTTAGTAGAACAATTAAACCAAGAGATCCTCAAGACATTGCAAAATTAGGAGAAGTGGTTTCCAAGTGGATTATGGCAGACCCTACCGCAACATTTAGACATGACCAAGAATCAAAAACATATGTATTATCAGGTATCGATCCACTACAGATTGAAATTCTTGTAACAAGAATTGAAGAACAAGTTCCGATTGAGGTAAGTGATCCAATCATTGTTTACAGAGAAGTTCCAACAAAGCAAGGTATCACTGTCCACGCTAAATCTCCAAATGGTCATAACAGACTTATGATAAATGTTCAACCTTTGAACCAAGCGTCAATAGATCTGATAGCTTCAGGCAAAGTCCATAATGATCAAGAAAGAAGAGAAAGAGCTAATCTTCTACAGGCAGAAGGCGGATGGGAAGCCAAACGAGCAAGAAGAATTTGGTATATTAAAGACTCAAATATGATAATTGATGCCACATCGGGTGTTCAAAGATTAGATAATATCAAAGCGTATATCATTCAGATATTCATTGATTTCTGTGATGGTGCAACATTAGCTAAAGAACCTTTGATGGGATCATTATTCACAATCACAGATGCTACAGTTCACGTAGATCCTGCTCATACAGGTTTTACTGAAATCTTCCAAATGTGTTTGGCAGCATTCCATACATCTTTCCTTACAAGTGAGCCACAAGTTCTGGAACCAATGCAAATAATCGATATCAAAGTCCCTTCAGATTATGTAGGAAATATGTCCAAAGTTATTACTCAACACAGAGGTGTAATTCTAGATATGCTCCAAGAAGGAGAAAACACTAGAATACGAGGAAAAATACCAACAGCAGAAACTATAGATTTAGCTGATGAAATAAGAGGAAATAGTTCAGGAAGAGCCTTCTTCGGGTATGAATTCACAGGATTTGAACGCGTTCCAGTAAGCTTAGAACAAGAGATTATTGAGAGCATAAGAACTCGTAAAGATCTATCACCTCAAGTTCCTGATGTTTCTAATTGGGATAGGTTCATGTATAAACGTTCATAAATTCTTTTTTCTTTCCTTTCTTTTCTTTATTTTTGTTTATCTGTCTTTAGAGACCTTCTTGTTAGGATACCCTTACAATAACCACCTTATTGTTTCCACTGGAAAAATTTCTTTGCAAAATAATGTAAATGAGAAAAAATAAAGGAAAAAATGAGTGAAGAAGGGGATTAGTCTTCGTCGTCCCCAAATTCATCTGAAAGTTGTTCATAGAACAAATCTTCTTCAGTAATTGGTTCTAACTCTCCTTCAGTAATGACACCAGGAAGTTCTTCTTCCATGAATTGTTGATCTGCTAGCATTGGGTCTAAAGCATCTTCAAATCGTTTGGAGAATCGCTCTTGAATGAACCCTATGAGAGAGGTAAGTAGTAATATGAAGATTACAATAGGAATTAGCAATAATACAACACCTTCTGGCTGTAGCATCTCAAGGGAGTTATAAATTGGAGGTGGATATCTTAGAACAAAAAGCAAGATATCTGGATTGAGTATTGCGTACAATCCTGCGAGCATTATGAGAACTCTAAATATCACCGAAGTTAGAACGTAGACTATTGTCATAAGTGGTTTAACAGTAACTTCTGCACCAACTAGTTTCTCATCGACTCTAGGATCACTATGTACCAAACCATCGTGGTATCTTTGTAATCTAGAAGTCAGTTTATCACGTTGTCCTCCTGGACGGGAGAAAAGTGAATCCGAAGCTTTTTCTAAGAAGTATGTCATCCCTGCAACTCCGAATTTACGAGCAATAGAACTACCCGTTCCACCAATTGATTTTCCAGCTTGTTTTTCATCTTCTGTTTCAGCTGATTCGGTTTGTGGTTGAGCAGGGGATGTAGATGTCACACCCAATCTAAAGTCATTCAATCTATTTAGTGCCCTCAGTACACGCTGTTGTCTGCTTTGCGCAGGATTCAGTAATTGTGAAATATACGAGATCTGTAAGGCTATCTCTAGGAACAGGTATGAAGAGAGTGCAATTAACACCACACTGTTTGAAAACAGCTCGCCTAGATTCTTTGTTGGTGAGAATCTAAAGCTAGAACTGAATAGTAGTTGTACGCTTCCATGGAAGACAATTACTTGTATACTAACAAACGCAGCTGCTGCAGAACGCATATCAGCTCTAAACAGGAACGCTGAAAGAGATATTATTAGTAGTAGTATGAAAAACAGCATGAATGAAGCACGATTAGCTACCCGAAGAGGTTGAAGTATTTCCCCACTAAAAAGATAACCAAATGATGAGAACATATCCAAAGCTTCAGTTCCAAAGAGCAAATTACTGTCTACTCCAGATGGAGGATTAATGCTTCCAAATAAATCACCCGTCAAGAAAGCTTTTGCACCTAACAAGAGACCACTGGCATCATTTCCTAAGAATGTAACAAATATCATCATAGGAGCTGTAAAGATTATGATAGCTATTAGTTCTATTAGGACAAAG
Organism: Candidatus Heimdallarchaeota archaeon; assembly: GCA_021399395.1. Lineage (GTDB taxonomy): Archaea > Asgardarchaeota > Heimdallarchaeia > Heimdallarchaeales > Heimdallarchaeaceae > UBA460. Next base: position 8,127 of record JAAFKJ010000002.1, read on the forward strand.
ATAAATGAGATAGAGTCTATAAAATACCCTTCTGGAAATCTTGTAGGATCATCAAAGGCTATGAGTGTGAATAATAACACGAGTACCCAAGCTATTGCACCAATTGCTAGTAATCTTCCAATTGTATGTGTAATTAAGGTCTGGATTCGCGCACCTCTAATCCTACTTTGAACTCCTCTTATTCCAAGGTCAATAATTCTTGTATCTGATAATGATTCCATATTTTTTCACCCTTGTCTTTGCATCCTGTTAAATTGAGCCATTACTGTTGGCAAGAAATCATCTGGTCCAACTGAGATTGAAACAGCATCATATCTTCTGAGCATTTTGAACATGTTCTGGCGTTCTCCTAATTGTTTCTCAACCATTGCAAAACCTATCATTTGTTCTAATGGTGAAAGTTGCTGTGAAACAATTTCAAACCAAGGTCCAAATGGAGATAATAGAGTAATATTATGCTTTCGAGCACGAGCTCTACGAATAGCTTGAACCACACGTTCAGGATGAGATTCAAGATCAGTTAAAATAACCAAATACGCAGAACGTTTAACTCTTTGGAGCACATATTCTATGGCTTTTTCAAGGTCTGATTCACCTTCAGGTTTTGTGTGAGCTAATACTTCCAAAAATTGGAACAAACGGGTTCTGGTAGAAGTGATATCTACCCAATTTTTGACTTTGTCACCATAAACACATAAACCTACAAGATCTCTCTTTTCAAATCCTAAGTGAATAAGGAGAACTGCACTTCGAATAGCATATTCCAGCTTAGTATTTCTCGGTAAACCCGCACCCATGCTTGCTGAAGAATCGATCAAAATTATAAGACGAATATTTTCTTCAGATTCGAATTCACGAACCATCATTTTACCAGAACGAGAAAAAGCTTTCCAGTCTATAAACTTGAACGCATCACCAGTTTGATACTTTCTAATACCCCAGAACTCTGTTCCCATTCCCTTTAGCTTTGTTCTGTGCACTCCGAAAAGTAATCCTAACTGTCTTTTCTTTCCGACCATTTCCAGCTTCTTTATATCCTCATAACTTGGATACACCAATATTTCTGTCTTACTTCTTATCTTTCCTTCAGTTGCATAGAATCCCATTCGGTCTCTTATGATAACTTTAGTAGGACCAATTTCAAACAATCCTCGGATTGGTATTCTTACCACATACCCATAGCTAATTGTTTGTCTAGGATTCAGTTGAGTAACAATGAAGTTTTCACCTAGAACTAAATCAAATACTTCTGGAATAGCATCGTATATCTCGATTGCAGGTAATTGGTTTACAGATTTGTTTCTTACAGTTACTTCTATGTAAACGTAATCTCCAGCAAATGCTTTTGGTTTTGATACCCTTCGTTTGATTTCAATAGATTTTGGATTTGACCCTAGTCTATAAAATGGCAGACCTAATAATACGGAGAAGATTAACATTACTCCACCTATTATAAAGAACCAAATTAGGGTTCCAGCTCTGTCCATGTAGAAATGAAGGAAATCCATCACTCCGAATCCTTGAGAAGTTCCCGGGGCAACATAGGTATCGTTTGGTTGTGGATTAAATCCGAACGAGTCGAACATGACGTTGATTGATAAATATCCAGCTAAGGCAAAGCCTACGCTAATCATGATGATCCCAGCAAATATCAACCATCCTCCACGACGTGTAAACACTATTTTCCACCTATTTCCATTTTCGTTCTATACTGGTACAGGGAGGTTTCTCAATATTTCATTGACAACCATTGTACCTGTTGTTCCTTCTAGCTCTGCTTCAGGTTTCATTTGTAGTCTATGTGCTGTAGATACTCTTGCTATTCTCTTAATATCATCGGGAATAACATAATCTCTACCTCTCATAGCTGCAACAGACTTTGAAGCATTTAATAAAGCGATACTACATCTTGGACTTCCTCCAAGTTGCAACCTAGGATCGGTCCTTGTTGATACTACGACATCTCTGATGTACACCATCAAGTCTTCATGGATGTAAATCTTGGTTTCAACAGCTTCCTTCATCTTAACGATGGTCATAGGAGTGGTAACTCGTCGGACAGATTGTCGAATTTGTTTGTGTTTAAGCCTGATAATATCCATCTCTTCTTCAGGAGAAGGTAGATCAACTAAGAGCTTAAACATGAACCTGTCAACTTGAGCTTCAGGCAAAGGATAGGTCCCCTCCTGTTCTATGGGGTTCTGAGTCGCTATAACTAAGAATGGATCTTCCAGTTTGAAAGTTGTTCCTTCCACTGTTACTTGTTTTTCTCCCATGGCTTCTAATAGCGCTGCTTGTGTTTTTGGAGGGCTTCTGTTAATTTCGTCTGCTAGAAGAATGTTGGTAAAGATAGGTCCTTTTCTCATTTTGAATGTTCCTGCTTTAGGATCATAAATGGTAGTACCTACAATATCTGATGGCAAAAGATCTGGTGTAAATTGCACACGCTTAAACTCACATCCTAGAGTTTGTGCAAAAGTCTTTGCCATTACTGTTTTTGCAATACCTGGTACACCTTCTAAAAGACAATGTCCTCCAGCTAGTAGTGAGATGAACATATCTTCTAGAACATCCAATTTGCCAACTATGACTCTTTTCAGTTCGCTGTATATTTCATCCCACACTCTCTTAATGTCTTTCGGAGTAACAACTGCTTCTGTAGCTGCTTTTGCTTTTCCTTTTACTTCTTCTTGTTTTTCTTCACTCATTTTTTTCACATTTCCTTTATCTTGCTTTAGGCAATCTATCGATTAAATCTCTAATAAATGTCATATATTTCATGAACAGAAATTCAGGCAGGATCTTTGGTCTAGCCAAATAAGTATCTATTCTGATTAAAGTTTCAAGCAGATTCTTATGTTTCATAGAAGGATCTATCTCTATGAAGTATGCTGCCATCTCTTCTGGTGTCGACATCGATTGTTTTGTAACTCTCCTCAAATTCCTAATCAATGTTCGATGCAATAATCCCACTGCTTCACTATAAGCACCTGTTTCAACAATTCTCCGTATTTCTCTCTCAAATCTAGACTTTCCTTTTTCTCCTCTATATTTGGTCCAAAGAACTGGGGTCAATCTTGTTTTCTTAGGTATTAGTTTGTATCCTAATACTGCAAAGATTATTGGGACAAATGGAGAGTATAATGGAAACATCGACATTTCTGTCAAAAATCTCATTATAGTCATTGAATAAACAGAAGCACTATAGAATTTCTGATGAGTATGACCTTCATCAAAAATAATTGGTGCTGACCTGGCATTACCTGTTACGTTTAAATCTTCTGTCAGATAATTGAACAGATTAAGACTAAATTGTAAATTATCATTCTCTGTAGTTTGATCTATCCATTTGTTAATGAATATATCAGGGTCTCCAATCATAACAATCTTTCCTGAGCCTATGGGAAGTGTCATAATTGGGGAGAACATAACTCCGCCCCATTCATCTGCATCTGGTGTAGCTGTTCCGTCTTTTGCTGATTGAAAATCAGATTCCATCCAAGCTGATTCAGTTGTATAAAATGGCAAAAACGGTAAGAATTGGTTTTCTATTTCCATACCAAATAGTTCTAAGGTAACTGCTTGTAAAGGCATCCAGTCTGTTCGATACGTTTTAACCGTTTCAGTTCCTCCACTGTCTAAATAATGTGGATGATGAATAGCGATACTTAATACTGTACCAAACTCCATTTGAAGGTGAGTTACACCTGCAGTTAACGGATTGGAAGGTTCCATATTTATTAGAACGGGCTGTGCTGGATTTGTAGTATAACTACCTGCATCCATAAGAACTGAACCATTGAACGCAAATCCTCTAAGCATGCCTAACATCTCAAACATTAGAGCTTCTTCTGTAAGACCTTCCGATTCATTTGCACCAAAACCAAACATATCCTGTAGAGAAGACATTCCTGCAACTGCAGCTACTTCTTCCCAAGTGTTAAGTATGTTAAACAACGGTTCAAAAATTTCAGCTCCCGTTCCATAATCATCCGCAACCACTAAGCTACCTCCTCTTGCTAAGAACGTTATCAATGAGATAGTATCTGTTGTTGAATATTGGGTAGCTGGACCCATAATTGCTAGAACACCTGGTTCATACACTCTATTTAGTAAAGATAAGGAAGACATACCATTAGTTATATTTGTATAGCCCTCGCTTTGGAGTGCCACACGCAAACTAGATAATCCATCCCAATTCTCATTATATATACTAAATTTCATTCCAGCTCCACCTAAACCTACTATCCCTAGCAATATAGGTACCACTATGATCAAGAAGAGGATAGACATCACTATCGTATATTTAGTGAAACTGAAGTTTATCCTAATCTTTCTTCTTGATTTTCTTCCTTGTCTTTGTTTGGGTTCTTGCTGGCTCAACTACTTCTACACCCTGTTCTCTTATTCCTCTGAAACAGATATCTAATCTCTGGACTGCTTCTTGGTAATCATCGTATGATATCTCAGCGTCAGTATATCTTGCAATCTCAAATGAAGTAAGGTATTCATCCATAACTTCATGTGAAATATTCGCTCTATCTGCTACTTGGAATCCAAATTCTCTACCTGTTTGGTAAGGAGCTCGAGCTAATTCAAGAAGTCCGTCAGCGATATTTGTTAAACCACCAAAAGAGGCTATAACTGCGCCTTTGTAATCTTGTCTCTGCTCAAAAATTCGAACATCAGCCATAACTGATGTAAACATCTGGTTCAAAGCTTTTACTTGCTTTCTTCTTTTAAAGAATCCAAAGAATCCACTATGACTCAATTTTCATTTCACCTATTTCTATTTTATCTACTAGTTTTAATAAAGCACGTACGCCTGTGTTGAAATCTTTCTCGGTGATTTCTTCGTGACCATAACGTGCCATTTCGAAATACAACAATAGAGTATTGACGAGTTCACTCTCAATCTTTCCTCTATATGCTAATAATCTTGCAAATTCTGTAGGAGTCTGACTCCTATATCTTGGTAGATCATAGAATTCTCTACCGATTCCCTCCAAAACACTCCAACTTTTAAGTAAGCCATCTTTATATCTCCCTTCTAAACCATCCTTCTTGATCTCCTCAATAATTTCACGAAGATAATCTTGTAATCTTCGTTTGAATGTTTGTTTTTTAGCGTAAGTTTTGATTGTGTGTCTATTAAACCATAAGAACAATCCAGCTAGAAGAACTACAATTCCTCCAACTACTCCCCCAATAATGGCACCTA
>JAAFKJ010000105.1 GCA_021399395.1 Candidatus Heimdallarchaeota archaeon
AGGAATCCACATCAGAAGAGAGCACTTAAATTAATAGAATCTGATAATCTTAGAGAAAGGATGATGGGTTTTGCTTTAGTATCAACTTGTTTTCATCTTTGTGAACTTGAAATTCAAGACTTTATTGAAAAGAAATGGAAACTAGAGAAAAACTTGGATGAAATAAAAAAAGAATTTGTAAGTTTCTGTTCAAATAAATTTATAAGGAGACAGTTTTAGTCTGTCTCTTCATCAAGTGGAAAATACACTGGAAAAATTAATCTAGCAAAGTTTTGGTAGATTTCCGGAGTGTAATCTTTCAGTTCTATCAATCCTTCTAATTTCACTATCTCTGATTCAGAATATCCTTTCATGTCAGGCAATTTATCTGCTTCAGCAAAATCTAGAATTTTGCAGATAATCTCACCTAACTCACCCAATTCAAGGTAGGATTCAAGTATGATATGAGTGTGGTTAGTCATTTTCTCAACTTGATCTTCTTCTTTTACGGAATTGGCTATCCTGACAACTGAAAGTATTGCGGCCCTTCGTGTGATATAATCTCTTGCATATACTAAATTCTTAAGTGGGTAAAGAACATCAACGTCATCCAAATAACCAATTGCCCTAATTGCCGCATATTGTAAATCAAAACCACTTTCTTCGAGAATATTCACTAAATAAGGTTTAGATCCATAGTCTTTCAAATGACCTAGAACTTCCAATGTAGAAAGTTTAATTGCAAGAGAGCTGTTCTCTACTAAATTATGTAGATGTGCAAGAACGTTTTGCTTAATTGTTGGATACTTAGAAGATAATTCAACCATAGTGGATGCAGCCGCATTTCTAACATTCCAATCTGAATCTTCAATCAAGGGGTAAATCCTTTTTATATCCTTAGCCTTTCCTCTTCTTCTAATGAAAAGAGAGAAATATGCTCGATCTAAAGAATCTTGGCTCTTTAGTTTTCGACCTATTGTTAAACCTCTTAAGAAATCTAGGAAACTCATAATTCAAACAACCCCTCTTTTATCAGATAACTTATCGCCCCTCTCTGAGGTTGAGTAAGTTTTCGAAGATGTGTATAATCAATATTTCTAATTGCAAATGTCTCTTCCTTCTCTTCGTCTAAATCGAATTTATAGGCATCCTTTCTTTTTGTCACTTGAACTGCTCTTGTTATTACAGGTAAATGATAGGGTGACAGAGATTTGTATTTAGATTTATGCACAGCAAATAATGTAGCAACGTGAATTCCTCCAACTTTTTTGAATACAATGATATCAGCAAATGCCGGAAGAATGGTTTTGAAATCATCTCTGTAAAGAGACATATGATTGTGAAGGATGACTAGTTGATCTATACCAACCCCATAATCATTCGCTTCAAAAACATACACTTTCTTATCGTCCACTCTAACATATCCTTTTGAGGAGATGCTTGGATTTTCATCAAGAAGTTGTCCAAATGCGGAATACTTTTTCCTGAAAATTTTACTAACATATTCTTCTATTTGGCGCCATCCATAAGCATAAACTGACCATATATCTGACCATCTGCTTCTTACAGAATGCCAGTGATCTATGACATATTCTGAATGAGCGTTTTTGTTGACAGCAAGCAAATCTTTGATTTCATCCCAAGAAAACTCTTCAAGAAATTCGATATCCGATTTATAAGAAAACAATTTCTCAAACATTTTCTTTTCATCTTTATATTTTGAAAGAAGTTTATTCATTGCTACTTGACTGAAAACACCGATTGGAGGAGCCAAAAACGCTTTCAATTCATTGGGATATATTAATGACCTGTCCTCGTGTCTCTTAGGGAATTTGTATTCATCCGTTTTCAACAAATAATCAATTGCTTTTTGTTGAATATAATGTGCAAAGCCCTCATCTATAATATCATGGAGATGTTTCTTTCTTGCAGTTTTTGCCCTTTCCCCAATAAGATTGATTGCTTCTATTGAGAAGTTGTTAAATAGAGTGTATTTTCTTGCGGTTTCAGGAGGAGTATAGAAGTCTTCTACACCAGCTTCAGTGAATAATCGTATAACCCCAATTAAATCTTGGAAATATTGCCAAGCCCAAACATGTTTGTCCTTTGATACTTTGTTTAACTGGAATACATTGTTAGTCATCAATTCTTTCAATATAACGTCTAATTGATACAATTGTGCTAGAACTTTTGGAGAGTTTGATTCAGTTTTTTCATTCATCAAAGCATGAGCAAAAGCATGAATTAACATAACCCTAACAGTAAATTCTTGTTCCTTAGTTAATTCATAAGAAGGTACGGAGAGATAAATCAAGGTTGGTAGGGAATTGTAAACAGTTTCTTTGCTTGTAGGTAGAAAATCGTTTAATCTTGACGCTCGTAAATTGGTTATTTGTTCCGAAGTTAATATAGCTTGAGGAGTTCCTGTAACCTCTATAACACGGTTAACAGAGACATGCATGTCAGGGTTTAGAAAGATCAGAACCCTATAATTTTCTGGAGATTCACCTACAAGAGTCTTAAAATCTTCGCGAGCATTTTCGTAAATAACAACAATTTCCGCAAGTTCTTCTTTAAGCATACAAAATACTCTCCTTTAGAATTTGTTCTCCAAGATTCTTCACTTGGGCAGGATCAACTAGTATAGGTCTGGTTATACCTTTCAGCATTCTTTTTGTGTGGATGTAGATTTCCTTGTTCCTAAGAGATTCAGGTCCCATCAAAAAGTAAGAAACATTCCAATTTCTTGATCTATCTTGTTTCAAACTGGTAAAGATCCCATTAAGCTGTAATAAACATTCAATGGTATCTGATTTAGTATTCGTGTCTATATCATCGAAATATTTCTTTAGTTCTTTATTGGTACTATAGCTGAATGGATAAGATGGCATATTTGGCATACCATCAGTTACAATTGTAAATTGGACATCGATATCCTTATCTTTGTGCTGTTGTTTCGCATGCTCGATTGCAGCTAGGACACTCTGGATCATGTAAGTTTTACCACGTGCTTCAGCAGTTAATAGAAGTTGTTCCATATCTTTGTCAGTGTCAACAACATTGGGATTCTTTCTAATAGGAACCACAGCAAGTTTAAACATATCATAGCGTTTTCTTTTTCTTCTGTTCAGTGTCTTGAAATAATAATATAGACTGAGACTGGTAAGAAGAGCGCCATCTAAACGAGACATCCCTCCTTCAAAAACAGTTTTACGCATTGATTGGCTCATATCTACGATAAGATACACTAAAGATCGACGATCTTTCTTAACTCTCATGATATCTTCCTGTTTAACTTTAGTAGGAGGTATAGTTTGGGAGCTTAGAATAGCACTTCGATAAGTTTCTTTGAGCCTGATTGTTCCTCGAGGACGTTTGTGAACCTCATCTAGTGGTGCAACGGAAATTTGTTTTACTAAATATCTTCCTAGAATTTTACCTAGTAGATCCATAACGCTTTCTCTGGAAATTCGCTTTTTCCTTCCAAAAGCATCAGTAATTTCTATATCGACAATATCCTTTAGTTGGTTTAGCTTCTCTGCCAAATTTTGAAGGTCAACTGACCCCTCGAATTTGATCTCTTTTAGAAGCTCTTGAATATATTTCAGAATATCTTCAATTGTTTGAAGCTCATTTCTATTTACTCGTTCTAAAACATCAGGAAGTATTCTCTCACCAATAAAGCGAAGTAATTTCATTTCGTTGACTAATCTTTCTTCTTCTGTAGCAGTCAAGGGAGTATTCATGATTTTTTGCATTATGTTCTCTACGGCAACAGCATTCTTAGAAGCAATAGACAAAACCGCACCTTCACGTGAACTTCTACCCAAATGTGGGTTTCTCCAAAGTTTTAGCACTTGGGCTGCGTCCTCAAATTCAAGAACGAATTCTTGATTACTGTAGTGCTGTAATGGATCTGCAAATTCTGTTTCGGTTACGAAATATATTCGATGTGGCATTTCATCAACTCTACAAGTTACAGTGAGATTACTTTAGATGTAATCCACTTTTAGTAACTGTTCATATGATAATCTGAGTTTATCAACAATCTGATTTCGAATGTTCTCTTTAAATCTGTCAAGACCTTCAAATCTTACAACAAGTTCTGAAAGTTCTTTGTCACTCAAAGCTTTCATCTTAGAGATATCTTCAGATATATCTTGAACATTTATTGAGACTTCGGATTCCTTTATTGCAGTTCGTAGAACAATTTTCAGTTGTTGTAAAGCGTCGTTTATCATTGAAACTGGAACATCATAAGCACCCATGGTATTGCGTATCTTTTCTAGAGTGATAACATTAACATCAGCTTCTACATCAGCTTCTTTGTCTTCTCTTATTTGAAGTAATACGGTCTCTCCGATGATGTTGTTCATAGTACGAAGATCAATATGGGGGTTCCTTTGAGGGTCGTGAATTTCATCAAGACCGGAATAGAAATCACTACGTGCCATTCGGCTTTCAGAACGTATTCCCTTTCTTTTTAGTGTTTCAGGAAGGGAGTTATTTCCTAATAAAGCTAAGAAATCTATTGCTAATCGACTAACATAATCTGTTGTTTCTTTTTCGAGTTCATGTAACTGAATAATCGAAGGGTTAGCGGTAATTTTCTTTCTTGTTAGAACCAATTGTTCTTCGAACATATCTTTGAGGATTTGTTCTCTGCTTTCAACTGCACGTGCTGGCCATAAAACTTCAGGAATACGATTGATAATAGGTTGACTTTCTTCTCCAAATACTGTCAAAGGAGCGTTTGAAGTGAAAAGAACTGCACCATCAATATATACTGGTTCTCCTTGAATGTTATACTTGATACCCATTGGTTCTTCTAGAAAACCCATAAGAGATTCGAGTAAACTGAGAGGAAGTCTTTGGATTTCATTAACCACAATAAACCCATGTGAGAGAACACCAACTTTGTGCGATGTAGCAGCATATGTTGTTGAAGTATTTTTACCGAAAAGCTCTTCCAGATTTTCAACACCAGCAAGTAACATAAAAAGACTTTCAGGATCTGTTCTGGGGTCAAGTTGTGATCTACGGACAACCGTTTTGGTTGCCCCTAGTTTACTTAATCTACTCACTACTTCTTTTGGAGATATTTCCAGAACACTATTGGTGTTATCTAATAGAACTTCTGTTCCTTCTGATGACAGAATTTTTTCTATGTTTTGTCTACAGTATGGACATAGTGATTGCATAACACGTATTCCTGCAAAAGGATTTGAAGTAAAGTTGTTCATAATATCAATAATATAACCAGCATCTTCCAAAAATGGACAACCAGTTATGTGATATTTGAAATTATTGATTTCTCTGGCTATGTGGTCAAGTAATATTCTAGCGAATAGGGTTTTAGCTTCACCGGTTGGACCTGTCAGTAGAACCTTCCCACCAACAGCGAGTTTATCCATCACAAGGTTTTTACCTACTTCGTTTCCTCTGACGCTAACATCCTTTAGAACTCTGTCTCGGAATTCAGTATTCATCAGAATAGATCTAACGGAAAATCCGTCATAACCGTCTTTCATTAATTTTTGTATTGAGAGTGTCATTAGAGGTACCTCTTTTTATATATCTAGATCATTTTCTTCTTCTGTAGTAATTTGAATTTCTACAGGCTTAATTTTTAATAATAATTTTTCTTTTTCTTCCCATGACTTAACGTATCCTATGTGGATTACTTTTTTCAACCACTTTAGTGCTTCTAGAACAGAAGGAACATCAGGTGTTTCAAAAAGATTCCAGAGTCTATCAGTTAAACGAATCAATGAAAGATTTTCTATTAACTCACCTCTGGATAATGCTCCTTGTAAATTCGTGTTATATGCACAAAGAGCAATTGGTAAATTCTTGGTTTCAGCATTCCAAACGATTTTTTCCCATAAGAAGTTTCTTTCATGTTTTATCATTTCTTCTTTTGTTGAATCAATGAAATACAAAAGACCTTCAAATGGTATGAATTGATTATGCTTAAATTTGAAGTTTAAAGCGTAAGGAAGTTCTACTAAAGAACTGTCAACTATGAACTCATCAAGAGATGTTTCGGACTTAGTTAGTAGAGCCCTATTCCTAGTAGCAGGATTATCATCTCCTAAAACAAGGATAGAAACTTCTGGGTAGCCTAGTTTCCTACGAATCAATCGTCTGAAATTCTGAATGAAGTTAGTCATTGGGCTTCGCTAAAGAGGAGGGACTCTGAATATTTAAGAATGTTATGTCCTATGATGTGTTTATGTCATCTTGTCATATTGACAAGAAAGTTAATATCTTTCTTAGAGGTCATCATATAGAACTATGCAAGTGCTCTATACTCACTCTGAGTGGATACATCACGTATCCTCCTACCCCGTTCGCTGTGCGTTTAGGCACGGCTTTC
>JAAFKJ010000106.1 GCA_021399395.1 Candidatus Heimdallarchaeota archaeon
GATCTTACCTCCAGAATATAATATGAGAATAATCATCAATAATAATGAAAGTGACACTAAAACTAGTTGAATTTGTGTTCTTAATTTTGCAATCTCTAGTTCTCTGATGAACTCAGAAATTGATTTGAAAGATTGAACTATTTGAGGTACAATTGTATCCTTAATGGTTCGCCCAGACCATTTACCTATGAATGTAATGAACCTCCATGTTTTCAGGATTATAATTTCAACAAGAAACTTCTGAATTATAACTTGCTTAAACCATATTGAGATAGGAATAATAGCTTTAATCCAGAGTATACCAATGGGTGCAAAAATGAAATCAAATGTATAAACAGTTCGCAACAAGTTTTCGATTTTGATAGAAATTTGTGAAAATTTCAAACCAACATCTGAAAAATATTTCTCGATAATGATAAATGCTGATAGAACAATAAAACAACCAGCAAACACTGCAACTAAGGGAATCCATAGAACATTCGGATCAAGTAAGGGATGAAAATCAAAAGGATTCATCAGATTATATTTAGGATAAAGAGTACTATTGAGAGAAAGGAAAATTACAATCAGAGCAGTGTATATTATCTCAATTTTTGAAAATTGAAATTTCAAAGCAGATTTTAGCTGTTTTTTGTAGATAAGAATCATCAGACTGAAGATGCCATAAAATAGCAATAGTGATAGTATGAAGAATCCAATGTTGAACATCGAAGAATCGTGATAGAGAGTCTGAATAAGTATTAAGAATGAACTATTCAAAGGAACTACGCCTAAGATAACTGATGTCAAAACTACAAAACCTGTAAAACGAGTTATTGTTACTCCAATATTGAATTCCTTTGTTTTCTGTATTTCTTCTTCATCAACCAAATTGACATCAAATAAATATGGAACTAGTCCAATAGATAGAACAGGCAATAATATCAAAATCTGAAAGGCGATTGACAGTTCTGCTAGTCCTAAAACAAAAAGAATCATACCTGATAAAATCGTATAAATCAGGATAGAAATCTCGAGTTCTCTTTTCAAAAAAAGTGAGAATGCAACACCTATCAGAGCTAGAATCAATCCATACCAAACAAAGAGAGTACATCCTTGTATTAGGATCAATTGAGCAAATGGTGTTATGAATAAAATAGAAAGCGTAATCATAAAATGGGAGGACAGAAAGATGAATATTGAATCTTCATTTGAAGAGCTAATTTCTTTAAACCATGTATGGAAAGGAAAGAGAGAATTCTTGAAAATAATTCCTAATAGAATTAGACTTGCTAACAAAGGAACAGTTGGATTGTATGTAGAAGTATTAGTTAAAATATCATTTACTATAATTTGGAAATCTAAACTTTTAGCTGACTTTGCTAAAAGAACTGAAGCTGTAATAAGAAGTGCATCACCAAGTATGAATGATGAAATCATCTTCTTCATTGCATCTGGTATTTTCTTTTTTGATTTGAGAACCAAACTTTTTACTAAATCTAGAAGTATTAAATCAGATATGAGTACAAAAAGAAGTATTTGAAACAGATTAGGTGCGAGAGTTAATAGAATTATAGAAAATCCATAGAAAGCTAATTTACTTGTATGTTTCTCTTTCCAATAAGGTTTCTTCCAAGATAAATAACTGTTAGAGATAGCTAGTACAAACATAGCAGTGAGATAGATTATGCTCTGTGACAGAGTTAACTGAAGACCAAACTCAAAAGAATAGGTGAAAAACGAAAATAATGGAACAGCATCTCTAATCTGAATAATCGAGGAAAGAAAATAACCACCAATAAAGACAGAAAAATTAGCAATAGCAAAACCAAAAAGCAGCAAAGAAGTGAGTAGAGAAAATACTTTCATTCTAAGAGCACTCTCATTGAAAAACATCATCAGTATAAACCCAGCTAATGACATCAGAAGGAGCAAACCACATTGAATCAGTAACATCAGAATTAGATTATTCATGAGAGTCACTCCTTTGCTTTTCAACAGTTAATTTTATTTTCAATTCATCTCTGAATACAAAGAGGAGAATTAATGAGATAGCATACAAGCCCAAAATCAGGAAAAGGATTGCATCTGTAGTTAGAACAGTTCCTGAGATTAAAATTACTCCGGAAATGATCAAGAAGAAGAACCCAAATACCATTATATTTCTAGATTTTGTAAAGAGCAAAATCAAGAATCCTAATCCAAAGCACACTAGAAATAAAGCTATGATATAACTTAAGTAAACCATGGCTCATCTCTCCTGTGTTTATTTTTTAAATCGATTAGAAATACAAATATCATTATTACAAGAAATACTAGAAAAACGATCAGAAGTGCTATGGCCTCATAATTTTGTGAGAATAAGGAATAAAGAGAAATTGTTTCGAAATATATTACTTGATTCTGAGAAAGAAAAAGTAGTATATAGATAGAGATAATTGGAAATGCTAATAGTATGATGAAACTAGAAAGTTGAGCTCTTCTTGAAACCGTTAAATCTAAGTCTGCTGATTTAGTTTTGAATATGAAAAAAGCTGTAAAAACAATCATGAGAACGTAAGCATAACAAATACAAATAATAAAGAAAATTGTTTGTCCGATTGATAGAAATATTAGTGAAAATGAGATGAAACTAAACAGGAACAAGATTAAACTCATCCTTGAGGAGCTAATTATACCTTTTACCAGAAATCCTACACCTAGGAAACTACCTAGAAAATAATAAGAATCTAGACTAGCATCAGAGAAAACAATTACAAGTGATATAAGAATGAGAAAAAGGGCTGTTTTGATGCTTAGCCAAATGTTCTTTTTCACTCTAAAGATATTAGGAAGAATAATAGTTACAACTAAAAACAGACTAAGAACTGAGACAATTATAGTTGTTGTAAAATCACTTAAACCAAACATCTAAAGTCAGAAAAAATAAGAAAGAGAAAGATAAAAAGGTTTGGGAATCAAAACTCTAACTTTGATTCATTTTTTTCCCTTTTTTCCGTCGTTGATAGCTGAACAGTGAGATAATAACAAGAACAGAAATCAATCCTGCAGGACTGTCGAAGAAAGAAGTTTCTTCTAGTTCAGGTATAGGTAAGTTTGCAGTGAACAGAGGAACACTTAGATTGTATTCCGGAAAAGTTGGTAGTTCCGGAACGAGTGGATTACCCGCACCAAAAGTAGTAAAATTACCTATAGTATAATTCAAACCTAAATCCATTCTGTATTGAAGATTACAGCCAATAGCTTTTGTTAGATTTACATAATAAACAGGAATGTTATGTACCAAATTACTTCGGATTTCCTCGTATAGGGGACTTGGATAATATAATACTTCCCAATGAAGTGGTGATCCTTCTGGTATTCGTAGACTCCATTTTACATTCAATTTGAGTGTAAATACATCAGCTTTTACTGAGAGATTGTAATGATCTAAATCAAATGTTCCTACACCCCAGAAACCATAGTAAGTATCCATCTCAACATCTTCATTAGTATCAAAACCAAGAATATTCATGTATACAGTTGGTTTAGTGTAATTACCAACTTCGGGGTCGGTAGGAAGATGTATGACCCCTCTATAATCGTCACTAGTTTGTCGTATTACACCTGTAAAATCCCAAACTTCTTCTTCTTCATCTTGTGCAATAGAGAGTTTGGTTGACATAAAGAAGAATGAGGAAAGCATCAATCCAATTAATAGCAGAGTAGTAGTCTTCTTCATCTTTTAATCCTCCTGATTCGTTTGATAAGAGTAAATATCGTCAGTGTAATTCCAATAGTAGCTAATACAGAGATAAATTGAAAATCAACCTCTAAACTGTGAGTTCTAGGACGTGATGTTCTATCAACATTCTGTGCAACTGTAATATTGAAATTTGGCCACCATTCATCTTCTGGATAAGGGTCATGTGTGGGTCCAACAAAAATTGGATTGTCAGGACCATAAGTTGTGAAATTACCATTGATAATTGTTTGATCTTTGTTAATTTGCTGCCAGTGCCCTACAACACCAGTTCTATTAAGCAGATAGGCTATATGAACAGGAACGATTAAGTCTAGTCCATCAAACAGAAATGGATTAGATACAAAAGCTATAGCTTTAAGCAAAACTCTTCTATAAATAAAATCAATTTCTTGATTATATTGAGAACTGGAACTATTAACGATTGGAGAATCGTCCCATACATCTATCCATTCGATGCCACTTTCTGCACTTACGTTAAAGCCATATTCAGCACCTGGAGCTGGCTCTTCCCAGAATAGTGATGCTAAAGGCGCATTTCTTATTTCGTTTATTCCATGTAAAGCTACAATTGAATCTGGATTCGTGTCATTATCCTCAATGTCATCCAAGAAGAATATGAAAGTTCGAAGTCTATAAGGATCTTCTATAACAGATTTTGTAACCCCATCAGTTGGGAATATCGGAATATATTTTACTCTGTGAGATTGCTGGTTAACCACACCTTTGTAATCCCAATTTTCTGTAAATATAAGCTCTCCAGAAATTGGAGTAAGATTGTCATTTACAAAGGGTGTAAATAGAAACGATAAAACAAGCGTTAGACAAATTACCTTTGGATATTTCACTATTATTTCCACCAGAAATTATATTCTACAAGAATAGTTTAAGTGACATTTATAACCTTTTTCGTTCAAAGTTGATTACTCTATTAGATTAAAAATCTTCTATAGTAATTCTTAAATCGTTTCAACAAAAACTTGAACCAGATGTCTTGGCTTGAAGATAAGAAACGTACTCATTCAGCAAAAGAAATAGCCAAGGTTATCTGGCCTTATGTTGCAAAACGTAAAGGCTTCTTAATTTTTGTTTCGATGGTCTCTTTTTTTGCCGCAATTATTGGATTAATAACTCCTCTTCTAATTAGGGAAGTTATCAATTCTGCTATTCCAGAAAACAATTTAGAACTTGTGTGGATTATTGGAGCGAGTATTCTTGGAGTAGCTCTTTTTGGGGGACTTCTACAATATGTTTCTAGGTTTTATGCAGCTAAGTATGCACAAGAAGTAATTTATGAACTCAGAAATGACATCTACGAAATTTTACAGAGATTAAGCTTAGAATTTTATGATGAAGAAAATACCGGTCAGATTATGACAAGGGTTACAACTGACTTAAATGCCATCCAGAGTCTAGTTAGTTTCACATTAAGACTGATCATGAATAGCGTCATCTACTTCATAGGAGCCTATGTTGCGATGCTTGTCATGAGCTGGCAATTAGGTTTGATACTTGTAGCTCTGTTTCCAGGATTTATATGGCTTGTATATTGGTTTAGTACCAAAGTTAGACCTCTCTTTTACCTAGCCAGAAGACAATTTGGTGACGTTACATCGATCTTACAGGAAAATGTCACAGGAGCACATGTTGTTAGAGGTTTTGCTCAAGAAGAAAATGAAATCAACAAATTTGATGATTCAAATACAATATATCGTGATTTAAGAATCAAAACACAAGTTTACCGGGCAATTTACTTTTCTGTAATGACTTTACTAATAGGTATAGGAACTAGTCTAGTTATAATGGTTGGAGGCACACAAATCGTCAATTATCAATTGGAACTAGGAGATTTTGTTGCATTCCTATCTTATCTAGCTTTATTACCTGGTCCCACTAGACAACTAACTTGGCTAGTAGGTATATTTCAACGTTCTTTAGCAAGTGGAGACAGAATAATAGAGTTAATATCTGCTAAAAGAGAAGTTCAGGAAGATTCAAATGCTATTAACCCACCCAAATTTAAAGGAGATATTACTTACATAAATATCTTTTTTGAATATGAGAAGGGCAGACCAATTCTTAAAGATATTAACATCAATATTCCTCAAGGACAAAAAGTGGTTATTCTAGGAGGTACAGGGAGTGGGAAAAGCAGTTTTGTTAACCTGCTTTCACGATTCTATAATCCATCTGAAGGTTCAATCATGATTGATTCTCAGAATATCACAAAATATAAACTAAAAGAAATGAGAAAACAGATAGGGTTAGTTCTTCAAGAAACATATCTTTTCAATGCAACATTAAAAGAGAATATAGCTTTCGGAAAGCCTGAAGCAACTGATGAAGAAGTAATCAATGTCAGTAAAATAGCTAAAATTCACGATTTCATATCCGGTTTACCTGAAGGGTATGAAACAAAAGTTGGTGATAGAGGGATTACTCTTTCAGGCGGTCAAAAACAGAGAATATCAATTGCACGAACCTTACTGACTGACCCATCCATTTTGGTTTTTGATGATTCTACTGCTTCTGTAGATGCTGAAACTGAAGCTCAGATTCAAGATGCTTTGGATATTCTTAGCACTGGAAGAACCACTCTCATTATCTCACAAAGGATTTCATCAGTTCATTATGCTGATAGAGTATTGGTGTTTGAGAGCGGAGAAATCATACAAGATGGGAAGCATAACGACTTGATCAAAGCTCATGGGTTATATCAAGAAATTTATCACACTCTAGAGAGAAGTTTTGGAGAAATAGACACAAATTCACAGGAAGAAGAATCAACTCAAGGGAGCGACACATAATGGGGCATTTAATGAGACAAATGGCTAGAGAGGAAGAGCACCGGGAGAAAAAATACTCAGACTGGGTTTTGTTCAAAAGAGTTTTCAGTGTATTTGGATATTATAAAGTTGAAGCAGGTTCTGTAATCGCGATTGTAATTACATTTTCTATTTTCACTACTACAATTCCTCTACTTCTTGCAAATGTAATTGATTTATTTATCATACCTTTTGCTAAGTCGAGTGCATTTGTTACTAATTATGTTAACTCGTTTAATACTTACAATGAAATTTCTAATGGCCTTATTCAGAGCAAGTTAAATATCCTTACTCCTTCAGCTGCAGCTCGAGACATCAACTCAATTCTGATTATGGGAGGCATGTATCTAGTGTTCTTAGTATTGAATTTTGTAATGATCTTAGCAAGAACAACTTTGTTTGCACGATTAGGGCAAAAAATGATCTACAGAATCAGAAATGATTTATTTTCAAAATTACAATATCTGTCTTTTGACTATTTTACAGAAACTGAATCGGGAAGAACGATATCAAAACTAACGAATGATGTGGACTCGTTAGGAGAACTTTTGACTACAGGGATAATAGATATCTTTGCAGATCTTGTCAGTTTAGTATGGATACTTGTTCTAATGTTCATTCTTGATGTAACTATGACTTTATTCACCCTAACAGTTGTTCCAGTACTGTTAGTCATAGCATTTCTCTTCCAAAAGAAAGTCAGATCAGCATATAGAAGAACAAGAGTAGCAATTGCCAAAGTAACAGCAAATTTGCAAGAAACAATATCTGGTGTAAAGGTAACTAAAGCACTGTCTAGAGAAGACAAAAACATCCAAAATTTCAAAGGACTTAATAGAGAAAACTATTCAGCAAATGTTCAAGCAGCTAGTGTTTCTTCCTTGTTTATGCCAATTATCCAGATTATAGCTGCTTTAGGAAGTACAATTGTTATCATTTATGGTGGCTATGCAGTTATAACGACAGGAACGATTTCAATAGGAGAACTTTATGCATTTCTTGAATACTCAAATAGATTCTTCATGCCCGTAATCAGCCTATTTACGTTTTACACAACAATCCAATCTGGATTTGCCAGTGCAGAGAGAATCTTTGAGATTCTGGATGAAGAACCTTCAGTTAAAAACACAGAATCACCTATAATTCCAGATAAAATAGAAGGATATCTAAAATTGGTTGATGTTGACTTTAAGTATCAGCAAGACGTGCCAATTCTTAAAAATATTAATCTGGAGATCGAACCAGGAAAAAGTATAGCTCTAGTTGGCCAAACTGGAGCAGGTAAAACGACAATTACAAAACTACTTTCTCGATATTATGATGTTACAGCTGGAGAATTATTTGTTGATGGCACCAATATCAAAGAAATTGACCTAGAAACCCTACGAAAAAATATTGCTGTTGTCCCACAAGATGTCTATCTTTTCGGTGGTTCTATTATGGAAAATCTAAAATTCGGAAATAAAGATGCTACTGATCAAGAAGTCTATGATATATGTCTAATATTAGGGCTACATGATTATATTTTGAAACTACCTGAGGGTTATGAAACAGATGTCAAAGAAGGAGGAGCAAGATTATCTTTAGGCCAAAGACAACTAATATCACTTGCAAGAGCTGTTGTAGCTAATCCTAGTATCCTTATTTTAGATGAATGTAGTAGCTCTGTTGATCCAATAACTGAAGCTCTAATTCAGAAAGGTATAAACTTCATTCTTCAAGATAGAACATCTATCATTATAGCACACAGATTGAGTACTATCAAGAATGTATCTCAGATAGTTGTCCTTGATAATGGTGAAATTGTTGAGCTTGGTTCTCACGAAGAATTATTGAAGAAGAAAGGGAGATATCATGACTTGTATGAGACTCAATTAACCAGCAATCTTGTAAGTTAATACTCTTCCATCTTCATTTCGCAATCCTTTTTATAGATTTGATTTTCTCTACTCTTGATAGCAATATGGCAAGGGTAGAAGAACTTATAGCTAACAAAGAGGGAAGGATTCTTTGTCTAGGTAATGAAGCAATAGCTCGCGGTGCAATTGAAGCAGGCGTCCAAGTATTTGCTGCTTATCCTGGCACTCCAAGCAGTGAAGCAAGTGGTGCATTAATTGCAACTGCAACAAAACTAGGTCACTATGCAGAATGGAGTACTAATGAAAAAGTGGCATTTGAGACTGCATTTGCAGCTTCAATCTCAGGAATACGCTCAATGACTGCGTGTAAACATGTTGGAGTTAACGTATTAGCAGATGCCCTATTTAGTGCAGCCTATATGGGAACAACAGGTGGTTTTGTTGTTTTAGTAGCTGATGATCCGCATTGTTTTAGTAGTCAAAATGAGCAAGATTCAAGATGGTTAGGAGTAACTGCTCAAGTACCAATTCTTGAACCTGCTAATCCTCAAGAAGCAAAAGAATTTACAAAATTAGCTTTCGATATAAGTGAAAAATTCGAGCAACTGATAATTCTAAGAACGACTACAAGAATTTCACATGCTAGAGCAGACATACAGTTCAATGAATTTAGCTCAAATTTCAAAGAAGGAAAATTAGTGAAAGGATTGAGATATAAATGCTTACCAGCTGTTGCTAGGGCAAATCATCCAAAATTGGTTGCAAAATTAGAGGAAATCAAAGAATGGATACCAGAAAGTGGATTATCAGTTGTTGAAGGACCAACAAACAACGATTATGGTGTTATTACAAGCGGTATCTCATATGCTTATCTGAAAGATGCACTAGAATTATTGGATAAAGATATACCAATTCTCAAACTAGGAATGATTGCGCCTTTAGATGAAAAAACCATTTTGGAATTTGCTAAAGATAAGAAGAATATCATCTTCATGGAAGAAGTTGATGCTTACTTAGAAGATAGAATTTGTGCACTTTTACTTCAAAATAATATTACGCCTAAGATTCACGGTAAATGTTCTGGAATAACAAAAAGATATCATGAACTCAATTCCAGACTTGTAGCTGAAGCACTTCAAGGTATAATTGGAGGAGAACTTCTACCTGTTACAGAAATCGAGGAGATCTCAGAAGAAACAAAAGATTTCATTCCATTTAGACCTCCAATATTCTGTCCTGGTTGCCAACACAGAGCCGCTTTCTGGGAGTTATCAAAAGTAGTTAGAAAGAACAATGGCATATTCGCCTCAGATATAGGTTGTTACTCTTTAGATCCTTGGGTTACTGATACGATCCTTTGTATGGGGGGTGGAATTAGTATGGCAAATGGATTTGCACGCGTTATTACTGATAAACCTATTTTTGCTTTTATTGGTGATAGTACCTTCTTCCATACCGGAATGCCAGCTTTAGCTAATGCAGTTTACCAGGAAGCAAACATCAACATTCTAGTTCTTGACAACAGAATGACTGCAATGACGGGTTTTCAACCAAATCCTACAGAGATAATAGATATTGCAGATGTAGCTAAATCTCTAGGTGTTGAATATGTTGTTGAATTTGACCCTTATGATTTTGAAAAAGGAAAAGAAACCTTTGAAGAAGCGTTGAAACACAAAGGACCAACTGTCATCATTATGCGAAAAATTTGTGCCAATGAATGGTGGAGACAAAAAAGAAGGAGGGGAGAGAAAATAGAAGTATATACAATTGACCCTGAGACTTGTATTTCATGTGGTACTTGCTTAGTTCAATATCAGTGTCCAGCAATTCACTGGAGTATAGATACTAACTCAAAAGGGAAAAACTACTCTGTAATTGACCCTTCTATGTGTACAGGGTGCAGTGTTTGCTCTCAAATATGTCCTGTTGGGGCAATATCAAAGGTGGTAGATTAAATGGTAGAAACATATCAAATGATGGTCTGTGGTGTTGGTGGTCAAGGGATTTTAACCATAACAGATATTATAGTTATGGCAGCTCAGAAAAAGGGATTACGAGTTTTAGGTTCTGAAGTACACGGAATGGCTCAAAAGGGTGGATCAGTGGTAACTAATCTCAAGATAGGAAAAGAGTTGCATTCTCCTGTAACACCTATTGGTAGCTGTAAAGCTCTTGTAGGATTAGAACAAAATGAAACTTTGAGATATTTGAAATATCTAGAACCAGAAGGAACAGTAATAACTTCAAAGACAGTTCTTTTCCCAATTTCATGGAAGAAAGATAAAAAGGCAGCTCAATTAGCACGGGATAAAATAGAAGAAAATCTAGCAAAATATAATGCAAAGATTTTGAGAATTGATGCTGAAGAACTAGCAATCGAGGCCGGTTTAGTATTGACACAAAATATCGTTCTATTAGGTGCACTATCTCAGGTAAAGGGTTTTCCATTAACAGTAGACGAATTGAGAGAAGCTCTTAAGCTAAGAGTACCTACAAAGTATATTGAACAAAATGTAAAAGCATTTGAGTTAGGTATAATTTCTGCATCTAACTCCTAGTTTCTTCACTAGATTCGTTTGATGTATGTTCGGAAGTATCTAGATCTTATGAAGTTTTTAGCTTTATTTTTCCTCATCTGGAAGTAGCACAGATTCAATAATTTTTTCACCTGCAACAACCTCATCAACAGAATGGACCGAGGATCCATAATCACGCAGAGTTTCTTGAATTTCATCAAATATCAAATTATCACCAACAATAGTAACATTGATACCTTCAGTGCTTGAATCAGTTTCAGTTCTAATAATATTAACAGATTCTACACCATGTAATTCAGCAATAGCATGCGCCAAAACATCAACTCGAGGTTGATGAGGCTTCAAAACATCTAATACAAGTCTTCGTATTCGAACAGTTCTAGAGGATGTAACCATTGTTGATTCCCAATATCCTGTAATTTGACTAGTTGAGTTGATAGTACATTAATTCTTAAAGTTTTAGTTACATAAATCAGAAAGTGAAGATTATTATATCTTGGTATTGTTATTACCATTACGCAAAACAATATTAATTATAACAAAAATTAAGAATTGGGAACCCCTAGTAACATTGTACAATAGTGTGAGGTCTATGTCAAAGAAATTTCCTTATGATTTATGGATAACTGCAGGCAGTGATGCTGGTATCAGTTTTGCTACTATAGGACGCTTAGCTAAGGATTCAAGCATGATGCAAGGAATTCTTCTCTCTCTTCAAACATTGATGACAACTGAAGTTAATGTCAGTAATTCACAGTTTATGGCAGGAGAAAATGAATATGTCAAATTTGGAACTTTCACCCTTGCAGAAGAAGCAGATAATGTTGTTGTACAATATATTGTAAAATCAGATCAACCTAATAAAATTTCAAAGGAAGAAGAAAAACTAGTTCAAGAATTAGCCCTCTCATTTTGTCGTTTTATCATCCTAACACCAAAATTCCATCAGCATCTAGCAACTGGAAGAATGATTTCATCTGACCATGTTTCAAAAGCTTATCTCAAAGCTTGTACTATCGCTAAGCAGAAGATTTTAGTTCAGAAAAATAACAAGGGACTGTTAGATTTAATTGAGAAAAATCTGAAGAATATTGATAAAGATAGTATCAAGTATCCAACAATAGCTCAGCTTCGTGAATTGAAGGAATGGATAGGGGAAGATGAAAATTCATGGGATAAAGGGGCCATCATACCTTTCAAACGCCAACTTCTCATTCAAATGGTCGCCCAAGATATTCTAAATCAGATAATAGCTGAGGATCCTTTTGTTCTCATTGAGTATGAAACTCCAAGATACGTGGTTGAGGAAATTAGAAATCATATTGATAGATACTTAAGAAGTAAGGAAATTAAACCGAAAGATCTTATCGAACAATATCTAACAAAGAATTTAGATAAAAAAGTTAAATCTCAAATCAAGAATCTAACAATTGATGAAATTCATTCTGCAAATTCATTTATTGCCCACAATTTAGCAAAGGATGTCATATTCTCCTTATCTAAAGAAAATCCTATTTGTGCACTAATTGATTTCAGAAGTGTTGATTTATACTCAGCTATCCGAAATGAGATAGGTACAGCCACAGAAGTGCCTAATCCAGGGAACATGATTTGTGATGCCTTAATTGAAGATGTGTCTCCA
>JAAFKJ010000107.1 GCA_021399395.1 Candidatus Heimdallarchaeota archaeon
TAAGGAAACCAGTGAGGGGGTAAAACGTCTTCATCGCTTGGATCTGGGTCATACATATCATTTCAACTCTCGTGGAAAGGTTAATAGAATCTATTCAGAAAACTTGATAATCCCCGCGGAAAGAAAGTGCCACCTTTAATTAACTAAAATCAAAAGAAATCCAGTTTTTTGCTTTATTTTTGGGGCTTATATATCTAGTAATAGTATCTTTTTTAGTGAATCACTAATACCCTGTTCATTCTTCTGAGGAGAGTTTTATGGTAAAAAAGAAGAATTTTCCTTCAAGCCAGTATAAATCCAATAGAAACAGTGGAAGTAAGAAAACACGCATTATTAAGAGAATTATACCTTGGGTACTAGTTATTATAGTTGGCTTAGTGTCTTTTGTTTTCTTATTCCCCGAATTAATCAAACTCTTTCCTTTTGAGCCATTGGTAGTAATTGCTGAATTTAGTGAAAATGTTTCCTTAGCAATGAAGGGCTTCTTCGTGACTATTTTTACCAATGTAGCAGCTTTATCAGCTATTGGTGGTTTAATTGTTCTACTGATCTTAATCAAGTTCTTACCGTTCTATCCTGTAGAAGATATTAATTCCCAAACTCAGAAGAAACTGTTTCTACCTTTTTACAGGAAGGTGGGAATAGTAATAGTATCCTCTTCGGTGACAAATAACTCTAATAATCAAAATTCTGTGAGTTCTTACGCCAACAGAATTCACCAAGCTTTCATCAGCTGTCTATCTATGAGGAAGCGAGAACGAATGTTAGCTGTATATAAACACAATACAGGAGTGAGTCTATTCTTTCCCGTAGCAGCAAAAGGATGGTTGAAGAGTAAGGTAGAAGAAAAGCTAGAACGGGATATTGTTTTTGTTTCCAATTCTATTGAAACACATTATGATTGCAGGATAAAGACTCTTACAGGAGAACAGGCACGAAGTATGATCAAGACCCTTAATCAGATGAAAGCTAAGAGTAAGATAAAATTTTCAAAAGAATTAGTTACAAAGTTTAACCTAACAGATCAGATGTATAATATCCTTATTAGAAATGAGATAAAAGATGCATGCTTTATTATAAGAACAGAAAAGAGGAGAAAGGATGCAAAGCAAGTTAATTTTGATTTACTTCTTTTAGCTGAAGACAAGAAAACAGAGTCCTTTATCCTCAATGCCAGTGGTCTAGGTAAGAAGAAAAGGAAGATTATTCCTTCGAACAAATCTTTCAATAAGTTGATGTTTTCATCTGTCAAAAACAAACATTCTGTTGAGATAGATGATATTGCTACCCTAGTTCATGTACCTCATACCTACAGAGGAGGATCTCTCCCAGTCAGGTCAGAAGATCTTCCTTCAGAGTTATCTAACTTCGTTCAGGATAAAGAATCTATTATTGTAGGGAGAGCTGTTGATGAGGAAGATATAGGACGAGAAATCACTCTAAATGTTAATGATTTACTTCTTAATGTAGAAATTTTTGGTCAGATTGGTCGCGGAAAAACAAAAACCGTTTCATCCATTGTGGGTCAATTGTTTGATAAGAAGATTAGTACTCTTGTATTTGATATTAAAGGAGAATACGCAAAATCATTTTCTGAAAATCCAAATGTAGAGATCTTTACAATAGGAAGACCTCATCCTTTGTGTATTAACCTGTTTGAAACAGTAGATGAAGACGATATTCATAATACACTCTTGATAATTGAAGAAATGCTAGTTTCTTCAAATCAAGAATTTACTAGTGCAATGAAGAATCTTTTTGAAACAGCTCTATTTTTAACTCATAAGGCTCCTAAAAGAAATTTGCAGGTTTTCGTTGAAAATATCTTTAAAGTATCCAAACAGCTGCAAGCAAATACAAACATAACCTATCTACAACAAACCATAGATGCTGTTTTAAACAGATTGAATTTCATCTTTAATCCAATCAATTTTGAGATCTTAGGTGCAACAAGAACAACACTAGATTTTTCACTTCTAGAGGGGGGTAAAAGTATAATCTTAGATTTAAGTCAATTTCAAAGAAGGGCAGCTAGACCCTCAGACATTTTTTTAGTGTGCAACCTTATACTAAAAATGCTCTACAGATATGCTTCCTCAAAAGAAATGACCAATAAATTGAGATACATGGTAATTCTTGAGGAAGCAATAAACATTATTCCTAATTTCTACCATTCTGAAAGTTCTGCTTCTTTGATTACCGCAGAGAATAATTTCTTACTAGGAAGAAGCCTTGGAATAGGGCATGTGACAGTTTCGCAGATGTGGCAGAGTGTGAGTAACATCGTTCATGGTAATTCTGCAACCAAGTTCATCTTCCGTTCAAGTGAGAAAACAGATTTGATAGCTAAAGCATTAAATCTGAACGAAGAAGAAGCAACCAAAATTCAGAGTCTCCCAACTCAACACTGTTTCCTATTTTCAGAGAATTCCGAATCTGCTATCCGGATAAAAACTCTTGATTTAATGAAAGATCCAATTAGTTATGCGGAATATCAATCAAAAATGCTCAAAAAATATGGGCGAAGTGTTTTTCCCCTTCTGTTTAATAATTTTATAGATATGAGAACTTCGATATATCAACAAAGCAATCAAAATAGAACAGGGAAGACAAGTAAGGGTGCTACAAACAAAGCAACTACCAACCCACAGGAAAACCTTGATCACTTTCTTGAAAAAGAAGAATTGGAAGTTAAGGCTATTCAGAAACCAAAATTTACTATTGAACAAGATACTTTAGACCTTATAACTTCAGCAGGGATGCTTCCAGAAAATCTAATTTGCGAACGTTTGTGTCCTGAAAAAAGTAGTAATAAGACCTGCTTGAAATATAATATGGCAGCTAAGATAATTAAATCTACAATAATAAATGAATGTTCAACAGAGGAGATATCAATTCTGTTGAATGACGAAAAGGAATTACAATCTCTAGTTTCGGCAATATCTGTTAAAAGAAATCTGGAATATGATACATTTCTTGTATTCTGTACTGTAAAGACAATGGTTCTTGACTATGCTTCAGACAATATTCTTACACCCAATGAAGCTTACACGATTCTCACACGATTCTCTCCTAGATTGCAGAATACTATTAGTTCTTGAGATAACAGTTCATCTTCTCTTTTTTGATAAGATTTAAAAACAAACAATCTTTGATGTATTTTAGTTCTGACCACGTTGACCGTTGGTTAAAGTTTCAACGGAAGTGGTAGAGGCTGATATTATGGTAGAACAAGAACTTAAAAGTGCAATTGAGAAGATGAAAGATGAGTCTCCTTCTCGTAAATTTGTTGAATCAGTTGATGTTGCAATCAATCTCAAAGACGTAAATCTTCAAGATCCCTCAAAGAGGTTTCAAATGGAGGTTCATCTTCCTCATCCTTTGGAGAAGGAAGTAAAAGTTTGTGTCTTAGGAGAAGGCCGTCATCTGGTAGAAGCAGAACCAATTGCTTCTCGAGTGATTAACAAAGATGAACTGGACAACATAAGTAGAGAACCTAAGTTAGCTAAGAAGCTAGCGCAGGAGTACGACTACTTTATTGCAACAGCATCTTTGATGCCAACAATTGGTCGTAGTTTAGGTAAAGTATTAGGCCCTAGAGGTAAAATGCCTAAACCGGTACCCCCCACTGCACCTATTGAACCATTGATTAAAAACTATCAATCTATTGTACAAATACGACTTAGACAATCTCCTGTTATCCATGCTCGTATAGCTACTGCAGCTATGGATAATGAAGCTATCGCAGAAAACGTTTTGGCCGTTCTTCGAAATGTCGAAAATAGACTTGAAAAAGGCTCAAACAACATTCGATCAATTTACGTTAAAACTACAATGGGCCCCCCAATAAAAGTAAAGTAGGTGGATAAATGTCAAATGTAAAAGTTTCAGAAAAGAAAAAACAAATTGTTGAAAACTTAATAAATGATTTATCATCCTTCCCTATCATCGGTTTAGTCAAGGTAGACAATATCGATGCCAGCGTTGTACAACAAATGCGAAAAGATATGAGAAAAGAAGCAAAAATAGTCATGGCTAAAAACAGTCTGATGAAAATTGCAATCTCTGAACTGAAAAAGAAGATAAAAGGGATCGATAAATTATCTGACTATATAGTGGGTTCTTGTGCGTTTCTACTTACAAATACCAATCCTTACAAGTTAGCAACTTTTATGGATGAGAATAAAGTCCCCGCACCAGCAAAAGCTGGGCAATACGCTCCTAACGATGTTATTATTCCTCCAATGAATACAGGTATTCCTCCTGGACCTGTAATTGCGGAATTACAATCTTTAGGATTAAAAACTAGAATTGAAGGCGGACAAATTCGTATAGTAGAGCCATCTGTTGTAACAAAAGAAGGAGAACGAGTT
This sequence comes from Candidatus Heimdallarchaeota archaeon, assembly GCA_021399395.1. GTDB lineage: Archaea > Asgardarchaeota > Heimdallarchaeia > Heimdallarchaeales > Heimdallarchaeaceae > UBA460. The sequence goes on from JAAFKJ010000107.1 coordinate 4,374, forward strand.
AATAGAACAGTTGCTCTTCTCTTAAGAAGATTGAATATCAATCCTTTTCAAGCTGGATTGAAATTCGTAATTGCTTTTGAAAGTGGAGAAATTATTCCTGGTGATTCATTAGTCCTTGACTATGAACAATACAGGCAGAATGTACTCTGGGCTTATCAATCAGCAATGAATTTGGCGGTAAACTCACGTTTTATTACTAAACAAAGTTTATCCATGATTCTAACAAATGCAAACCAATTTGCCTTAAATTTAGCAGTTAATGCAGGATTTCTAACTGAAAAATCATTACCTATAATACTTTCTAAGGCAGTTCAAGGGTCACTTTCTGTTGCTGGTGCAATAGCAAATGTTGATTCCAGTGCATTGTCTGATGAAGCTCAAGCAAAATTCTCAGAAGTTCAAAAAGCACAACCAAAAGCTTCTGTCGTAGAAGAGAAACCCGAAGAACCAGAAGAAGAGGAAGATGAACCCGAGGAAGACCTGGGGTTAGGATCATTATTTGGATAAGGTGAAAAATATGGAATATGTATATGCAGCATTAGTACTTCATGAATTAAAACAAAAAGTTACTCAAGCAAAAGTAAAAGGAATACTTGAAGCCGCTGGAGCAACAGTAGATGAATCACGCATCAAAGCATTAGTAGCAGCTTTAAAAGAAGTTGATATTAATGAAGCATTGAAAACTACTGTTATGTCAGCTGCACCAGTTGCTGCTCCTGCCGCAGGAGCCGACAAAGCAGCCCCAGCAGAAGCTAAAGAAGAAAAGAAAGAAGAACCAGAAGAAGATACCGATTTGGGTCTAAGCGCTCTATTCGGATAATTAATCTTTTTTCCTTTCTTATTTTATTTTTTAATCTCTTTTTTATTTATTTTTCAAAAAAACATTGAAAGCATCTACGATGTTATCGCATTTGTCTAGGGCATGATATATCTCTAGATGAGAAAATTCTGATTCTTGATTAACGCTTGAACCAAGAGAAGCTGTTCTAGCTCTTCGAATATTTCCTCTACTATCCATTGAGATAATTAGAGTATGATCATCAGCATGCATTAGAACGAAATTAAACAACTGGCTATCTCTTAGCTCTTCAAGTTGTTTCTTCTCGATTTTGCACTCAAGCATCTTGCCACAATGATCACAACTGAAGGTTTTGTGGATGTATTGTTTATTTTCTACCATTTTTATGCACCTTGGTTAATTCGTTAGAAACTTGGATACTTTGATATTAGCTCATCAGCTAGATTCTGTTCTTTATTCAGGATTTGGTCAACAACATACTCGAAAGGTTCTGACACATTACCTGATAATAAACCACTAACAAGAAAGTGTTTTTTGATATTATAATTTTTCATAAAATCATGGATGTCTTCAATCGATACTTCAACTTGTTCTAAGTCAAGTTTATTTCCTACAAGCACTTCTGGTACATTTGGATAAAAATGATTTGCTAAATAATTCCTAGTTAGATCAACAAATTCGTGTAGATATGCAAGGGTCTCAATGTCCGTTATATCGTACACATACATTACACCTTTTACACCTCGTAAGAACACATCAATCATGAATCTAAATTGTTTCTGTCCTGCGAAATCCCAAATTTGTAAGGTAACAGTTTTACCTTGATGTATTAATCGCTTTACTGTTATATCCACACCTTTTGTCATTGAAATCTGGTCAATGTCGTTTAATTCGCCTGAGTAGCTTTTTGAGATTGTGGTCTTTCCGACAGATCCTAAACCCAATACTGCGACTTTTAGTATGCTTTCATTCTTTGTACTGTGAGGGAGCATTGTATTCATCATCATCATATCCTAATAATAGATTTAAAACACCACATTTTTTTGTGGTGATTTACTATATCCTGCAACCATTCCGTGTACAGAAACAGCTGCATATACTGGTTTGTGATTAATAACAGAAAATTCTCCTCCAGAATATAGTGTCATAAAGGGTATGTCTGTCCCTAGTGCTTCTGCAATCATCTTGTTCTCTTGTTCTGTTTTGTCTCCTGCTATTAACAATCTGTTACTACAATTAATGAAAAGACCAAAAACTGGATTATCTATTCCTTGAGCTGCTGATTTTGCACATTGATAAGCGGATTTTTGAACTCCTATACCTGATTGTGTACAAAATTCTGCTATTCTGTCACTTTCATCTAGAATTTCTTCTGGAATTGTTGATATAACGCCTTCTAAGATTGGATGACATACTGAAACAAAAGGTAGATTTCCTTGATCTTCTGATTTAAGTGTTGATAAATACAATAGCGAAGCGTAAGCAACTCCTTTGAATGCCTCTTCGTATAGGTTTTCAGGAATATCTATAACATTGAGGAATTCTTCTTTAGATGGTTTATCATTTATTGTGTGGACATAACTGCTGCTTTTAAGACCGTTAGAAATCTCAAAAGTTTTAGATCTTTGTGATTTATCAAATGCCCAACTATGTCCAAAATTCAATGTGTCTGAAGAGAAGATGGTTCCTACCATTGCATTTTGGAAAACATTTTCACCTTGAAATTGATAACACGATAGCATATCTAAATCAATTGTTGCTCCACCCAAAGTATTGCTTACACCATTTTCTAACAGTTTTTTTAGAATTTTATATGCAAATGAAGTTACTCCATAACCGTTTTTGCCCATGTTTCTGTTAATCAGTTTTCCAATTTGGTTGAACATTCCTCGAAACTTATGAGCAAATATTGTATCAAGCATTTTCATGCCATTAAAGGCGTCTGGTGGAAAATTCGGTCCTGGAGTTAGGAAGAATCCTGTTTTATTTTGCTTCTGGTCATCTTTGAATAACTTAACAAGTTTATCTGCACCTTTATTCGGGTTTAGTCTTATATTTGAATACGAAACAGGAGGCTGAAAATCTAATTCTGCTGACTTAAATGCCATTAACGAACAGCCTTGGGTTGTTGGTACATCATTTGATGTTGCAACTGCAGGAAATGTACCTCCAATGATATTATTTGTACCACTTTCTTCACAAATTTTTGCTATAGCTTTTTCATATTCTTTCTTCTCTCTATAATTTGGTGTATAAGCAGCAATCATAAAGTCAGGAGAACCATTAATGTCTCCAATTACATCATTAATGATTTGTTTAGTTGCAGTATGGATGGATCTGTGACTTGTTGTTCCTGTTGCAATTTGCATAAAAACACCTCACAGATAATTTACCAATAAGAGAGCTTTTCTCTTTGATTCTATTGATAACAAACTTAAGTTTGCATTTTTGCTACTTATTGTTGTTAGGATTGTAATATTATTAACGACATAGAAGATTACACAGAACTCATTCAATTCATATGTGACTTTGTTGAGGTTACCTGATTTCATTTCTAATGATACTTTGTCAACATTTGCTTTGCACCATTGAATTGTTCTAAGCAATTTATGGGAATATTTTTCCTTGAATGAAGAATCAACTACATTTCCATCAATACGAAATAAAATTGATGCTTCTACTTCATCCAGATGAGTTAAATCTTCTAGTTCAGAGTTAATTCCCGATTTAGAACTCATTTCTTAACCTCTTGCAGTATTTGCTTATCAGTTAGAACTTCTACTAGTTCCATGTTTTGTATGGTATCCTTTTTCTCTCTTTCACCAAGAAGGTTTTTTGCAATTTGAGCTATTATTCGCTTCTTTGGATCTTTGTCCTTTGAAAGATCCTTCACTTTCTTCATTAGTTCTTGATATCTGATATCATATACTACAGTATCCATAGCAACTGTTTCAACAGAACTAGTATCAATAGCAATACCTGGTCCATTAACAAAATTCAGAGGATATATTCCTTCATGGTGTGGAGTTTTACGAGATTTTATAATTTTACAAGTACGATTATATTTTCCACCTAATCCCAAGTTTTGAATATGAACTACGCTATCTGATAAGTATATAGGAACTCTTGTTTCTGTAGCTCCAATATCTGTCTGTCCAAATGCATTTGGTTCTTCAATAGTTTGTAGAACAGTTCCCAAAGAACTTAGATGCTGATAGATTTTTGTTAAAACCTTTCTTTGTTCTTTTTCTGATGGAAATTCCCACAAAATAGGAGTTAATGGATCTAAAACTATCCTTGTATGTTTAACATTCCTGTGTTTAAGCTTCTGTGCTAAAGCTGGAAGAATATTTGTCATAAATTCAACAATTTTTTCACTTTCTACTAGATGGATTAAATCTTCTGAGTCATTTGTTAACCCTCTAATATCTATACCTAGAGCTTCAGCTTCACCGATAAGTTTAGACGGTGTTTCTTCAAACGACAAGTATAGTGTATGGTCACCGTTTAGCAAGCCTTGATATAAATATGCTAAAGCAAAAGTAGTTTTTCCTGTTCCGCTACTTCCAACTATTGAGTTAACTGAATTCTTAATCATTCCACCTTGTAAGAGTACATCAATACCCTCTATACCAGAGGAAATTCTTTCAGTGTTTATCATTGACATCTATATTTATATCCAAACAAGCTAAATAAACTCCACAATTTCCTTTTTGCAGTTCTATTGCTATTAGGTTGTGATTCTTCGTGAAATTTTGGGATTTTATTAATCAACGAGGGGAACATTTTATAATAGAATCAAATCTAATTTCTTCGAGAACTATGAGTTCATTCTTTCAGAAAATAAAAGATTTATTTGGCTCAGAGGATAAGAAATTCAAATTATTGTTACTAGAAGAGCTAGAAAATAAGAATTTCATCAATATAAGAAAACTTGAATCAAAACTCAATTTAGAGAAACGTTATGTTTCCATAAGAAAACTATTAACCTCAAACAGTATATCTGGCGTATTTCTCCCAGAAAAATCGTTTTTCTTTTCTATTACTGATGATGATCTTAACGAAATTCGTAGCACTTTGAAGAAACAAGGAGAACTAGGATTAACACAACTTAAGAATCGCTGGAACATCACAGAGAAAACCTTAATCCCCTTTCTGCAGCATTTGGATAAAGGTTTGATAGGTGGAGATAAATTCTATTCTATTAATTACCTTCATAATTCATTTGCATCTCTTCTTAGGAATGTGGAGGAATATGACATTCAAGAAATTCAAAAGAAATACAATATTGATGTGGATCAAATCACACATACGATTAGAGAACTGATTAATGAGAAAGAGATTAATGGAGTAATACAAGATGAAATCATGTTTCTAGGTTCCCGTCAATTTGAATCCATTATATCTGAGTTTATTGAGGAGAATCTAGAAGACTCTTTAGAAATGACTTTTGAGAGGATTTCAGAAAAATTAAAAGTCTCAGAAGAAGACACCGAGAAGTTTTTAGTAAAATATGTTGATTCTAATCCACATAAATTGGTTATTTATCCATTAGAGAAAAAGATTATTTTCAAAGGGTAATTTTAATTCCTAAAACCTTCAATTTTTTCATCTGATTCATCAAGGAGTATGGAATTGTTAAAAATGACTTAAGAACAGTTCTATAAAGTTCCGTATAAGGTTTTCTTCACCAATCCATCTTGTGTATCATCCTATTCTGCGTCGAAATCTTTAAAATAGTATATCATATTTCGAGTTTTAGATAAAGATGGCCAGAAAAATACCATGGTTATTTCCAGGAATAAGAAGACCTAGTTTCAGTTTACATCAGGTATCTATACGTATCCCTACCCGTATTCCCATAAGTGTTCTGTATGTTTTGATTTATGCAGTCATTTTCTATATCTTTGCAGGTGGGGCTTATATGTTAGTCAATAAAGACAATTTAATCAGTATTGGTCAATATGGAAATACCCCTCAATTCATAGCTCGTTCTCTACATTTGCAATATCTGATAGAGGGATTAGTAGCAGGTTTTATCTTTTCATTTGCTGCACTAAGTTTGTATCTGTTTGATTATGCAACAAGATATGCTTTCGATGTTAGTACAGCACAAAAAGTTGAGTTAATTGCCACATTATTAATTGTTATCTGGTATGTTGCTATTTTACTGATATTCAGGGCAAAAACGGCAACAGGATAACTTTAATTTTTTATTATTTCTATTCCTTTTGCAGAAATGGTATAGTATTCTTCTTCATTTTCATGAGTTGCCTTCCAAAGTTTTCTATTTATATGAATCAAAGAAACTTCTCTGTCAATGTAATTCTTTATTGCTGATCCAGCAACTGGTCTAAATGATTGTTTTTTCCCATCTTTAAATGGTGTTACTTGGTTTGTAAAAATAATTGGAACATTATATTCTCTACTAATCATTCGCAAAAAAGCCAATTGTAGATTCAATGATTTAGGTGATTCCTTTTCACCTTTTTCTGTCCTACCCAATCTGAAATGATCAGTTATCCCATTTATCGCTACAAATTTATAATCTGTTTTTCCAAGAAAATTCTGGATTTTCATCACAGTTCTTATTTGTTGTTTTTTGTTTAGAAGGCTGATGATGGTAATATTATCTAATTTAACTCCTGAATCTATTAGAATCTCTCGCAGTCTTTGAGCACTAAAGTTTATCTCGCAATCCAGTATTAATGCCTTATTCTCCTTTTTCAACCCTTTGCATGTTTGATAGAGCATAGTGGTTTTTCCTGAATTAGGTGGCCCTGCAATATGAGTAATACCAATTGGTACAATAGATTTTTCAAGCAAATCTAGGAGCATAGTAACATCACATATGTTTCAATTGTTTAAATATTTGTTTCTTGATATTTAATTATTTTACAGAAAAGCTACTTCTGAGAAATCTTCAACGTTTAATTTCTTCATTTCATACTAGAATCAAATAAAGTACTAAAGATATAGCAATAAGACCTAACCCTTTCATTATTTTGTGTAAGTGAAATTTCATGTTTCTATCTATAACCGCTTTGCATGTTTTCTCGACTGTAAACATCAATCCAATAATCAATCCAATTTTAGATATATATAGAATAACTAGGTACATTATATCTAAGAAGAACTGAAGTGCACTTCCACCTATATCAAATGGCATCTATTTCAATATAGATATACCATTGGAAGTTAAATACCCCACAAAAATAATTGATTGCTAAACTATTATTACTGCCAGTTTCTATCCATTTTGCATATTTTTGGCATTAACCCCTTATGCTTGTTTTTCATTACTAGATTTTTTATTCTGTCAATTTGTGCTGAACTTAACTCCAAATCCTCTGCTAATTTATCTTCACTAATTTGTTTCTCTAATCCAATTAGAAATTTATCCAATTTTTCATAGGAAACTCCTATTTCGTCCTCATCTGTTTGGTTTGCCCAAAGACCTGCTGTTGGTGGTTTTTCAATTATTTTTTTATCAATACCAAGTTCTTTGCATATTTTATATAGTTCGGTTTTGTAAAGATCTCCTATCGGCCACATATCTGCCGCGAGATCTCCAAATTTTGTTCCATATCCAATTGCCAGTTCTGATTTATTTGATGTACCAATAACTAATTTGTTTTCTAGATTAGCTATGGAGTAAAGAAAGACTGCTCTAATTCTTGCTTTTAGATTTCCTTTAGCCATTCTATCCTCATTTACTTGAGGTAGAATTTCGGATATCTCATTTAGAGGATTTGATATCTCAAGAATCTTCAGTTCAATACCAAGTTGATGTGCAATTAGCTTAGCATCATCAGTGTGATTTTTACTTAATTCTTTTTCAGGTAAATGTACCAAGGTTATATTCTTCTTTCCAATTGCTAAAGCTGTAAGATATGCAACGGCAGCTGAATCGATTCCTCCGCTAAGGCCTATTACGGCACCTTGAACCGATGCGTTTTCTATTTCTTGTTTGATTGCAGCAACTATTTCTTTAATTGCCTTTTTCTCATTTTTCAGAAACCAATCCATTTTTAGTCGAGTCTTCTTCAAAAAAATGTTTAATAATCTTCTTCTATGAGTAAGAATGTCCAGAAACAAAGAATTATGGAGCCTCGAAGGGGGTTTGAACCCCTGACCTCTGCCTTACCAAGGAAGCGCTCTACCAGCTGAGCTATCGAGGCAAATTAATTGAATTCTTCTTAGATATTTTTTAAAGATTATGATATTAAGGGGTTCTTTTACTTTCTTTAGAAATGTCTTTCAAATCATTTCTTATTTCAATTAGAACCCATTTTCATCTCTTTTTTGTAGTTTATTCGCAAAAAACACCCTAATTTCAAAAATCCACAAAGGGCGAAAAGTCTAAATATACTTTCTTCAAATTCCTAACAAATTGCGCGATGTGGGATAATATGAAAAACCGTTCATTAGTATTTATCATAATTTGTTTGCTGACTATAGCAAGTATTCAACCTATTTATTCGGCTACTGAACAACCAACTACTGAAAAACAAATAATTGATTATGTTATTCTTTACGATGAGTCTCATGGTCAATATTTCAACAGAACTCTTATGACTACTGCATTAGAATCTCTTTCCAATGTAACAGTTCAAGATCCTGAGGTAGAAATTAGAATAAACGTATTATTCCAAGAAAATGGGACAGAATTCAATTCAACTAATTTACAGGGAATTGATTTATTGATAATAACCAACCCAGGAATAGACGACGATGATGTAATTACATCTTCTGAGAGAGACGCTATCTTGGATTATGTTGAACTAGGTGGATCTCTTTTTCTACTCAGTAATCCTCTAACCCAAAGTGAAAATATAACTGGTCATACTTCAACATTAAATAACTTACTTGCTGCAAGAAGCAATAGACTAACTTCTGCTAGATTTTCCTCATGTCCAGATCAAATCCATTCTCAAGTTCTTATTGATGATTTTAACAGTACTTATGGAAATGATTCTTTCATAACAATTAATGAATATAACACAACAAAGAACATCCTTACCCAGCAAATTGATTATTTCTGGCAAGAAGTGGAAATTGATAATGTAACAATATACTCAACTCCCATTACACTAGGAAATGAGAGACCAGATGATGATGACGATAATATCGAATTAGCTAAAACCCCATTTACTTCCTATTCAGTTGATGATGAGTACAATATTTTCAGAGATCTAGGAAATGGTTTCCTTACATGGATGTTAAGTAAGGACTTTGGAAACTCAAGAATGGTCATTTCAGGTTCTACGATTATGTTCAGTGATTATACTATATCTGGAAATTCAACTTGGATTGACGAAAATCAAAATCTCGATTTGTGGAATAATCTAATGCTCTGGCTTCTTGAATATACTCCTCATCCCGCTAGAGATCCCCCAGCAATCTGGGTCTTTGAAAATTATGCTTTAGTTGTTGCTGCTATCTCTATAGTTATTTTTGGTATTTCTGTTTTCATTTATAAATATCGTAGCAAAAGAAGAACTTCAATTAAAATACACACGTTATGAAACTTGGTTAAACTTGCCAGAAGGCGTCTAACCGTCGTTTAAGTGGGGCCCCTCACGTGTGTTGAGGGGA
>JAAFKJ010000013.1 GCA_021399395.1 Candidatus Heimdallarchaeota archaeon
GCTCCCTAGCCGAGTCATCCACTACATGGCGTATGCATAGTGTAGGTTACTCTAGAAATCAGTTTTCGCCTTCTAGGAGAGTTCTTGTCAGCTAACTGAATTTTATTCAGTGGATAATCGTAATCCTGGAGGTGATAAACACGCAATTTATTGCGCGAGTAGGGTTTTTATTCCCTTTGTTTATAATTGTTCCGCTTTTGAACATAATCGTAATCGACTGATTACGTTCCTACCTGTTAGGGTAAGATACAACAGATAAGCAAATATCTAAATGACATTCGCATTATGAACTAAATTCATTCTAATTAAAAAGATGTTGCTTTGTGATAATTTGTCCTAAAGATTACGGAAGATTTTTAGTGGTGGAATTTTAGTCTTTATTGAGTCGTATGGATGTCGTTACACACTTACCCAAGCTCAAAGAACTGGCAATTGAATCTAGCAAGCAAGCTTATGCACCTTACAGTAACTTTCATGTTGGTGCAGTACTCTTGATGAAAAGCGGTAATATTTTCACCGGATGTAATGTAGAGTTTTCAGATTATCTTGCTCTTCATGCTGAAGTTAATGCTATAGGATCAGCTGTTGATGGTGGTGAGAAAGATATCCAAGCTGTTGTTGTTTACTCTATTAGCTCTCCTCCAGTCTTACCATGTGGATCATGTAGACAAAAACTCTTTGAGTTCTCCTTGATGTTCAAACATGATATCAAAGTATTAGCATTCAACAATCAAGAAGAAGAGATTGAAATGTTACTTAGTGAACTCCTTCCTGGTGGAGAAATTAAAGTAGATAAGAAGTGATATACTCCTTACTCGATTAGTTCATAGTGCATACACGAACCGCATAACCAGAAAATCTTAATTTCCGTTAAGTCATAATCATCAGGAAGATAGTTCTCTCTTTTGATCATAGACGACCCACATTTTGGACATTCTTTTATCTCTTCTTCACTCATGATATATTCACGTTCTATTACACTTAAGCTAATTAATATTTTGCGAAAGTCCTAATCGTACGTAGATGATTTTCTTGCCACCAAAAACTAATTCTAAGACCAGTTAAGAATTTGAATACTTTGGACTTTTGGTAGTATGATACTTGTATGTAGGTGTGTTTTTAGTGTTCTCCTATTAATTTCAGAAAGGTAAGCCAAGTGGTTTTTGGAATTGAACTAAAAATGAGCAGTATTTGTTGTATGGTGACCTTGGAGGTGATGTAAAAATCATCACACTCTGCTGGGTCTAACCATGAGTCATCACTCTCGTTGTTATTATTCAATGATGAAAATCATAATTAAACTCCACAAGAAAGAATATGCCACTTATCATATATTGTTCCACTGGAAATTGACCCGGGGTCAACAAAACCACTTTTTAGTTTAAGTTATTATTTTCAATTTGTCTTTACTTTGTAAATTGAGATAATCTAGTAGTCTGTTCTCTAGTCTGCTGAATCCATATTGTTGGCATTTTTTGATTGCCATATATTGGAGAGCTGGTCCTAGAGGATCACCACTCTTGTACGCACCTACTTGGATGAAAGCTTCCATAAAGATACGTAATTCAAGAACCTCGATACGATGAAGCTTCTTTTCATATTTCATCAGCAAGGGATAAATCTCTTCATATCTTTTCAAGGAGAAGAGCTGTTGTGCTATAAGTGAATCCGCATAGACATTTTCAACAAATGTGGTCTTACTAGTCTTCTCTCTATCTCTTAACAGTTCTATTTTCTTAGACCTTACACCTTTAGTTACAGTCTTTCCATTTTTACCAAGAAGAGTAAATGAAATTAAGTGTTTGACACGATCAATACTGAAATTGCTAGTATTCAATAGTTCTTCTAATTTCGATGGTTCTAGATTTGCATTAAGAATATACTCACTTAAAAGCATGAAATCGCTATATAGAGTTTTGCTGCCATCAAATATTTCCTTGATTAAATCTTGCTTTTCAATAGCATCAAAGTTATTTAAACGAGAATAAACATAGAACTTGTTCAGATTAAGTGTATGAACTATTTGTTTCTTTGTTCCTGAATCAAGGTTCTTTTCAAAGAATTCTGCTTGAAGTAGGTTCTCAACATCCCTTATTATTCCCCAAGTTTGTTCAAGTTTGCCTTGAAGAGCTTTTACAGTAACAATATAGGAATGGAGAATTATGAAATTACTGAAATAAATGCTTTTTTTATAAACATTTTTGAAAATCCTATATGCCTTCTGAAAAGATGAATCAGCAAAATTTAGGCTTAAATCTAGCATATAACCCAACCCTAGAAAATAATATGAAATTGCCTTGGCATCGCAAGATAGTTCATCAAAAAGATTTGTATTATTAAAAATCTCTTTGCTTAGTTTAATGATTCTAGCTCCATTCTGTTGTCTTGTATAGATAAGCCCCAATATACTCACAGTTTGAATTAAACTTCTGTTTAGATTGTTTTCATAGAAATAACCTAGACAAGATTCAAAGAGTTTTACAGCCCCCTCATCATGTTTTTCTAACCAGCAATGAACTGCATAGGAATACTTTACGAAATTAACTATATACTGATCTTCTTTATCTGATGAATTAATAATAGAAAATGCCTCTTCAATATATGCTTCTCCTTTCCTCTTATTTCCCTTTATTTTTTCTATGAACCACTTATAGGAATAAGTCAAAGCTAGCTCTTCTTGTAAAGACTTTTCTCTACAAAAACTTTCCATTTTTTCAGCTACTTTAGAGATTTCAATCAAGTTTTCTTTTCGATTTTCCAATAGTAAAATCTTTAGTCCATATAAATTTACAATTGTTTCGTAATTATTGAATTCTTCAGCTTTATCTATTGCTATTTCTACAAGCTCAACCAATCTTATCTCTGATCTATTATTTGATACAAAGATACGAAGTCTAGATATAATTTCAGTATATTCATTTCTGTCCAAGCAATTCATGATTTTTTCTTTAAAGCAATCTCTATTTAGCTTATCACTCATCGTCCTCAAGCTTTTATGCGTAGATTGATTTATAAACTCGAGAAATACTTCAAAACCATTTTAAAAAAATAAGATGAAGTGGGAGAATAACAAAGAATTTAACTTTCTAACTACATTAGTGAAGAATAATCACACTCAACTTCCAGATAAATTCTTTATTAGTTCTTCCTACTCTATGGGTGCCACATAGGGGGAGTTATACTTTCGTCTCCGTCTTCTGGGTCGTATCTTTCTTTGTACATTGTTACTCACTCTTAGGAAAGGGTTACCCTAATAATAGAACTAAGCTATTAAAACACCTCAAGGAAGAATATGACAAAAGAAAAAAAGAAATAGAAAAGGGAAGATTGTTTTTATGCATTTTAGTGAAGATGCTGAAGTTCCTCCTCATGCTCATGATGCACAATGGGCAATAGTTTTAGAAGGAAAAAATAACTTTGAACGTTGAAGGGAAGGTACAAGATTATAATAAAGGAGATCGTTTCTATATCTTACCTGGTGAAACCCATTCAGCTAAGATACATGCAGGATATGCTAGTATGGAATTCTTTGCAGACAATGATAGATATCAAATTAGAAAATAGATTTTTATTCTTATGTTCCACTGGAAATTGACCCGGGGTCAATTCACTGGTTTTTCATTTTTATTTTTCCCTCTTCATCTATTAATATTACCTTGATGATCTCTTCTTTATTGGTGGCATGCAGTTAGACTTCTTACTTTCTCCCAAACTGAACTGACCAGCCTGATAACAAAAACTGTCTTACCCCGAAAAATCAACTTATGTGGTAAGATAGAAACTTCCGATTGCAGACCCCGGGTCTGTATTATCTCTGTATTATAATTATAAGCTCAAATTAAATGCTTCCTGTGCACAACATAACAAGGGCAGTACTAACTACAATTCATGGATACAAACCATTGATGTAAACTAAAAAACCTCCAAAGAATACAGGAACCCCAAGACATCTTCGTCCATAGAAGAATGAAGAGAATAAGGGTTGTGGGATCCATTCCTCGTATCAACCTTTTATTTTAAGTGCAGCACTTCCCTGTAAGAATAGATAATCTAGTAGCTTATTCTCTAGTCTACTAAAACCATATTCTTGACATTTCTTGATAGCCATGTACTGGAGAGCAGGTCCCAACGGATCACCATTCTTGTAAGCTCCAACTTGGATGAAAGCTTCCATGAA
>JAAFKJ010000108.1 GCA_021399395.1 Candidatus Heimdallarchaeota archaeon
TATGACATGAATTTTGTACAAATTCTTTAGAAGTGCCTATGGCACATCATGGGGACGTCACATCCCCTCCTACCCCGTTCACTTTGCACTTAGGCAAAGATTTCGGATCGCTTTTGGATGGTTGTCGGATGTAACCCCAAGGATCACCAGTGAACTGGTGCATAGCTACAATCCTTCAACAACTATTCTACATTATCTTATTTAAACACCAAAAAAATGTAAAAAAAAAATGTTATAACATACTAATTTCTTTTTCGTTTTACAAATACTACAAGTACTGCTAAAGTGGATATTCCCAATAGACTAAATGCCCATTCAAATGGAACGGTTCTATTTCCATCTATTGGAGCATAATCACTGTCTATAATTAAATGGAGACTACCTTCATAATAGCTTGGAACATCATAAATAATGTACACTTCCATCATCCCCATCAGACCAGTTGATATACTTGTAGATGCTTGCATTCTTACTTCCATACTCATGGTTTCATCATATCCTCCACCTACAATGTGTGCGTAAACATGCTCGTACACAAGATATGAGAAAACGTCGTCTTCAAGACTGAAACCCATTTGATAGGTGTAACCGTATTCATATGTTGTTCCACCATAAGTATAGGCGGTTGAATAGGTCTCATCATAGGAGTAATCGCCTAGTTCTTCCATCAGTTGTTCATAAATATTGTAAGTTCCTGTTGCGTTGGTATAAGTAACTGGACTGATGAAAAATCCTCCATAGGTATAGTACATACCGTAGTTTACTAAGAATCCAAAATTAGGATCAACTTGAACTCCATCTACGAAGAGATCATACCAAGTCACATTAGCTGTATCTGGATCTTCAGTAACTACGACTTTGATTTTGTCTCCTTGACTCAAATATTCAGTACCTATATATGCATCAGTAGAGAGTGATGTAAACTCACCAGTGAAAGCAAGTGTATCTACTGTCCACTCAAATTCTTCTCCTACTGCAATATCATCTGAATATCCTAATTCTCCTGAGGGATAATCAGCTGAAGCCGATATAGGCATAAAAGCCAAACAAGTTAGTATAAAAATTGAAAATACTATTTTTTTATTCATAAGTTCACCTTTTTAGATAGTTTGCCTCAAAACAAACTAATACGTATATATAAAACAAAATAATAAAAATCTTTCTTCAGTGTCCGTTAGACAAATCTTCTAGAAAAAGTAGTAAAGAGAGATTGTGTCAGTTTCTCTTTCTTTTTATTAAGATTACAATTGTTGAGCTCATAGCCAAACCTAATACGCTGAAACCCCATATATAAGGAACAGTTGTTCCATCTCCATTTCCATCATCTGGTGGTGGGTCAGTATACTCACTATCAAGTAAGAAGTGGACATATCCAGAATCACCGTAGGAATCGCTGTAATCAAACCATGTCTTCATTAGACCCAACAGTCCGCTATCAACGTTTACCTGCATTTCCATATATAGATCAAAATCAATGAACTCATTGTATCCACCGCCACTAATTGAAGCATACATTTCGATATCTAGATATGTAGTAAGGATGTCTCCTACAAGAGCAAAACTCAGAATTTCATGATATGAGTAGACAAGTGTATATTCGTAATATACATCGGTATAACTATATCCATCGCTAAATTCAACATCATTAAATTCTTCCATTAATTCTTCGTAGAGATTGTAGGTCCCTGTAGCATTAGTGTAAGTAACTGGACTGATGAATGCTGTCGCCCACCCAATATAACCATATCCTAAGAAGAAATAATCTGGATCAACTGCTTTAACGCCGTCAACATAGATTTCGTACCAGGCACCAAGAGCGGTATCGGGGTCTTCAAGAACAACAAGTTTTATTTCATCACCCTGTTCTAGATAGATGTCTCCTACATAGAAACCAGTATCATAGTAAGAAGCAAATGTACCACCAGAAGTATGTGTTACTACGTCCCAGTAGAATTCTTCTCCAACAGCTATGGCATCTGAGTAACCTAATGTTCCTGTCGGATAATCAGCTGTTATGGAATTAGTACTAAGAATCAAAGTTACAAATAGAGTTGTCATTACTGATAAGACTATTTTCTTTTTCATAATTTCACCTTTTCAAGTATAATTGAAGTAATTATACAGACTTTGGGTTGGGAGTTAGAATATAAAAATCTTTTCGGTACAATTGCAGTCTAAGTGCAATTTCAAGTGGTTGGTTGTAAAAATGAAGGAAAGAGAATTATCTTCTCTTTTTATTAATCAGTACCATTACAACTCCAACAAATGTTAAACCTAGTATACCAAATACCCAGTCATAAGGTACATTTGCATATTTACTCTCCAATAAGAAATAAGTAAAGCCTATTTCTCCAAGTACATCCATATCAATGAAGTATTTCATATTTCCCAGAAGTCCTGTATTGATATTCACAGAGATTTCCATAGTACCTTCAAGTTCTACATGATGAGTACCATTTGAAGAGTACATCCTTGCATACATTTCCATTGATAACACATCTCCGCTAAGCTTATAGCCTGAAGTTAGTTCATATATTTCAGTGTAAATACTTGTTGTATAGCTTTCTGAATAATTATACGCATTCTCCAGAAGCTCTTCATAGAGCTGTTGATATAACTCGTATGTACCTGTAGCGTTAGTGTAACTTACAGGAGAGATAAATGTACTTCCAAAACCATACAAATAGCTAAAGAAATCTAGGAAATCACTTGTAGGATAGAGAGATTTAACTCCATCGACATAGATGTCATACCAATCGTCTACAGCTGTGTCAGGATCTTCAAGGACTACAAGTTTAATTTTATCTCCTTGTTCAAGAGTCTGATCTCCGATATAGAAATCATCCTCGCCCACATAACTCATATTATCCCCGCCACTATCAAGGGTTTTAACGGTCCATTCATACTCATTGCCTGCGACAATATCATCTGAATACCCTAAATCACCTGTAGGATAATCAGCAGAAATTGTACAAGAACTAAGAACTAACGTAACAAAAAGAAGTGTCAGCGATGTAACTATTATTTTCTTTTTCATATCATTCACTTTGCTTATTAAATGCTCATCTTATGCAGACTAGTAGTAGGCAAATTGTACATAAAAACTTTTCCGACTAAATTGTGTTCTAATTGCAAGATACAATGTTTCTGTAAAAAAATGAAGTGAAGAGAATTATTTTCTCTTTCGTTTTGCTAATGCCACAACTGCAGCTATAACTGTTATTCCTAGAAAACTGAATGCCCAGCTGTAAGGAACAATGTTTGCGTAATCACTGTCTATTAATAGATGAAATGAACCAGATTGATAATCACTTTCAGCTTCCATTTTCATTTCAACTGTACCCAATAAACCTGTTACTATGTTTACTGATGTTTTATATTCACTGGTTCCTTCAGAACTCATTTCAGTACCTCCACCTGACATAGTCATAGACATTTTAGTAGACATGGATATTGAGAACACATCACCTTTAAGTTTGTATTCGAGAGTTTGATCAATATCACCTTGAATTGTAATTCCATACATTTCGTAAGAAACACTTGTAACATAGTGGTCGTTCAGTTCCACTAGTTCTTCAAAGATCTGTTCATAGATATTGTAAGTTCCAGTTGTATTAGTATAGGTAACGGGATTGACAAAGAAACTTGAAAAACCATAGTAAAAACCTATAAAGAAAGATTCAGGACCTATTACTTTGACATCATCTACAAAAATATCATACCAAGCACCAGTTGCATTATCAGGATCTTCAAGAACAACAAATTTTATCTTATCACCTTGAGTCAAACCGATGTCACCAATATAGAACATATCAGCAAAGTATGTAAAATCACCAGTAGTTGCTAATTTTGATACTGTCCATTCGAATTCTGCATCAACCACCATTTCATCAGAGTAGCCTAGTTCTCCAGTTGGGTAATCAGCTGTTGATGTAATGGGCATAAAAGCTAAACATGCTAACAAAATAAAAGCAGTAATAATTTTTTTATTCATAATTTCACCGTTTTGTTTACAATAAAGTAAACTAATATTGATGTTGATGAAATTCTTATAAAAACCTTTCTCCTAGAAGTTTACAATATTATTAAGATATAGGATAAAAGAAAAAAGTGAAGAAAAAAGAGTTTGGTTATCTCTTTCGTTTGATTAACCCTACAACTGATGCGATGACGGTTAAGCCTAGGAAACTGAAAGCCCACTCATAAGGAGTTTTAGCATATCCACTGTCAATTAACATGTGTAGGATACCAACATTTCCAGCATAATCAAAATTAGCATAAAGCTCCATTTTACCATATAGACCAGTTCTAATATTGAGTGTTGATTCTATTCGCATTTCTTGTTTAACGGTATAATCATAACCTCCACCTTCCACTTGAATATTGAAGTTAGTATAAATATAAACAGAAAATACATCACCTGTTATCTTATATTCCACTTGGAATTGATAGGTTATATCATAAGTAACATCAGTGTCAACACCAGAGGTCGAATACGTATAGTCATCGTTATACCCTTCTACTTCTTCAAGCATTTGTTCATAAATATTGTAGGTTCCAGTTGCATTGGTGTAGGTTACTGGGTTGATAAAGAAACTACTGTATCCTATATCGTACATACTGTAGTAAATGAAATTTCCTAGAGTTGGTGTAGCTATTTCAACATCGTTCAAATAAACTTCATACCATTCACCTATAGCAGTGTCTGGGTCATCTGTCACAACAACTTTGATTTTGTCTCCTTGGGTTAGATTTGTAGTATTAATATAGACATAATCAGTATAGGTAGCAAAATCCCCAGTAAATTGTAGCTTAGAAACAGTCCATTCAAATTCACTATCAACGGCTATCTCATCAGAATACCCTAGGGTTCCTGTGGGATAATCAGCTGTAGATGTGATAGGTACAAAAGCTAAAACAGAAAGAATAACTATTGTCATAAAAATTTGTTTTTTCATATTTTCACCTTGTTAGTAGTTTGTTATAAAAATTAACTAAGTACCAGTTTACGGAAAAATCAATAAAAGTATTATCCAATAGGTCAAAGCATACAAAAAGAGAAAAAAAATTAGAATAGAAAGATATTATTTTCTCTTTCTTTTTGCTAAAGCTACTACTGCAGCTATAACTGTTATACCTAAGAAGCTGAAAGCCCATTCATAAAGATTATGCGTGAAACTCGATATTTCTTTAATTTTAATTGGATACCTTAAAAAAGCTCCATGTTAGATACTTTAACACCTACGAAATGAAACGAGGGTATGACAAGACATGATTTGGTATATTTGGTTACCTATAGGGCTAGTGATAGTTTTAGTCCTGTTCTTATTGTTTTATGCATCTAGATATAGAAAATTCACTTCAGATTTTTTTATGATTCATTTTAGAAATGGGAGAGTTATCAAAGCTGGTATTGGTGGTAAAGCTGTTGTTATACCTCTAATTGATGAGGTAAGAGTTGTACCTGTTACCACACAATCCACTTTTCTAGAAGCAAGAGAAAAGGTGTTATCAAGAGAATTCCAAGAAATTAGTGTAACTGCATTTGTATTCTGGAGAGTAATTGAACCAGAAGTTGCATTCTCACGAACCTCCTGGAATAAATCTGATGAAGCCTATATTGAAAACATTATCCGTAATGCAGCTGAAAGTATTATCCGTACTACCTGTGCAAACATGGCATTGGAGAAAATTATCAGAGACAGACAAGCAATTATTGAAGCAGTCACAAAAGAGCTACATTTTCTGACCAAGGATTGGGGAATGCTAGTTGAAAGCTGTGAGATTAGGGACATTGAAATAATAGATCCTAACTTAAAGGCAAACGTTAGTGCTATTATGAAAATAGAGCAGGAAAAACTTGCCCGATTAAAAAGTGCTGAAATGGAAGAGATTACAAAACTACGTGATCTTGAAGTTAGCAGAAAAGTAGGTATAGAACAACAGGAAGTTGGTTTGGAAGTAGAATCAAAAGAAAAAGATAAAGAGATTGCAGTACAAGAATTAGAAAAAAAACGTACTGAAGTAGAAGCTCAAACCTTCCAAACTAAGATTGAAATTGAAGCAAGTGCTGAAGCTTCAAAAATCAAACAATTAGCTGAAGCTAAGCAGTTTGAAATGGAATCTAGAGCTAGGGGTGATGCTGCTGCAATAATAGAGGCAAAAACAGCTGAAGCAGAGGGTATTTTGAAACGTATTGAAGCGCTTGCCAAAGCAGATGAAAGATTGTTCCAAGAGATGATAATTGAAAAATTGCCAGAGATCTATCAAAATCTAGAAATTGATAAAATGATTATTACTGGTAGCAAAGAAGATGCATTCTCTTCAATTGCAAATGCTATAGTTCCATTCCTACAAATTGTTCCAGAACTTACTAAGAAAACAAATTTAGGAAAAGATGTGAAGAAAGGATAACTTTCTTCGCTCTAGATTTTTTGCATTAAAATAAAACCATTCGCTAAACCAATGTACTTTTCTCTCGATATCCCATAATGTTTCAATTTAGCCATGTGGGATTCTTTTTCTAATTCCAAGAAAAATGGTTCATAGATACTTAATAACCAACCCAACGATAAATCCAATTGGGGGATCATGCTAAATGCTAGATACCCTTCCGCGTTGAGAACTGATTGAATAGTGTTTATGTAATGTTTTTCTTCTGTTTTGAACATATATTTTGAACCAAGATAAAGATCTATAGAATCTTTAAGAACGTCTAATTGCATCTCATCCCGTTGAACAAATTCAACGTTATAAATCTCATAAATATCTTGAAGAACCTGACATCTGTACAACGAATTTGTGGGTTCAGAGCTTATTACTGATACTTTATCCCCGAAAAACTCTGCAAAATGAAGTGCATCATATCCTGATCCCACGCCCCAATTTAGAACATTGAGTTTTTCTTTTGTATCAAATGCTGGTAGTCTAAGTTTTAAACTTTTGAAGAATAAGTCTCTAATTATATACATCATCTCTGTACCAGAGATTGAATCAATGGCATGAACATATTCGGCTTCTGAAAGTTTTCCTTGTTCTCCCTTTAGAATAGACTTATATTTTCTTACAGACTTATCAATAAACGAATGTAATGGAGCTAAGAATCGGTTATTTGACGATTTGAAATCTTCTTGATAAGTTATTTCCAGATATTCTCTTCGTGGACTGTCTCCATAAAATTCCCCTTGTTTAGTTAGTAACTCTTGATCCGCCAATAGTTCAAAAATCTTAGAAAACTCAACATCTAAAGAGCTGAAATTCAACATATGGAATATTTCTTCAGGCGATCTTGGTCGGTTTAATATCTCATATACTCCAAGATCTTTTAACATTGTAGATGCTTTGTAAGCTGATAATTTAAGAAAATCATCAAGTAATTTAGTGGTTTCTTCTTCGGTTGATTCAAATTCGAGAGAGAATTTATTCATGTTGGGCACCAGTTATTTAGAATGCTTATATGTATAGAAATCAGTAATCAAATTTAATTCTTGTTGTAGTCCTCAATCGATAAGTATCAAAAATAGAATATTTCATTACATCCTACTTCTTTCGATAGACATCAATAAATCCTCTTGATTTCAAGAAAATTACAAACTCAATTATCGAAGAAAGAGGTACAGATAAGTCTTGACTTAAGCCATTAATAGAAAAATTACCTTTCATTTTATCCAGATTATCTAAGAACAGCTGATATTTCTGTTCCAATGTTATCCATCCATTTTGCTGAATTTCCCTTGGTTGAACTGATAATTCAGGATAGTCATCTTCAGAGTTTATCATCAGATCCATTATTTCAGAAGCAATGAATTTCTTTGGTTTTCGGGAGATATGCTTATCAAGATGTGCAATTGCCTCGAGGGTGGAAACTTCTTTGCTTTCTCCAGGGATGTTTATGTAAGAATTGAATAGTAGAGTAAACCAATCATCAAGGTAAGAATAATTTATTTTACTCTGTGGTTTTTTTGCTCCCACCATTATAGCATCTTTCTCATTATGTCTATAAACTAGTAATTCCAATCCTTTGTAGTAAAGGCTTATTAGATCGCCTCCCTTTAAATCTGCTTCGTTCTTTTGAGTATCGATAAACTTGAAAAGATGAGAAAACTCTAGTTTCTTGCCATCTATCATCTTAGGGAAAAATCTCCCATCCATGATACCTTTATGATAAGGAATAAACAAGAAACCATAGAAGTTGTTAAACTCATTTCCCGCAACTATCGACTTGTCATTGATTACTAGTCCCCTCATGGTTGTACCATCTTTTGTGAGAGGAATGGTATGAGCAGCAATTTTTTCTGCATCAATAAGTTGAGTTAATGCATCATCAAATAATTTAGGATTTCCTTGGGTTCTTTCTGAAAGAGAGCGGGAGAATTTTGTCAGTTTATCTAGATTAGCTGACGGAACACATACAAACAGAAGAACAACTATATTTTCTACTTCTTCATGAATAGAAACATATCTTCCTATAACAATTCTCTCCTCCAAACTTGTAATAACATCAGCATTTGTTCTTGCAAATCCTGTATAAATTTCTGCGAGTGAACTTACATCTTTCAGTTTGTCACCAAAAGTAGATCTTGATAGTTCCTTCATGTGGCAAACTGGCCCGTAAATTATGTCAAAAACAATCATGGAGACAGTTTTGATTCCCAAATCTCTGAGAAATGGAACTTGAAATGGTGAAATTTTCAACTCAATAATTTTATCCATCTCACTAATCTTATTCACCCCAAACTCTATGATAGTACCTTGCAAACTAAATTACGCGTTCTCTTAAATCTTATTGTTATATTAGAAACTTCAGTTTAATAAATTAATTGATAGTTTTATTGCCTTGACAGAGATTAAAGTGGTTTGAATTGAAGTCTATTCACCAATTGAAGCTCTTTCTTCTTCAAGAATAGGTAATAAATCATTAATCACTTCAAAAGGACAATCTTCTAAATATTTCTTCGAAGTTTCCCAGAAACTATCAAATAAGAATGAATGATAACCAATTGTTTCATATGAAATGGCTTGGATCAAAACTTCTAGTTTATCTACATATGATACAAATTTCATTTCAGTGCTTTCAACATTATGTAATTCATGAAATGTTTCTTGCCACTGTTTCTTTACGTCCTCATTCAAAATAAGAGATAGCATCTCAGTACTTGCTGTTGTTAGGAGTTGACTCTTGAATTGTTGATATCTATCCTGCCCCAACATAATTTTGACTTGTCTATCAAAGTCTTGATACCTACACTCTGGTAAATCATGAACTATTGCAAGTCGCATAACAATTTCAGTACTAATTGGTCTCTCAGGATAGAGAGCATTATGCAAGTCACAAAGTAGTAGAGATAACATAGTAGTATTGTAAGCATGGTCTGCTACGCTTTCAACATCAGATAGAGAAATACCTACCCTAATCCATCCTTGCCTAGGAAGTCTCTTCAGCTGAATGGCACTCTCTATAAAACCGTATATTAACTGGTATAGTTCATCCAATGTATCAGTCTCTTTCAAGTCTGTCAGTAAAATTGATGAAAGATGCTTATTAAAAACATCGATGAGGGTAAAGGAGTAAGAAAAATTTTAATTTGTATTACATGAAAAAATGAGAAAAAGGGAATGTGAAAGTTACAAGAACTTCCTAATAAAATTCCATTGTCTTTCGGTGTCAGCTTGAAGAGCTTTTATTTCTTCGTCAGTAATTCCTCTAAATCTGCCTTGTAAGCTTGTCCAGTCTCTAATTGGCTTACGATTCTCTTGAACTTCAAACTTTTTACTGGGATTACTTAGAACTACGTTGTTAGTTTCGCGATCCCATTCGAAGAGAGGCCATATCCCTGTTTGGACCCCAAGTCTAGAAATCTTTACAGAATGAGCAGAATCAGCACCCCAATTAGGTGGGCAACTAATGTCAATTTGTATGAACTTGAA
>JAAFKJ010000109.1 GCA_021399395.1 Candidatus Heimdallarchaeota archaeon
CACACTAACATATGGTATCATCTAGGTTTAGCTTACTATCTCAAAGGTATGTATGAAGAGTCACTTGAAGCTTTCATCAAAGGGATGGATGCATTAGCTTTAGAAGATAATTTTGTTTCATGTGGACATTGGGTTTACATGAATCTTAGATTATTGAATCGAATTGAAGATGCGAAAAAAGTTACTGACAAAGTTCACAGGAATATGAAGATAATTGAAAACCACTACTATCATAAAATCTTACTAATGTACAAAGGTGAATTCGAAGCTGATGAGTTAATGGATATAGCAATTGAAGAAGGTGTACTTGGTAATGCTGCTATTG
This sequence comes from Candidatus Heimdallarchaeota archaeon, assembly GCA_021399395.1. GTDB lineage: Archaea > Asgardarchaeota > Heimdallarchaeia > Heimdallarchaeales > Heimdallarchaeaceae > UBA460. The sequence goes on from JAAFKJ010000109.1 coordinate 326, forward strand.
GTTATGCAGTTGGTAATTGGTATTTTTACAATGGAGAAAAAGAGAAAGCTCAAACAATTTTTGAAGAAGTAGTAGCATTAGATAATTGGGCAACTTTTGGATATATTGCAGCTGAAGCTGATTTGAAAAGAATGAAAAATCAATGAAATCATTAAGTAGGATTTCCTTACTTATTTATCCAAATCATCTAATCTTATAAATCACTGCTTTAACAATTATTTTTAGTTTTAACTGATAGTTTTTTCATATTTCATCTTTTCAAATATGCTTTTCCATCTACTGTAAATTCTTTCTCTATCTTCAGTAGGTATATTGTATTTACTTGGTGTGTAATCTTTGTTTCTTTCAATATACTCTACCATGTGAGGTTTTGCCTGTTCAAATCTTGGAATCGATAGATGAACATATAATTTTCCCATTATCTTCAATGGATCTGCAATTAAATCCTCATATTTAATTTCAATGAAGTTTTCTTTTGGGATCAAATCTACTTCGTCATAGAATTTAGTGTACATGTCTTTGTATACCTTCAAAACAAAATTGTCCAAATCAGGATAACCATCTTGTAACTGGAATATAGGAATCAATTTTTGGTGCATTCTTTTTGTTGAATAAAATACTTCGTAGGGATTTCGAGCGATATGAATATATTTTGCATTTGGATACATATCCATTAGAAGTTTTATTCTAGCAGTATCAGCTGGACTCTTTAAAACTAATTGTCTAAACTTCTTTTTCAGTGTTAGTTTCTTCATCATATATACGAAGACACTTTTTAGTTTCTCAATCTTTTTGTCAGATAAGCCTTCTAAGGTTACATATTTTGTGTACTCATCTTGATTGCCTGGAAAATATGCACCAGTATATGGCGACATTGCGCTCAAATTTGCTATGGCAAAATCATGTTCACTTGCTAGTTCAGATGTTATTCTTAGACTATCTTGAGGTCTAGTTTCAGGGAGAAAGATACCCATAAGCCAACTGAGAAAATCAGAGGAATAGAGGAAGTGATTGGGAAAAATACTTTCATAAAGATACATTACTTCATTTTCAGGGCTAGTTCTAAAGAGCTCATGAAGAAAGGTTGTACCTTGACGCCAATGGCCTAAGATAAAGATTGGTTCATGTTTGAGCTCAACCTCTTGTAGTTTTTTCCAAGCAAAAATCTTTTCGAAAATTGCTAGAGGTGTAAATAGTATGATGATGAATGTAATTACAAAGACATTTGGAATTTTCTTCCAAGAAATATTAAATTTATTTTCAACTAGTAGTTTTATCCAGATAAATATGTCCGTTCCGATTGCGAAGATAAGGGTAACCTCCTATTCGAGATAACAATTAGAATTAACCAAATATTAGAAATCGCGTGAAACCAAAGGATTATCTTCGTTTTTGTTGTGTTTTTTTCGTTAGCAGAAAGAGAGATAACGCAAGAAAGAGATTCTTCATGATGATATGATTATAGCGAGAAAAATCTCGATTCTAAGAGTCTTAATACCAAATTTATCCCTCTAGAAGTACTTTAATACTGCGAAAAATTCTTTCTTTACTTTATCATATTGACGACTGCGAGTCTTGGAGGTTAGGAAGAAATCATCTCGATGTTTATCCATCCAAGAACCTATTCTTTCCTCGGACTTCCCATAAATACGAACTGTTCGATATGGTTGATTCCATGTTTGAGTAAAAGTTTCAACACTTCATCAGCTTCAGATTGTGATGCATTGCTTAGAGCATATCCACCAAAAATAATCCTGGAACTTTAATGGTGGGTTCTACCAAATTGAATCTTGGGAATCAGTTTTTTTCAATTATTGTATTGATCAGAACTAAATAAAAATAACTGCACTTTTTAATTGAGAAACTAGTTAGAGAAAATAAATGTAAAAGAAGATCTAATTTCTTCTTTTAGCTAAACTTACTATTGAGATAAAGGATAATATTATTGCTAAGGAAACTAATAAACTCAGATTTCCATACTCAGGAATGAAGACTATTGGATTATTGAGAGGTAATTTGTCGAAATTACCAACCCCACCATCAGTAAAAATCTCATAATATCCACTTCCTGAATAGTCGCTCCAAAAATTCCCTTTTCTATGATATATGGAGTACCAAAAATTAGTTGGCTCACTGAAGAATCTATCCCAGCCTTGAGGAAACCCCATCCCATTATTGATGAAATTATTCAAATATATTAAGTTGTGATTGCAGTATTCTAACATAATAGCGATCGAGTCCCCATTCACAAAATGATTTCTTGTTATATGGAATAAATCAGTATACGCCATAAATATAGCACTTACAAATTGATGAACTGCACAATCAGATATGTTACCATAATAGCAATAAGAGAGTGAAAGAAAACTGTTAGAGCTTTCGGATGAACACTGATCAACATAGACGTAATTACAATATTCTCCTTTTATATCAATTAGATTGTTTTCAAACTCACAATTATAGATATATGTTTGATTACAGTTATTGAGATAAATACCAGAATAAGTATGAACTAGAGTTGCGTAGAATATGTTTATCGTTGTGCAGTTATAGAGCATAATTTGTCCTATCTCCCCAGAAAAACTTAGAGAGTTCTCGTTTAATCTAAACACAACAACTTTATCATTAACATAATTGTATTCAAATAACGAACGGATAATTTCCAATTTTGTAATATTTTCATCTCGAATTCTAAATCCACATCCATACAAGTTATTATTTGATATGGCTATAGCATGTGAATCGTAAACATACATCTCAGCTCCTTGATTACTGAAGCAATAATTGTTTGTGAAATTCCCACCAATGGAATTTCCGATTCTAGTTATTAAACTTCCAGTGCAGCTTATGTTATTATTGAAAATGTATGTAGTAGAATTCCACATTTCAAAAGCTTGATACTGGTTTTCTAATATAGTATTGTTAACAAAATAACTTCCCAAATTATTAGTACAAGAAGCTCCATAATGACAATCTACAAAGGTATTATCCAAAGCTCCACATGATGCATAATTGGAAACTATACCATCATAACAAGAAGTAAAGGTATTTTGCATTATAATTTGACCACTTGTATATGTTAGATAAACACCTTTGGAACAATCCGTGAAATTGTTCTGATAAGTTATGAAATTTGGACTCTGTTCAATTTCAATACCACAATAGGGCGAATACAAAGTGTTATTGTAAGCTAAACCTGAAGAGTCACTTACATTAACAACCAATATACCATTCCAACCATCATAGATAAAACAATTCCTTATTACGAAGTAGGAAGTAGTGTTTGCAATACTCATTCCGAAATCAGAATCTGTTGCATTAATGTATTTATTCTCAATATAGAACGGATCTCCTTCCATTCCAGTTGCGCCAGGATTTGATGCATACATACTAAAGTCCCCATCATCATTGATTTGAAATGGTGAATCTGGTAAAGGTGGTAAAGAGTTTAATTTAACTGGATGCTGAGAGAATGTCTCCTCTTCAACTGATTGTTTAAAGTGTGCAGTATTAGTTTCACCATGTGCAGTTGAAGGTTTAATGAAAGTCAAAAAAATGATCAGTAGCAGAGAACAAAATAGTTTCTTAGAAGAAATCATGAATAGCAGTATTGGGCAGTGACCATATAAAGCTTGCTAGCTCAATACTAACATCTCTGCTTAAGTTGAAGACGAGAATCAAAGTTCCTTGTTTACTCGAGCTCTATTTATTACTCTAGATTTTCTAACCCATATGCTTCACTTAAACGTGTTCGAAAGTCTGCAATGAATCTAGCAGTTGGTGCACCGTCTACAGTTGTGTGATCAATATTGAATGTTATCCAAAGATAATCACGGGGAATTACTTTATCTAGATTGAGTGAACCATCATCATTAATTTGATATCCAGGTTTTTTGTCAATTCCACCAACATTGATGGAAATGTTCTCAACTGCTATAGGGATAGATGTTCCTCCTCCTTTAGTATACATCCCTATTGATGTAACCCCAACAGTCCCAAGAAATTGCCTTCGTAAGAAAGGATTTTTGAATATACGATTAATTAAGAAACGTCTAAAGAATCTTGGCATTCTCAGCAATAAATCTTTTCCAGATTCTTCTTCTTTATCAACCATACTATCATCTTTCTTTGACTTACCTGACCATAGAGTATTTGTGATTTCTAGAATTGATTTTTCATTTGCTTTTCTAATAACTAATTGGGTTGGTACTTTCTTTCCCTTTACTTCCTTCTCTACAATGCTCATAAAATCGACATCTTCAAAAATAACCATTTTTCTTCGCCTCCACTTTATTGCTTGCATATTGGGATGATCAATTATGGTTTGAACAAAAACATGTGCTATATAAGCTGTAAAGGAGATTTTAATACCTTTTTCTTTATATTCTGCGATCTTCTTAAGAGGTAGAGTAACATCAATTTCTCCAATGGCATAAACTTTGAGAGTTTTACTACCTAGAGTGATGAAATCAACTACAACATCTCGACTATGCGTAAACGGTATTGTATAATATCTACCATGTTTCGAGTTTCTCATGATTTTCTTTTCGGTCATCAATTAAGAATTAATGAGTAGTAAGATAAATATTGTGAACATTTTAAAAAAATAAAAGAAAAAAAGTTAGACTATTATTTCTTCAACTAACAGGATATATCGCAACCACTACAGTCACAACCACTTGCACAGTCTCCGCAACCACTTGCACAGTCTCCGCAACCACTACCACCACAATCGCAACCAGTACAGCCAGAACATCCTGAACCTGAACAACAACCAGAAAGTACTGAAACTGTTACAAGAGATATCAGAAGGATGAGACCAAAAATAATTGCTAAAGTTATATAAACTGTTTGTGACCAATCTGCCATAACAACTATCGCAATTTCAGCACCACCGGACAAAAGGGTTAGTATCCCAAATACTAATGCAGCAGTACCTCCTGCAGATTTTTTACCTTGAACACTTCTTTGAGCTTCATCTTCTGGAGAAGAAGGAGCAGCTCCTTGATATTTTATAGGTAGAAGTTTTTGTTTGTATCTAAGAATAACTCCTTCTAAATTATTGCCACAATTCTTACAGAATATACCTTCAGATTCATGAGGTTCACCACATTGTGGACAGAAAATATTGGGCATATCAATAACTAGATTCACAAATGAGAATATAAGAGTTAGCTAAACTAATGTTGTTTTCTCATCTACAGCATATTTTTTTAATAGAAACTTTCTAGTCTGAATTATGAGAATAGGCATGTTGACAGGTGGGGGAGATTGTCCCGGGTTAAATGCAGTTATCAGAGCTATTGGTAGAAAAGGCATGGACTATTACAATGATGAATTCGTTGGTTTAAAAAATGGTTGGGCAGGCCTCATGTTTCTAGAATATTATGAGATGCAACGTAAAGATTTCTCTGGTATTCTTCACCTAGGAGGAACTATTCTAGGATCATCTCGAACCAACCCTGAAAAAGAAGAGGGTGGATATGACCGAGCTATAAAGCATTTCAATGAACTTAAACTAGACGCCCTTGTTGTTATCGGTGGGAATGATACCTTGGGGGTTGCACAAAAATTACATGAGAAGGGTATTCCTATAGTTGGGGTGCCAAAAACTATAGATAATGACATTTGTTCAACCGATATGACTTTTGGGTTTGATACAGCTGTAGCAGTAGCTACAGATGCGATAGATCGTTTGCATACAACAGCTGAATCTCACCACCGTTGCATAGTAGTTGAAGTAATGGGAAGACATTCAGGGTGGATAGCTACTCATGCAGGTATAGCTGGTGGAGCCGATATTGTTCTTATCCCAGAAGAATCTTTCGACATCAATGATGTTATAGAAAAAATCCAATTTAGAATGAACAGAGGAAAATTCTTTTCTATTGTTGTAGTCGCTGAAGGATTTGAACTGAAAGAAGAAGGTTGGGATCTTCAAACACAAGAAAAGGATGATTTTGGAAATGTCCGTTTGGGGGGAATTGGTGACTTGGTCGCAAGAGAGATTGAGAAAAGAATGGGAATTGAATCCCGAGCAGTAGTTCTAGGACATGTTCAAAGAGGAGGAACACCAACAGCTTTTGATAGAGTGCTTGGAACTAAGTTTGGTATTGCAGCAATTGATTTAGTTCATGAGGGTAAGTTTGGTATGATGACTGCTCTCCAAGGTACAAAAGTACGTCCTGTCCCCATTGAGGAAGGAGTAAAAGAATCGAAAATAGTTGATAAGGAAACCTATGAGATTGCGAAAGTTTTCTTTGGCTAGTAGTGCAATAAAAAAAGTAGAAAAAGGAGTATCTTTAATCCTTTTGCAAAAATGCATACATAGCGAAACTCTCTTGGTCACAGTTGATTATTATCCATCCAGCGTCAAGATATTCTTGTACAGTGTTTTCAAAATCTTGCATAAAAGCTGCGATTGAAGGATATCTAGTAGGTCGTTGATTAACCATACGAATTACTTTAAATTTAGTCATAAAGAGGAAATTATGAAAGTCCTATAAAATTCTTTTCTAAAAAACCACTGATAATTAAAAAAATGAGAAACAGAGGAGTTATTTCCTCTTTTTGTAATATGTTAAGACTGCTGGAACTATTGAGAATAAGATGATTAAGAACCAACTCAAATTCATCAATTCTGGAACAATGGGGGGTGGAACATATGGTGAGGATAGTGGATACATATCAAATGTACCAGCGGGGCCGTCTATAGCGTAAGATCCAGCTACCCAATTACTCCAGTAATTTCCCGCTAGCAATGTTATGTTATACCAATAATTTCCTGCACCTGAATCATACCCATAACTAGCACTAACACCTGCATTAATGAAATTGTTATGGAACACTTCATTATCATCAGAATTTAGTAGTTGTATGCCATATCCTGTCAAATCTTTAAGGTTATTTTCATATATTGAATAATTATCGACCTCATCAAAGAAAGTGACTCCAGTAACACCATTTGCTAGAACGTTCTCTCGAATGAAACCCCCTGTAACATTTGAACATATAATTGCAGAGTTGAAACCATCAATAGTATTATTGTATATTTTAATCTCAACACTGTGAAGATAATCTATTCCATAGAAAGCATCATTTATGAAACAGAAACGTACATCGATGTCTTCACAGAAAAGCAAGGAAATTGCTTGGTATAAACTCAAAGATAATTCATCTTGAGAACTGATTTGAACATTAGAACAATTAACTAAAATAAACTGGCTGTATCTTAACCAGATATTCTCATCTGTAACATTCTCACCATAATAAATGAGCGAACCATCAATATAATTACTTGTAACTTGAAGGGTAAGTAGTTTGTCTTTATCTCCATCATAAACGCCGAGTCCACAAGCATGAAAGTTGTTCCCCCCCACACGAGCATAATCAGACCATCTGATATAGATACCAAAGAGTTCGTTATCGTTCAACCAATTATTTCCAACAAAAGGATCATAACAAGAGTAAACCTCAATACCATCCACATTATTATTGCAAGTATTATATTGGATAACTGTTTCATCTGAATCTTGAACTTGAATACCATCATCAGCATTATCATACACATAATTGTAGTAAATATTTGAATGATAGCAAGCAATTACATATATTCCAAAATGATTGTCAAAGATTGTATTGTTATAAAGATCAGCAGAATAGCATCCAGAAAGTTCTAGACCAGCTGTATCACAACCATCTATTGTGTTATTGAATATATTAGGATAATTTGAGTTACGAACTCTAATTCCTGAAATTCCTGCAGTGATTGAGCAATTCCAAACGTTAGCTGTTCCTGTAGCAACGTTGTAGATATCGATACCATAAGTATTTGGAGTAATGATGGTACAATTTCTTATTAGGAAATGGCTAGAAGTTCCAGAAATATAAATACCATCAAAGTCAATAGAATTGATATCAAGGTTTTCTATAATGTAAGGATCACCTGATGATCCTATTCCCGAACTAGCTGCAGCACTGAGTTCTAAATCACTTGTAATGGATATTGGATCTGCGAAAATTATATCCGAAGGTATAATAGTATTAGGCTCTTTTTCAGAAGCAACAGAATAATTATCAGTGGCAAAAAGAGGTACTATGAAAGCCAAAACCATTAAACAAACCAACAATTTTTCTTTTTTGTTCAATTAAACACCAAG
>JAAFKJ010000110.1 GCA_021399395.1 Candidatus Heimdallarchaeota archaeon
ACAGAGAGGTAGTGCATGGCCGTCTCAAGCTCGTGCCGTGAGGTGTGCTCTTAAGTGAGTAAACGAGCGAGACCCGCGCCCCTATTTGCTAAGAGCAAGCTTCGGCTTGGCTGAGGACAATAGGGGGATCGCCATCGATGAAGATGGATGAAAGGGCGGGCCACGGCAGGTCAGTATGCTCCAAATCCCCAGGGCCACACACGCATCACAATGGACAGGACAATGAGAAGCGACTCCGAAAGGAGAAGCGGACCTCGAAACCTGTTCGCAGTTGGGATTGAGGTCTGTAACCGACCTCATGAACATGGAGCACCTAGTATCCGCGTGTCATCAGCGCGCGGAGAATACGTCCCCGCTTTTTGTACACACCGCCCGTCGTTGCAACGAAGTGAGGCTCGGTTGAGGCTGAGGCGTTAACGGTTCAGTCGAAACTGGGTCTCGTGACGATGCAAAAGTCGTAACAAGGTATCCGTAAAATTGGTGAGAGGCAAGTCTCCCTTTTCGGTAAGGGGAACCTGCGGATGGATCACCTCCTACGTTGGAATCCCTCAAGGGATTCTCTGATCATGCAGGGCCTGTTTTAGGCCTTGTTATGACCAATCTGACTTCGAAAGAAGTCCCCTTATTCTCTTCATTCTTCTATGGACGAAGATGTCTCGGGGTTCCTGTATTCTTTGGAGGTTTTTGATTTCACTTAGATAGACTATCAGAAGAAATAATTCTTCATTAATTCAAATTCCCTAAGCCAATTTTCTTCTAACCATCTCCTTAAATCTGAGATTTTGGTACAAGATGTTTTATTCTTCTGTAAAATTAAATCATATATTGAAGCATTAAGAATATCAATAATATTACGTATCTTATAATTATAAAATGGATAATACTTCCAATCTTCCTTATGTCTTATTAATCCTGTTTGAGTAACAGTAACTCTTGCTAGTTTGTAAGAATTATTTCTTTTGTCAAGAAGCAACGTAGAAATTTCATCAACTGCTATTTCTTTCTTGGAACAAGCTTCAATGAAAGCCTCGTCTGAGAGGATTCTAGTAATCACAAAATCTTCTTGTCGTTTCCACCATTCAAGAAACATCATAATTATAGAAATACTTGGAATTTTACCACTAGATCCGGATGGAATTGGAAGATTATTAGTTTTCAACCAATTGTACCAAGATTTAGAGATCTTACTCATAGTATTTCCTTTTTGAGTGAATGAGAAATATCTATAATTCGAATCCCATCTAAATGGGAAGTTAAGTAAAATATCATCGTCTTCGAGTTGAATACCTACGGTTTTTGAAGATGAAATTAGATCAACAACTCGGTTATTATTATCTATTAATAGTACTCCTGTTTTTGGTTTTGTATCTCTTCTAAAGGAGTAAGTTGGAGGTTTATAGATTTCTTCTGTATCTTGATTGAGAAGAAAGAAATCAAATCCTTCACTCTGATAGATCTCAGTTGCTAAAGTAAATGGATCATCTTCATCTTCGAGGAAAACCTCAAAATTTGTTAATAAGGAGGCTAATTTTGAAAATAGAGAATTCTTTTCCTTCTCCCCCAATATCTCTTTGAGTTTTTTATTGGTAAGAAAATCAAAAGTAATAACTTGTACTACATCATAAAAATAAGAAATTCCACGTTGATTTACAGGTTGTTCATCTAGTCTATCCATTTTAGAAAGAAAATCTGATGAAGTGATGGTATCAAGCCCTAAATGGCACCTACCACCATACAGGATACTAAGGAGGTCCAATAATTCTGAGTTTAATAGACTCAAGATGAATTCTCTTTTCAAACTAGCGTATCGAATAAGAATCTTATTAATTGATTCGTCTTGGGAAAACTGATTATGGTTTATTAATAAATTCAAGTGTTTGTGTACAGGGTCTGTTACTTCTTTAAAACCATTAAGACTTAACATAATTTTACCTTGTTTAATCTGAAAACTTGGTAAGAAGAAATCATGTGATATATCTATCTGTTTACCTTGTACCGTTATTTTTACATTAGATTCTAGATGTGTTTTCTTAGAATTGTCAGAAAATCGAATAGCATGACCATTTTGTGCTAGACCCACCAATCGACTAAATTCTGAAATTCCTTTTACAATTTGCCTTTTTTGTTTAACTGATAACATTCCTTGAGAGATTAAGTATGAAAGGGCATTAAGGAAATCACCGTTGAAGAATTTAATTAACCAATCATTTCCAATAAGATGATATTGTCTGTTTCTATCATTGAATAATTTCTTAATAAACAATGGAACTTCTTTCTTTCCCAAATATGAAGGAATTGGAAAAAGAGATTCTATAATAGGGGTTTGTGTTAAATACTGAAAAAGTTGTTTCTTATTCAATTCTCTACGTTTTAAATGGTATCCAAATTTTGGGACATATTCCCAAGGATAATAAGTAGCATGATCACCTATTTTATAGTCCAAAAAAGTTATTTTGAACAATCCCTTTTCTTTCATTTCAAAAACAATATCATCAAAACCATTATGAGCATCTGATATTTCATCATAAAATCCTCTCAGTAGATTAGTAGAACTATTCCTTTGAAAGATATCCTCTTGAACATGTATCTTCTTCCAGGCTCTCTGTAAAAACTCTCTTTCCGCATTTGTGAGAACTACACTCTTCACCCCTTTTCCTCTTTTTATGAAATTTAAATATACTTCTGCTTCCTTTTCTGTCAGTTTATTTGCATACTCTAATGTTTTCTTCTTCTCTTCTTCCGTTTCCCCCACTATCTCATCATACATCTCCTGAAATCTCTCAGATACAGACAGTTTCTCTTGTGTACTTTCCTTCATCTCTACCTTCTTTTCTTTAGTATCATATTTATCTGGAACAATTTTTTCTTTTAGGACCTTCTTTTCTGTTGTTAGTTTCCTGTTCTTTACATACACTCTTGAAATCGGATAATATGTCCCCAATTCAGGTACCTCTTCATGTAATTGTTGCAAGATCTTATCTGTAGTTTCTACGGGTATGTTTGCTAGTTCTGCTATTCTAGATGCAGGAGTCTGGATCTCAATTTGGGCTTGATTATTAGTTTCTTGTTCAAGTTTGTGAATGATTACCTCTCGCACCCGTTCTTTCTGCTTAGAAGTTACCACTTCTTTTCTCCATTTATCCCTAGTTCGAACATTTGCTTCAATAGCTTGGTGGATAGTTTTCCAGTTGGTCAGATAAGCTCCTCCATCAAAGAATGTCTCGGAAGTAATTCGTTCTTCCTTAGCATAGATCTTAGCTAACTCTTTTGATGGCTTGATCATCAAACCAAGAAAGAAAGGAGAGATGAAACCAAGGAGTAGAGTAAAGTCTTGACTACCGAGAATTAATGTTATATTAAGACTTAGAAGGAAAAAGGCTATAGGGACCATAAAAACTACAATCAACACTCTTACTCGTTTGTAGTTATCTTCGAGAAAAGTCATCTCAGATGTAAATTGAAAGAGATAGAGGAAAGTTAGAGAAAAAACACCTATGCTAGCATAAAGTAGCAAGTAGATAGTTAAAGCAAGCTCTGGTAGATTAGAAAATAGGTTGAGTACTGGGTTTATCGCAGATATTTTCTTAGAAGCGAATAATAGGATAAGGAAGTTTGTTCCTGATACAATTAGAGCAAAGAGAATTAGACGAAACTTGAACTTCTTCTTTTTAATCCTAGTTTTATAATAATTGCTAAATTTAGAAAACAGGCACAAGATGGAATCTACATCAGCAAAGAATAACTTGATTTTACCACCTAGTTTCTTGAAAGAAAACAGACGAATGTCTGAATAGAATATAGTAAGCCAGATTACAATAGAGAAAATATTTGCAAAGATCATTGCAATCCACGGTGAAATATCGAAGATAGATATAAGTGAATTAAGACCATAACTCGTAGATAGAGCAATAACTGTAGCAAAAATAAGACGAATATTACATCTTTATCTTGCATCCTTTCAGAGGAATGCTCAGTAGAACTTGATGAAGCTCTTTGTTTTCTTTTATCTCTATATGTTTTTTTGTTGAAGAACCAAAAGAAGATGCAAACATATATCGCTAACATCCAGCTGGTAGAAAGTGGGGGAGTGGAGGTATGAGAGGAATCTCCTTCTACTGGTGGTTGAGTTATGGTTGCCTGATACTTAAGCTGCTGAATAGTAACAGGTGTATTTAGTTCATAGAAACCAAAAATAATCTTGATCTCATGGTAACCTTGTGCCAATTCAAAAGACTTGCTCAGATTTGCGAACCCAAGTTCATCTACTTCTTGAGTAAGTTGAGTAGTTCCATTAATCTTCACTATAACGTCCAGCCTATCGAAGGGGTGCTCATAAGTGGAGGATAGAACAAAGTTTATAGCTAAGTTAACATAGGAAGAAGCGGTAGAAGTTCGAAATACACTATAATAACTCAAGGAATAGAACATTGGTTGAGGATTAGCTGTTTCTTCTTCAGAGAGGAGAATGTCTAAGGAATTATCTTCGAGTTCCAAAATCGTGATTGCATCTATCCTACTAGAGTGCAAGATGATGAACTCCCCCGTACCTGTAGCAGAACCATGGATGGTAAATGAGAGTTCTTCATGGTATTCAGTTGTAAAAGTACGAATAACCAAACTATTCAGTTCATGAGATTGTTCTGAATAATCAAGTTGTCCTTCCTCTAGAATTGTTGAACCACTGCTCAAGAAGTAGGTTAGATAAGGGAAGATTTTCATCCCTAAGCATTGGTAATCAATAATCATATAGAGCACTTGATCTGAAAAGTACTTGGAAGGTTTAAGGGAGGAAAGATCAAAAGAATAGGTAAACTCATTTCCATCCCATTGAAAAGAATCTAGGACACTTTCCTCAAGAAAAGAACCAACTAATGAACCTTCTAAACTAATATCATTGATTTTTATGATTTCATAGGATACACTTACAGAGAAGTTAACATTTAGTAGATTAAAACCTGTATCAGGATCAATCATAAATTCCATAGAATTGGTTTTATTGGAGGTAAAACTCTTTTCTGCTACTAGTTTGTTATTAAGAGATACATAGACTACTCTGTCAAAAGATTGGAAATAGTTAGTAGTAAAGGAAAGTGAGAGATTCAGCAAAACTGTATCATTGTAATTATAGAATGCAGTAGATACTTGTCTTGATTCCCAATAATTTATTGTACCTTCAAAAGATAACCAATCTGGATAAACGGGAAGAATAGAATTTTCTTCATTCAGAACGGGGATATCTATCTTCTCGATTGTTGTTTCAAGGATGGTTAAAAAACCTACAGAACTAGAAGATTGACCACTGCAAATCACATAAACATCTATATTACCAGCATAGGATGTAAAAAGAGTAAATGTCTCAGTTAAATTGTGAATTGTCCCATCCTGAAATAGCGTATCAATAATGAATTCAGTAGAAGAGTTGTCGAAAATAAAAGTAACATTCAACCCATCTTGTGTGCTTGTTGTTCCGTTTACCATGAACAAGAGGTCTATTTTGTTAATTCTATCTAGTTCAACATAATCAAAGTGTAGAAGAAATATCTTTTTCTGAAATGTGTTGTTGAAAGTAAAAAACAGTTCTTCTGAGGTAGAAAAAATTTTACGTTCATCCTGAGTGGGATCACAAGAGGATACATTGGTGTAAGTAGGAAAGATGCTACTAACTAAACAAACTAACAGAACTATCTTGATGTACCTGGAATTGACTTTCACTTGCTTAATCTATAATGCTTAAATTCATTTAAATACGTGGTAAAATGATTAAGAGACTAAATTTCTTTTTGGTTTTTATAGAATATTGCAGTATTTTTATTGAAAGAGAATGAGATTCTCAAAATATAGATTATTATTCCTAATCTCGATTACTGTTTTGCTTTTCAGTACAGTCAAGTATATTCATACTAACAATAGAATTGACCCGGGGTCTATTCTACAACTTAATCTATTTGATTTAGAGGAACACGAACCAATAACGATTAGTACAAATGAGGATTTTCTCTCCTTCCCTGGCTCTGGAACTCTGGAAGATCCATATTTGTTTGAAAACTATAACATTACTTCTGACTACCCTTTTGGTATTCGCATAAGTTCGACTACCAAACATTTTCTTATCAAAAATTGCTTTATTGATGTAACACTAACAGGCATCTTAATTGAAGACATTTTTGAAGGATCAGTAAGGATTGAAAATAATATAATAACAGATAGTGATTATGAGAATGGAAAGGGAGTAGTAATATATTTTGCAACAGAGGTTGTTTTAGAGGAGAATGTTATTTGCAACCATAAAACATATGGACTCGTTATAGCAGGGGCAAATGCTTGTTACATTGTTAGGAACTCCTTTTCGAATAATGGTAAAACAGGAATGGCAACAGCATATGTTAATATATTGGGGATTTTCGAAAATGAATGCAATGAGAATGAAAACGGAGGGATGTATGTTTTTGAATCAGATTTAGCAATAATCAAGGAAAATGATTGCTCAAGTAATGGCGAGGAGGGGCTGCTCCTAGAGCAAATAGAGGGGTGTGTTGTTCAAAATAACACTATAGAAAGAAATAGAATATGGGGGATGAGAATGAAAGGAGCAGAAGGGAGTTTGTTAAACTATAATTTATTCAGAGATAATGAAGAGAGAGGATTGTATCTTGATGAAAATAGTAACAGAAATTGGATATATCAAAATGATTTCATAAATAGCAGTAGAACAGGTTACTCACAAGGGAAAGATGAGGGGGAGGAGAATCGTTGGTGTGACGAGTTTATGAAAACAGGGAATTTTTGGGATGATCTTGGAGATGAATTGGAATACACATTAGATGGAGATTCAAATTCAGTAGATTTATACCCATTAAGGCAAGGAAACGTTATACAAACTCAGCTGATTAATGAAACGAATTTACTAAGCATTCCTTGTACAATTGGGTTTATGCTAATTGTTTTTGTTTTAACAGTGAAGAAGAAAATCCCACAACCCTTATTCTCTACTCTTCTATAGATGAAGATAGTCTCGGGGTTCCTGTATTCTTTGGGGGCTTTTTACTTTCTCACCATTTCTTCCTTCTTTACATATTATAGATATTTCATAAAGAATTCCAGTATCATTTTATCAGTTCTTAACCTAGCCTCTTGTCCTACAGTCATATGACCTTCTTTTCCAATCTCAAAATACTCGAAGTCCACTCCTTCTTTCTTATCTAACTGAATTAATTTATCTCTAAATTGTCTTGATTCACCAATCGTGCAACGTGGATCATTAACAGCTTGAATCATTAAAATTGGTGCTTGAATATGTTCTACGAAATTTAATGGGCTTCTATCTTCCCATAATTCTTTATTCTCTTCATATGTTCCAAACAAACCTTCTATCCAATTTTTATAAGCTGGCATTCCTGCATCGTACATTGTTTTCCAACTTGTTATTCCTACGTAAGCTGCACCTGCATTCCAACCTGCATCTGCATACTTAGTCAATTGAAGGTAAGTCATATATCCTCCATAAGAACCACCGAAAATACCAATCCTATTCATATCAACATATTCAAGAGATTCAAGATATTTTTTTGAATAAATATAATCTTTTGCATCTCCTCCCCCTATATCAAAATTAATCAAATCCCTAAACTCTTTCCCATAACCAAATGATCCTCTAATATGGGGGGAAATCAAGACAAATCCTTGATTAACTGCTGCTTGTGCAAAATCATAAAAATCCCATTGAAGTCTTCCTCCAGGACCGCCTGGTGCTAAAACTAGAGCAGGATATTTTTTTCCTCTTTCTATATCAGGTTTATAGACAACTGCTCCTATCTTTCTATTATCAAATGTAGTATAATGAATAAATTCAGGTTCATAAAAATCTTCTTTCACATATTCAGAATCAGGAATTACAATTGGAATTTCAACATTTTTCGTTAAATCATATAGTGCCAGGACATTAGGTATTTGTGGATCAGAACGACTATAAAAAAGATATCTGTCTTTTCCTGCAAATTGTGCTCTACGAATTACACCAGGAATTTTTGGAATAAACTCTTCTTTAGTTTCAATGTTATAAATAACGGGATAAGATCTAACAGCTTCATCTCTTATAACCAACAATTTACTTTTATCTTTACTAATTTGCATACCACGTTCTTGAAGCTGATCTCCGCCAAACCAACTGAGTTGATTAGTTTTAGTATTGTATATTAAAGTTTGATCTGCTCCTCTTGCATTTGTGCAGATAAGTAATAATTCTCCATCTTTTGACTTACCATAAATATAATCTAGTGAATCATTAGAGAGATGTAATAATTGTTTATTGTTTGAACCATCAGAGTGGACCATCCAAATATCAATGTTTCTTCTATTTTCTGTTGCTATTGCAGAATAATAAATGATGTTTTGTGAGGTCCATACACCTCCTAAAGAGGGAGAATCATGAAAAGTTAGTTGGGTAAGTTCTTTTGTTTCTATATTCAGTTTAAAAAGATTATCAGTTTTATTTCTATTTGAACGTATTAAGATGTATTTATTGTCAGGACTAATATCAGCTAATAATCCCTTATTATTTGGAGTATCAGTTAGTTTTATTTCCTTATTCTTTTCAAAATCATATAAATGAATATTAAATTGCTCATTACCCTCGTTATCTCTGTTTATTAACAGTTTCTTATTTTTTTCCAACCAAAGAAAGGGATTTAGATAGCCTAAACTCAAATTTTCATGAAATGGCTTATAAGAAAAATCTTCAAGGTTAACTTCAAAAGCTTTGTCTGGTCCCTCTATGTCACTAAAGAACCAAAGATCATCGTGTCTATTGAAATAAGCATGCTGTATAAAATAAGGAAATTTGACCATCTTTTCAAGTTCTAATTTCTTTCTCATAAAGAGTAAGTTAGAAAATTCATTTAAAACATTTATGTCAAAAAAGGTAAAATATCTCTTTCTTTAACTCCCTTATTCTCTTCATTCTTCTATGGACGAAGATGTCTCGGGGTTCCTGTATTCTTTGGAGGTTTTTAGTTTACAGTTAATATTTGTATCACCTGTAATGCCCTGTTGTCTTTCTTCTTTGAACAATTTCCGTCGTCTATCTATTCATACTTATCTTACCACACACATCATATTACGTGGTAAGACTACTTCTGGTCTTATCGAGCTTCGAAGAGGTTTATTCCGAGCTTACAAAAATAATACATAGATACTACAGACCTGGAGTCTGTAAGAAGGATTTCAACTATACTGTTTGTCATCTTCTTCCTTGAGGGGTTTTAATAGTTTACTTCTACTATAATGGTAACCCTTTCCAACGAGTGAATAACAATGTACAAGGAAAAATATGATCCAGAAGACGGAGACGAGAGTATAACTCCACCATTATGGTGCCCTGCTTAACCTCTCTTCTCTCACTTCTATTTTTAAGAGAATTCATAACATATAGTGTTTCTCGAGTTTATAAATGAAAGTGCTGATTAAAAGGTAGATGAGTTATTTCAAAGAAATAAAGAAGAAGATGCTTATTGTCAAAAGCAAAGAAGATTTGAGAGAATTGTTAAATATTTTGAAGGTAATATCATCAAACCATAAAGACAAATTAATTCTTGAAATTATTGACAAAGCTCTTCAGAAATCTAGAATGCTAAATGACGTAAATTCGGAAATAATTTTATTGGGTCTCAAAATAGCTCAAATCTATCATTTTAAGGAAAATAAGCAGCTGTGTTTTGATCTTCTACAAAAAATGAAATTATGTTCAGAAATTTCCAACAACATGAACGGATTAGCTTTCTCTCATATGTTTGAGTGGTTACTAGAAAGAATTGCAGGCAACAAAGAAAGGAGCTCATGTGCAATTCAAATGGCAATATCAATTCTAGAGAATAATGGGGAGTATGATCAGTACATAATAAACATGTGTTATTATTCTTATGCTCTAGAACTCTGGTTAGAACATCATGATTTTTCCGCTATTTCAATTCTTGAAGATTGTATAAAATACTTTTACACTAATGGGTTTTATCGGAGTTTAGCTCAATCTCTAAGTATTCTGAGTGTAATCTATGTAAGAATGCAATCACATGAAAGTGTATTAAAACTCAGTGGGGAAATGTATAGTAAGAAGTATGTTTTTGAAAAACTACCCAGAGACATACAAGCCATATTACACTATTTCACAGGCTTAGGATTTATGCTTGAAATGAAACTTGATCATGCTGAAACATGGTTTGAGGAATCTTATAATGTTCTCAAACCCATATACAAAAAAAGCATATATTTCAGCAATTATCTGACTCTTCACTCCTATATTGTTACTGTAAAAGCTCTTCAAGGTAAACTTGAACAAACTCGGGAGATGATAAGTGATGTTGAAAACCTCCTTCAAGAGGAGTTCTTTCAAAAGAATCTTGATTCAGAAACAAAGAAGCAAATACATCATACACTCAATCTAAACAAGTTTTATGTTTATTCACGTTCGAAGAACTTTGATACTGAAAAGATGTGTGAATTGATAACAGAAATATTCGAGGGGAGTAAAACACTTTACAGTGATTTTATGCTCCTAAGTGAGTTTGTTCTTAATGCAAATCTCAAACCAAATAAATTGAGGGAACTACTGAAAGCAGATAATTTCAGCACAAATAGGATTAAGCATCTAATTTCCTTCGTTCTTCTTGCTAAGAATGAAGAGAATCTTTCAAAGAAGAATCTATTGAATAGAATAAAGGCTTTAGAGAAGGGAGAGCAAACTAGTAAAACTTCTTTTATTGAGTATGTATTAACAGATTTGCTAATTGCTCAGCAATTGTACTCACTCAGGAGATTCGCAGAAATCTCCATTCTATTAAGAAAATACGAGAAGAAACTTGATCGAATTCAAGTTCTCGAATTGCGACTCTTCATGGAAGCTTTCATCCAAGTTGGAGCTTACAAGAATGGTGATCCGTTGGGACC
>JAAFKJ010000014.1 GCA_021399395.1 Candidatus Heimdallarchaeota archaeon
AGCTGTCGAGATTACAGAAAAAGCTCTTGCAACAGGATCAGGAATGTCAGCTATATTCATGGCTTGTATTCATTTGATGGAAAAAGGCGAAGGATTTGTAACTTCAAGTAAGATATACGGTGGCTCAAACAAATTATTCTCAGAAACACTTCCAAAAATGGGGTTTGAACCTATTTTTGTTAAAGATTCTTCATCACTAGAAAATTGGAACGAATCGATAAAAAACAATACCAAGTTCCTTTATGTTGAAACTCCATCTAATCCTAATTTATTCGTTGGTGATATCCCCGAATTGGCAAAACTAGCACATGAACACAATTTACCTTTAGTTGTCGATAATACAGTCGCATCTCCTGCACTTCAACAACCCATTTCTTTGGGAGCTGACATCATTGTTCACTCAGCTACAAAATACCTTAGTGGAAACTCTTCATGTATATCAGGAGCTGTAGCAGGACCTGCGGATTTCATCGACTATATGAGAGAAAACGATTATCGAAATATAGGACCTTCAATAAGTCCATTCAACAGCTGGTTACTACTATTAGGTATGGAAACATTAGGTCTTAGAATGAACAAACATAGCCAAAATGCTCAGGCTATTGCTGAATTTCTTGAAGATCACTCAAAAGTTGAATCGGTTCTCTATCCTGGATTAACAAGTCACCCCCAACATGAACTTGCAAAGAAACAGCTAAAAGGTTATAGTGGTTTGTTGTCCTTTGTAACAAAAGGTGAATTAGTAGACGCTAAAAATGTTATTGATGCTTTTGATTTGATTATCCATACAGGGCATCTAGGGACAACCAAAACATTGGCAACTCATCCTGCTTTTACAACACATCAGCAACTTACCCAAGAAGAACGATTAGCTATTGGGATTCCTGATACAATGATAAGAATGTCAATAGGATTAGAAGATATTGATGACTTGATAGAGGATATAGACCAAGCACTTACAAAAATTAAATAAAAAGAATGGAATCTACTTTTATTCTACCCAAGTAGATACAAATTCTTTTAGAGTTTTGAATAGATTCTCAAAAGCTTCTAAGGAAGCTACTTCATATCCGTGACTATTATTACGAACATGTCCAATAGTAGCTAGTTGGTCAGCAAACCCAGTCATCCCAACCGAACTTGCATCACTAGCAGCTCCTGTGAAAATTGCTCTCTGAAGTTCCACGCCAACTTTATTTGCAGCATTTGTTAATCTTTCAATCAGCTCCTCACTGTAAAACTGTCTGCGATCCTTTAACCAAATACCAGGACGTTCATCCATCTCAATAGGAGAATGTGATGCAGTAGGGCATCCATCAACAGCTACGAAATATGTTGGTTTGATTTTCTGAGCAAGAGAACGCGCACCAAAACAGCTGGTTTCTTCCTGAACGGTAAAAGCTATTATCATATCGATTTTTGGTTGAATTCCTTCTTCTTTCATCACTTTTAGTAGTCTCAAGAGAGCTACAACACCCATTCGATCATCAAATGTCCAGGCAGCTAATAATGGATCATTCTCCTCTCCTAGTATGTGTGGGCCACAATCTGAACGAAGAGGAAGAATTCGTGTACCAGCTTCAATTCCATAACTCCTTAATTTCTCTGTCGAATAACCCGTAATTATCTTAACTTCATCCCATTTGATTTGTGTATCACTCTTTCTTCCACCATGACCCGAACCCATAGAAGTTAATCCTTTGATAATTGCATTTTTCCCAAAAATCTCTACTGGTCTTTCGCCATACTTCCAAGGTAAACTTCCACCAACTCTTTCAACATTTAATGAACCATCTTCATTGATTTTTGTTACCATTAAACCAATTTCATCGATATGAGCAGCTAAACAACAAGAAATGTCACTTCTATCTCCTTTGATTTTTACATAAACATTTCCTGAATGATCTTTTTCTGGATCATATCCCAACGATTTCAATTTTTCAAGAAGATAGTCAATCATCTTATCTTCTTGTCCAGAAGGAGAAGGAACATTCAATAATTCTGTAAAAAGTGTTATAATCTCTTCTTGGTAATCTTTCATGTAAACAGATTTTCTTAGTTTCATTAAAAATATTTAGATGGAAAATGAACATTGTTGTTCCAAAAATAAAATAAAAAAAGAGAGGGGATGAGTTTAGAAATCAAACGCGTTGATTTCGTCTAATGTGTTGTAAGTGTTTTCAACAGCTTGACGAACTTGTTCCTCAGTTTTTGCTCCAGTACATACTAGATTTCCTGATTGAAATAAGAGGAGTACGGTTTTTGGCTCAGCCAATCTGTAGATTAAACCTGGGAATTGTTCTGGTTCATACATTGAGTGTTCTAACCATAGTGCAGCTAATTCCAAGTTTATTGTTCTGTGGTTGAAATGTCCAGATGCTACAATGTTCTGAACAATGATTTCAGGATCTTCAGTTATAGTAGTACCAACGGTTTTAAGGATCTTAATCATCTCTAGAACTCCTTGATGAACCATTTGAGTGGATTTAGCACCAGTAAGAACTAATTTTCCAGAGCTGAATACAAGGCTGGAAATCTTAGGTTTCTTAATTTTTAGAATAAGACCTGGGAAGGTTTCTGGATTATAACTGACGAATAAATCATCATCATCAATAAGTGTTTGATAAGCTGTAACTAGATCAATAGTTGTAAAAAGATTAATGCTGGCTACAACATTCTGAATTACTATTCCATACTCTATTTTTGGAGTCATATTATCCCATCACGTCTTTATAAACGTTGAAAGACTTTTAACTACTTCCATTTAAAAAGCTTTTCAAGACAAAGTTTTAAAGAACTTGTAAAATTATTTGTTTAAACGCTTATTTCATGTATTTTCACGATTATTGTCGTGAGAAGGCTTTTTTATATCAAAATTTATTGCTAATTCCCTTCAATTATCTTTTGCATAATCGACTTCACGACTTGAATTTTCTTATTGAAAAGCTCAATTACTTCAGCATGTGTAACTTCTTCCTGCATTCCTGCACCATAGTTTGTTACTAAACAAAGAGTGGCATATGCTATCTGCACTTCTTTAGCTAGAATCGCTTCAGGAACTGAAGTCATCCCTACTAAAGTCCCACCAAATGATTGAAACATCTTGATCTCAGCTGGTGTTTCAAATCTTGGTCCTTCAGTACATACTAGTACTCCCTTATCATGAAACTTCTTTGATGATTCATTTGCCAGAGATAGAAACCTTTTTCTCAATCTAGAAGTGTATGGTTCAGTATAATCTAGATGTACAACTCCTTGTTTTGATGTACCATCTTCAAAAACGATCTCAGTATCACCGTCAAAGAATGTTAGAATCCTATTTTTTGTCATATCAATTAGTTGATCTGGAACAACAAATTCTCCAGGATGGATTTTTTGGTTTATTGACCCTACTGCATTTGTTGCATAAATATCTTCTACTTCTAAAGTGTGGAGTGCATATATGTTCGCCCTATAATTTATTAGATGTGGTGGCACTGAATGGCTTGGTCCGTGTCTAGGGAGAAAATATGCTTCAGTTTCTTTGTTGGTAATTTTACTTATGTTCTCAACCTTACCATAGGGTGTCTTAATCGAAACAGTTTCTCCATCTTCAAATAAATCATAAACTCCAGACCCTCCAATAACAGCTATCTTCTTTGACATTGCATAACAATTAGAGATATCTTAAAAGAATGTTTCGCAAAAAAAAATGTGAGATTATTACAAAACAATTTCTACTTCATCTATAGATCTCCATTTTACTGAATATCCTAAACTCTGACAGATGGCAATAAGGGCATCTTTGTATTCGGGGAATAATTCTTTTAATGATGTTAGTGGTATCTTCTTAACTTTCAACATATGTTCTTCTACGGTTTTGACTATTGAATCACTAACTAAACCAAAACTTGGAAGTAGAATGATTTTGTGGTTTTTGAGAGTTCTAATTGCATCTTCAGAACCCATGAATTTTGTTGCTTCAGTGTCTGAATAAGTTTGTAATTCCTCGTTTAAGTGTTGTAAAGTCAAGAGAAATTTCTCTTCTGCAATTTTTTGACATATCTGATTAAATGTTTCCTTGAATTTTGGTAATCTTTCTTCAAAATCAGAATATTCTCTCTCGAGTAACCGAACGAGATCTTGATTTGGGATTTTAGTTCCGGAATAAGTGAGTATTTTAACATCTCTTAAATCGATAAAATTGGGTTGAATATTTTCATCAATCAAATAGATAATGGGAACTCCAATCTTCTTTAATTCACTCATTTGGTTTTTCTTTTTCTGAATATATTTTGATGTGTAAAACCCAACAATTTCAAGATAAATGACCTTTTCTCCTCGTTCTAGAATGAAATCCGGTACATACATCTTCTTGCCAACAATGATTGCTTCAGGTTCAGGAACTGCTTTCCACCCATGATAATTCCTCCACGATTTTAGAAATTGGTCTTCTACTTTTGAATCAATTGCAGGACGGAAAACCAAATCCTCTTCTTTGCTTCTAAAGGTTGGGAGCGATGGAAGATTCTTTGAATCTAGATGAAACAGAGCTTTTCTATTTCTAGGTTCCACAATTGCATTAAGTTGGAAAGGAATTTCTTCTCTAAGTAAAACTCTTAGAATATAGGTTGCAACATTAGCAATATTTCTGCCCCATCCACCTTTTTCTCTAAACATCTCTAAAGGTGGTTGGATTGTGATTCTGTAACCATCATCTTCTAAAACAATATCAGAAAAAACGTAGTTCTTCTTTGAAAAATATACGACTTTTTTTGCTAGATATCCTGGAAGACTCTTAAGTCTCAACTGAAGATCGATAGAGAAAGAAAGAGCTGTTTCAATTATATCGTAATTGTGGTAACGAATTAAATGAACTGGATCAACTTTTTCTGTTTTTGTTAGTACTTTCTCAGAATCGAGATCAAGATAAAGAAGTGTTTCTAATGACTTGTTAGGAATGCCAATTTCGTTTTCTAATGCCACAATAGTTTTTTCTCTTTCAGCGATGCTTACAAATCCATTACCTTTACTATTTATATGATCATAGACTAATTCTCTAAACTGAGTAGCATCCATATTTATGATGCTCAAACTGGTTGAAGACTTCTCCTTAATGAAAGATGTAATGTCAGTGGATTTCTTCCTCTCAGGTTTAGGTTCTTGAAAAATGTCTTTGTAAGTAAGAGAAAGAAATGAGTAGTATCTTAAACATGAAACTTGAAGAGATCTAACGATTTTGTATGAGGGAAACAAGTCCTCTAAAGTTTCGAAATTGATATCTGATTTCTTTTTACTTAAATTTTGGTCTAAGAATTGTAAAAATGCTTGAACTTTATTTCGTTCTTCGATTTTGAGGTAAGTTGGGTGAAATGTAGCTTTATTCCCCGATCCTTTGATATCAAACTCTAGTTCTGCAAGTGCAATTCTCATTAAATCACATCACTTTCCTTTCTTCGTTTAGATGTACCAGTTTCCAGTGTTTCTGGTGTCACTAATTCGTAAAGAAGAGCTTCCCCTTCTTTTGGTCGCAAAATCCGTCCTAATCTCTGAATAAACTGCCTTGCTTGTCCTGTACCGCTAACCATGATGCCTACATTAACATTACCACAATCCCACCCTTCATCTAAAACTCGACCAGTCACTATTTTTGAAAATTCACCTTGATTGAACTTATCAAGAATAGCCTGTCTCTCAGTACTTTTTGTTTCATGAGTAATTGCGGGAATAAGATGTCTTCTACTGATATCATAGACCATCTCATTAAATTCTGAAAAAATGATTATTTGATCATTTTTATGTTTTATAAGTAACTCTTCAACTTCTCTCAGTTTGGCATTTGAAGAGAACACAAGCGTTCTTGCTCTTCGATGAGCATCTAAAGCTTCCTTAGCTTCGAAATCTTGATTTACTCTGAAGATTAAATATCTTTCATAGTCTTCTGGAGTTCGAATCTGAATGTTTCTGCTTCTGAGGTAACCTCTATAAATCCCCATGTACTTTTTGTAGAGTTCTTTTTCATTTTGATCTAACGGAACTTTGATGATTTCATGCTTATATTTAGCAATATAACCATTTTCAGCTAGATCTGTAACTCTGGCTACTTTGATAGGCTTACCAATTAGTTCAAACAAAATTTCCTCGGCTTTATCCGATCGATCAGGTGTTGCTGTTAACCCGAGTCTATATGCAGAGGGAAGTCCCTCAAGAACCTTAAGAGTTTCTTTGGCTCCAGCATGATGTGCCTCATCAAAAATAACAAAGTTAAAGTGCTTACGAAGTTCATTAATATTCAACCTAGCACTATCATAGGTCGTCACTGTTATCTCTTTAATGTCCCTAACTTGGTCTCCAAGTTGGCCAATTAAGTCTCTAGTGAGAGATGTATATTTGGTCAAATGTTCGATCCATTGATAGAGAAGATTTTTTGTTGGGACTACAATCACTGTTTTTTGTTGTAAACGTTCTATTGCTTTTAATCCAATTATCGTCTTACCAGCAGCTGTTGGAAGAACAACTATACCCATCCCATTGTTTTCGAAAAATTCTTCTAGAGCTTTTGTTTGATAATCTCTTAGATTCAACTTGATTTTCATTCTCTTCTGATAATTCTCTGATAGTTGGGAATTCTCTAAGATAGAGGACTTAATGACATAATCCTTAGATTTTAAAATCTGTAGAATTCGCTGATAATTATGAGGTGAAGCTCGGTATTCATTTTCTTTTTTAGGATTGATTTTCAGATACTTCAATAACTGAGCATCTTCAATCTTTTCACTAGCTTCTAGGATAAGATCAAAAGCTAGTTTGAAATGAATAAAAACTTCGATTGGCATGATTCTTCCTTCGTTAGAATTATC
>JAAFKJ010000015.1 GCA_021399395.1 Candidatus Heimdallarchaeota archaeon
GAAAAGAATGCAATCTCCAGAAAACTAGCAATGCAACATGGTGTAGTTATTAGAAATGCACATCAACGAGATTCTCTTGCTTCGGTTTACAAAGGTTATAATAAATTCAAAGCTGAATTTGAGAATATTGAGAGAAGATTCCGAGATGAGTATGACAAAGCTTTGCGAGATGAAATTAAAGATTCTATTGTTAAAGGGAAATCGATAATTGAAGCCATTGCTGATATCAACCAATCATTAGCTGATGAGAAACCTATTATCAAGAAAGAAGTGAAAACTGAAACTGAGAAGAAGGTTTTACCAGATGTTGAACAGTTGCAAAAACAGATAGATGGTATTAGAGAATCACTAGACTGGGAGAGAGGCAAGAATACTGAATTGTATACCGAGGTTAAGAATCTAGAAGAGACAATCGAATCAATGCAACTTCGTTTAGATGAAGGTAGAGCAGAGTATTCCGAGCAAATACAAAGAGAGAAAGCTTACATTATAAAGGAAAATCAAATCTCTCATCTTCAAGAACAAATTGAACAACTAGAATCAGAAATTGAGCGATCAGCTGATCAGATTGATGAATTAAAAAGAGTAGCTTGGTTACGAGGTGGAAAAGGTTGGTTTCCACTGAAAGTTATTAAGAAATTTACACAAGAAGAAATAGGGCGAACAGCTGAAAACTATACATTAGGACCTGGCGATATAGTCTTAATCTTAGATACAACAGGGGGTGGAGGGCGAACAGCTGAAAAACTACTATCATATAGAATAAAAGCTATCATTGGAAATATTGACCAATTCTCATATAATGCAAAAAAACAGCTGATAGAGTCCCAAATTCCATTGGTAAATACTGATGAAGTGGAAATTATTAGAATTGATGAAATTGCGGTCATAAAAGAGGTCACAATGAATAAATTGATTGAGGAAGCTGAAGTAGAGATTGATACCATTGTAACCGAAAAGAAAGAGACTTTTTTGGATAGCTTAGTTGAGGAATATAGAAAAGAAAGGGAAAGAGAAATAGCTGAATATGACGAAAAAATGACTCGAGGAAGGAAGAAAAGTTTACCCTCGTATGAAACTGAGGATGAGACTGAAGAATAATCTAAAGCTCATCAGCTGCTAGTTGTACTAATAGGATGTTATTCCCTCTAACGAAAATATTCCCATACCTTGAAACTTCCTCATTAGCAATTATTTCTATGGCGTCACTGAGGTGACAGTTCATATATTGATCGAAGCTTTCAAGTTTTCCTTTGTATTTTACATTGTCTTTTAGTCGAATGATTATATATTGACCAATTACTTTTCTTAGCGAGTTGATGGGAATGCTACTCATGATATTCACTAAACTTATTTTATTACAAACGGACTGAAGGAAAGTAATTTAAAAAGCTTGTGATGACTAATCGACTTTAAGCTTCTTTTTCTTACTTTCCATAGTTTATAGCAGATTCTTCGAGTGTTTGGGTTTCTAAAGTTTTGATTTTTCTCTTCCTAACTTTAACAAATATCGGGTGGTTGACAGCATTTCCCACAATAATAGCTTCGCCTACTCCAAGCGCTGTAATTGAGTTCAATGTTGCTCTATCTATTCCTTCCGACGAACGACCAACAAAATCAAGGTCATAAGGATTAAGTAATTTCATAATAATATGGGTATTGCATTGACTTAAGGCAGTTGTAGATAGTTTAACAGGTCTTTGGCTAATAAGAACCAGTGATGTAAAAAATTTTCTTCCTTCTCTTGCTATAGTTTCAACAATAGATTTTGAAATAGCTAATTCTTGCCTTGCTTCGGGAACGAATTGATGTGATTCCTCCAGAATTATTGTAGTGGGTGGAATTTCGTTTTTCTTTCTCATATCAAAGATTCTGTAAAGAATGTAACATACTATCATTTGTTTGAGTTTGATGCTAGTAAACTCACTCAAATCAAAGATAGTTATTTTTCCAGGTTGAATAATCTTCTTTAGATCGGGATTTTCTGCAGTTCCGAACAGTCGTGTGCTGTCAAGATTATACAACCAGCCTATGAGTGCTTCCTTACTTCTTTGATTAATCTGTTCATCTTTCTCTAATTCTGATATAATGTCAGCAATATTGTAACTCTCCCCTTGTCTTATTTTTTCTTTGTAAAACTTACCAGTAGTTCTAAAAAGCTCCCTAGATTGAGCTGGAGTAATTTGAGGTTCATAAATTGCAAATTGCCTTGCTGTAATTGCAGGAGTTGCGAATTGCACTAACGCCCCTGGAAAGATATTAACAACCTTGGAGAAAGGAGACTTCTCATTACCAAATCCAACATACTCCCCATGAACGTCAAATAGTACTACACCTACTCTTCCTTGAGCTGCTTTTCGCGATAATAGTTCCTCAAGTAGAACTGAAACTGTATAAGATTTTCCTGCTCCTGAAATCGCAAGTATTGCAGCATGTTTTTGTAATAACCTTGTGAGATTCAGATTGACATCAAGATCATGTTGTTCAATTTTACCTATGTTTAAACCATTAGTCTTTTCTAAACCAAGAAAATTGATGAGGGTATCCTTCTCTGGAATATAGACAGTGTCTCCTGGTGAAACTGGAAATAGTAATCTTTGAATTCCTATTTCAGTTATTATTCCAAGTGTCTTTACTTTAGCTATGATGTGTTCCCACCTATCAGCTGGGAAAATTGAAGCTAATGTTTTACCACTTGTTTCATAGGCTCTTACAGCTGATGGGGAAGAGAAATATCGATTGGTTTTGTACAATTCAGAAATTGTCCCAATTACTTCTCCATCAGCTGTTGGTACAACTATGTACATACCCTTTTGTAACTGAAATTCTTCTTCAGATTTCGTTAAGACAAAGTTGAAATCAGAGGGATTGGGAGTGTTATCTTCGTCTACTATTATTGTTCCTATACTTATTTTTGCCATCTTAATCACCCGATGCGAAAGGACTTCTATTCCTCCTCTTTTGAAGAGAAAACCCTGTATATCCTATTTTCGCTGCAATTTCATCAACTAAGATATCTGCGTCAGTCTCTTGCAATCTAGCTCTAGCATCAGCTTCTATTATAACATTTGGTAATCCATATTCTGGATTAAATCTAGAAACTGAATTTACAAGGGATGAAATAGTCTGAGCATGATCATGCTGATTTGAAAAGAGAAGAGGATACTCAACTCTCAGAGGAGTATCATATTCAGCTGTCTTTAGATAAAAACAATGAATATTAAAATTAGGTAAATCCTTATCGGATTCATCATTGAAATTTGATAAAAAGAACTCAAAGGTTCTTTCATTTATGTCTAAAACATGATAGAGTAAATCTGTATCTCTCAGCTGTCTTATTATCGGCCTGTAATCGATCTTAAGTAACTTCTGAAATTCTGGAACTTTACTCAAATGTGGAAGTAAACCTGATAATTTACTAGTCAAAACAGCTGATCTAGAATCCTTAACTATTCCGCACAAAGCAGTTCGATTCTTTTGACATAATGTATACAATCTTCTGTAAAGTGCCTTGAGTTTTCTGTATTGGCTAAGAAGAAATTCACTTTGATTGACTTGTCTAATATCGACTACAGGTAGAACAGAGCCATCTAACATTATGATATCAGGAAGATCTTCTTCAATAAGAGAGATACCACATCGAATCTCTTTTTGCATTCTCCAAATAGAAATCAAACTCTCTATCTCTTTTTGTGATAAAGGTTCAATACTTGTTAAAATATCGGGAAAGGGTTGCTCTTCTGGGAAATATTTGACAATGGGTTTTGTTTCTTTTCTATGAAAAAAGAGAACACCTACTGCTCTGATTAAAGCTATGTCAAAATAATTTAGAGATCTGTGGATGACCCCTCCATCTACTCCTGCAAACTTTAAACCCTCTATATTAGTTTTGGGTACCTTTTCAGTGAATAATGTATCAGATGTTTTTATCCCAAAGGCTGGTGGGAATTCGGAAGGATTTAGAGAATCTTTAACTTCACGAAAAAGTTCTTGGAAAAGTTTTCTATGTTCATTATACTTCTTTATTCTTTTTGAGATATCATCTATGGCTTTATCTACTTTATTTTGAACTGCCATCTTACTCCACACTGTTATATATTCAATATTTTGATATTAAAACTACTAGTAGTAAAGATTTTGGTGCTAATCCATTCTCTGGCTAGCGAATTTGATGAACTGGAAATATGGCGGTGAGGGTTTAGATGGCCTAGATTGAAATTCAGGGTGAAATTGTGATGCAATGAAACATGGATGATTTGGAAGTTCAAGTGTCTCCATTTTGATTCCATCCTCGGATTTACCCGAAAAGATCAAACCTTTAGAAACTATTTGTTCAATAAATTCTGGATTTACTTCGTATCTATGTCTATGGCGTTCATAAATTACGTCAGACCCATAAATTTCCTCAAAAAATGTTCCCTGTTTAAGTAAGATTTTGTGTTTTCCTAATCTCATTGTCCCTCCCATTTGCATAACTTCTCTTTGCTCTGGAAGAAGATCAATTACAGGGTGTTGTGAATCAGGATTGACCTCGGTGGTGTGGGCATCACTAAAATTACATACATTTCTAGCAAATTCGATAACTGCAAGTTGGAAACCATAACATATTCCAAGGAAGGGGATGCTATTTTCTCTAGCAAATTTTATCGCAGCAATTTTGCCTTCAGTTCCTCTAGATCCAAATCCACCAGGAACTAGGATGCCATGATAGTTTGATAACTCATTTATTAGTTCAGGATTATTCTCATATCTTTCTGTTGAAACAAAATCAATGATTAAACGAACATGATTATGGGCTGCGGCGTGGTTTAAGGCTTCTTTCACGCTTATGTAGGCATCTGCTAATTCAACGTATTTTCCAGTTATTGCGATTTTTATTGTTTTATTCGGTAATGTAAACATATCTACCAGATTAGAGTCTTCAGTCCAATCAGCTTGAATGTCCTCTAGACGCAACATAAGATTCAAAGTAGACCCTAGTCCTTGTTTATCTAGATATAGGGGCGCCGCTAGTACGGTTTCAAGATCAGGAAGTGAAAAAACAGCATTTGCTGGAACATCACAGAACATAATTATTTTCTGTTTTGCACTTTCCGTTAAATCATGAGAACCTCTTGTAATTATAATATCAGGACTAAGTCCCATTGATTGTAATTCTCTTACGGCATGCTGTGTGGGTTTTGTCTTTTGTTCTTTTAGATTTGGAGGTTCCATGATATAAGTAACTAGAGTTACCAATGAATCTTCTTTAGGCAACTCTCTTCTCAATTGACGTATAGCTTCGAGAAATGGCTGACTTTCAATGTCACCAATTGTACCCCCTACCTCAATTATAAGTACGTCAAGATCTGGTTGTCTATCTCCAACATTTTTAATCCTGCTTTTAATCTCATCTGTGATATGAGGAATAACTTGAACAGTTTTTCCAAGAAAATCTCCTTTTCTCTCTTTCTGGATAACATGGTTGTAAACTTGACCAGTTGTTATATTTTGATCTCCTTTCATTTCTAATCTCAGAAACCTCTCGTAAGTTCCCATATCTAAATCCAGTTCATAACCATCAGCTGTTACGAATGTTTCTCCATGTTCAAAAGGGTTCATTGTACCAGCATCAATGTTGAGGTAAGGATCTATTTTTATTACGTTAACTTTCTTTCCCCTAACTTGGAGATTCCTGCCTATTGAAGATGTTACTACCCCCTTACCTAAACCAGAAATTAAAGCTCCGCAAATAAAAATATACTTTGGCACATAAAGTATAACACAACTGAGAATATAAGTTTTTTTTAATCCGTTTCTTCAGAGGAAACTTTAACCATGTCTTTCCACTTCTCTATAAAGCCTGAAACTGTGTCATACAACCATTTTTCCTCGGGAGTCATGTTCCTTGTTTTGACAGTGATATTTTTGCTTTTCTCTGCAATTTTCATAATTTTAGATAATCTCATAGTCATTAATTCGCGAAGTTTCATCTCTATAGATTCTCTTTGTCTATAGGGTGCAGACTTACCTTTCTTCTTATATTCCTCGAACTCTTGTTTCATCAAGATATAGAAAAATGAATTTATTTTATGTAAACCAATGTCTTTATGTTCGGCATCGGCTAATCGAAATATGGCTGGAAAATCATAATTTTCAGAATCTTCAAGTTCAACCAGTTTCTCTTTTTGAAGCAGATTTGCTAACCAAAAAGGTACTTTCAGTTTAAGTCCTTTAATCAACTTGATTTTTCTGTTCCCAATATCAAACTCTTCGACAGTTTTAAGACACTTGACAGGAACATCTAATTCTTCGAAATCGTATTGTATTCTTTCAAGTTCAACAGATATTATCTCTTCAGAAATCAATGTTACCAACTAAGTACTGAATTTAATCTTTTTAAATTGTTTCACCTTATGAGAAAAAATCATCTAACTGTTTCTGAGGTACAATATAAGAACTATTTTCTCCTTCAGAATCTTCAGAGCTATCATCTGTTAAATCAACAGCTTTGAAATCATCACCCATTAGGTGGGTGTAAATGCCTTTAACAAGCTCTTTTCCAAAACCAGGAATTTTAATAATCTCATTAGGGTCTGTTTGTTTGATTATTTTTCTTGTTTTGAATCCCTTATCATAAAGAGTTCTAGCTCTAACTCGTCCAATATTTGGGATTGTTACAAGTTCTAGAAGTTCTTGCTTTATTCCACTTACAACACGATTGTGTAATGAAGAAATGGAAGAAGCTATTTCAGTATAATTCAAGAGTTTTGCGAGTTCGTCTGAAGCATAGAGTAACCATTCGGCATTTGAAACAACCATATGGATATCTCCACTACCAACGTTATATCTATCGAGCATAATCTCTTCTGGTGTCTCTTTAATCCAGTCTTGAAGAATTAGAGCTGTTTTTACTCGACTCATGAAAAGCTCCAATTCAAAGGATGATTCAGGAGGTTCAGTTAGGAATTCTTCATCATGATCACTAATGAAGTTCATCACATCTATTTGCTCATCTTTGCGGATTGTGACCCACCTGACATCTGGTGTAGAACAAACTAGGTGAAGATAACTTATGTCTTTCAGGAAATGCTTTGCTTTGACGTTAGCTTTCATTAAACCGTCACGAATGACTATTGCACTAAGGGGATCAATATACAACTGACTTACTCTTTTACCAAAACTAGTAGGAATGAGATAATCGGGATCAACTATAATCAGCCCCTCGTCTCTAAGGAAGTTTATCACTTTTTTCAGAACTGAACTCAAACTAGCAGAATCTTGTTGATATCCATAGAATGTTTGTCCAATGAAATCCTCTAACTCAGCCATCGTTTGAGTATTTTCAGTTGCAATTTGTCCTAGTACAATTTTTCTTAGAGCAGGTTCAGTAGCTATCCTTGATTCTATGTCCTCTGTATCGGCTGTTGTATATGTCTGATAAAGGCTTGTCGCCTCATATTCGTTTTTTGCTATTAATATTGCATCTCCTTGTTTATCATATTGTGGTCTACCAGCTCTTCCTGCTTGCTGTTTGTATTCTAAAACAGGAATTGGGTAATTTCCCAAAGTAACATTATAACGATAGATGCTTTTGATAATGACATATCTAGCAGGAAGATTTAATCCCATCGCTAAAGTTGGTGTCGCGCTAATTATCTTAATATTGCCTTGTTTGAAATTTCTTTCAACAATTCTTCTCTGTGATGAATTCAATCCTGCATGATGATAAGAGACTCCTTGTCTCACAAGTTGCGCTAATCCACGTGACTGTTTAGTTTGTTCACCAGTATTCAAAATCTCAGAAGAAGCGACATTCAGTCTTCCTAATTCGTCTTTAGTCAACGTTTGTCCAACTTTTACTGCAAGTTTTTTTGCAGTTGACTCTGCCATTTTCCTTGTTGTTGCAAAAACTAAAGTTTGATTCTTCTTACTCAAAATAAAACTGACGATGTTGTTGAAGCTATCTTTATATTTTAATGGAATAGTTTGTTCAGATCCGTCACCATAGACTATAGTTTTGTCGAAGAGTACTCCTTCCTTTAATTCTACTGGTCTCCAATCACTGGAAACTAATTCTGCTTCCAACCATCTAGCAATCTGGTCAGCATTGTGAATTGTTGCACTTAGAGCAAGAAGTTGTGCATCAGTGATTTTCTTGAGTAATGCAATTACTACTTCAAGTGTTGGACCTCTAGAAGAGTCATTGATAAGATGAACTTCATCAGAAACTATCAATCCAATCTTATTAACCCATTTTGCTTGATGTCTAATAGCTGAGTCAATTTTCTCATTTGTTGCTATTATTACATCAGCATATTTGGCGCTGGAATCTTCTGCATCATAATCTCCTGTAAGTAAAACAGTTCTTTTATTCAGTGGATCAAGATAGTTCTTGAATTCGGTATACTTCTCATAGGC
>JAAFKJ010000111.1 GCA_021399395.1 Candidatus Heimdallarchaeota archaeon
AATAGAGGTTGACAGAGTTGGCAATGTTTGTGCAATAATCAATCCTGAGAGCAAATTCAAAATTATGCTTGCTGGTCATATAGATCAAATTGGTTTTCAGATATCTTATGTTGATGAAAACGGTTACTTATGGATACACCCCTTAGGTGGTTTTGATACTTCAACACTTCCTGGAAAAAGAGTTCGAGTGATCTCTGATAAAGGTGAGGTACTTGGTGTAATAGGAAAGAAAGCCATTCATTTGATGAAACCAGATGAAAGGAAAAAAGCTCCAGAAATGGAAAAACTATTCATCGATATTGGATGCAAAGATAAAGAGGAAGCAGAGAAATATGTAGGTGTTGGAGATTTTGCTGTCTTTGATTATGGATATGCAAGATTGGGCAAGAACAATTTAGCAGTTGCAGCTGGATTTGATGATGCTATAGGCGCATTCATCGTTGCAGAAATCATGAAAATATTATCTAAAGACAAAAACTTCTATGCAGGAGTATACGGAGTCTCAACTGTACAAGAAGAAATCGGTCTGAGAGGTGCTCATATCTCATCTGAAGCTATAAAACCTGATATCGGTTTAGCTTTTGATGTAGGTTTTGCAGCAGATGCTCCAGAAATAGAAAAGAAGATGGTTGGTGACACAAAACTTGGTGGTGGTCCAATTATCTCTATTGGTCCAAATTTCAATCCTATTGTTGTAAAGAAACTCTTTGAAGTAGCAGAGAAGAATGATCTACCTTATCAAAAACATGCAGCTCCAAGAGGCACTGGTACTGATGCAAATGCAATTCAACTTTCAGGTGCAGCAACAGGGTTGTTAGGTATACCAAACAGATATATGCACACAGCATCTGAAATCGTCAGTTTGGATGATGTCAAAAATATAATACTACTTGTAGTTGAATTTATTAAATCAATCAAAGAAGGAGACAGTTTTACTCCTCTTTAATCTTCTCTTTTTTATTCTATCAACATAGTAAAATCAAAATTCTTAACAGAATGTGTTAAAGATCCAGAGGATATCAAATCTACTCCCTTTATTGAATACTGTTCCAGATTGCTGAGTGTTATATTGCCGCTTAACTCAATTAGAACATTGGGATTAAACTCTTTGATTTTAGGGATAGTGTGTCTTACTTCTTCTGGAGAGAAATTATCTAACATAATTATGTCAGCGCCAGCTTTAGCAGCTTCAATTGCTTGTTTTTCATCTTGCACTTCAACTTCGATTTTTTTACTAAAACTAGTTTTTTGTTTAGCTGTTGTAATAGCTTCAGTTATCGAATTGAATCCCGCTAGATGATTTTCTTTTAAGAGTACCATGTCTGATAAATTGAAACGATGTGAATCTCCTCCACCAATGATTATGGCATATTTATCATATTTACTTAATCCAGGCACAACTTTTCTGGTGCCACAAATTCTGAGAGAAGGATTAGCCTTATGTGCTATTTTCACCATATTGGAAGTTTGGGTTGCTATACCTGATAATCTACCCAAAATATTCAAAGAAACTCTCTCTACTTGAAGAAGTGACTGAAATTTGCCTTTTATAGATGCAATTGGTGTTTTTTTCTCTACTTCTTCCCCTTCCTCTACAAGAGGTTCAAATTCTGCACCAACAAATTCAAAGATTCTTTGAACAATAAATAAGCCAGCAACTGTTCCTTCTTGTTTTGAGTAAATTTTTCCTTCAGTATTCTTTTCAGGAAGTAGAGAAGTAGTAACGTCCCAATAGTGAATATCTTCTTCGAGCCATTTTTTTAAATCTTCATCAATCAAAAAAGTAGGTATCATGAAAATCACATTTATTTAGTATTTGAGCATATTACTTACTGCTTTATAAGCTCTTTTACGAATATCTTCATCTAAATCTATAACATTGTCATCTGTTGGGTTTTCAAGAGCTTTCAGTGTTGCTATGAGGTCATTTCTTTTCATGCTAACACATATCATTTTGCTATCTTCAAACTCAACATCGGGATATTCAACTTTCATTCTGTCGATAAAACCTTGTTCAGTTAAAAACAGCACTTTGTCACCTTTAGTTGCTTTAGCTGAATAACGATGCATATCTCCTGTTCCTCCTGTATAATCAACAGATTCTATTATTTCAGGACGACATTCAAAATGAGCAAAGGTTTTGGTTTTATCATCGGAGATTAAATTTTCCAATCTCTTGATTGTAAGAGCGTTATGGGTTCTACAATATCCAGGCCAAGTGATGATCTTCTTACCAGTCATTTTGGCTAGATTCTTGCCCATATTCTCATCTGGAATGAAAATAATTGTATCAGTGTCTAGGCTTTCTACAATCTTCTTAGCATTAGCAGATGTACAACAAATATCTGATTCAGCTTTCACATCAGCATTTGTGTTTACATAACAAACCACTGGAACTCCAGGATTTTCTTCCTTAAGCTTTACTACATCTTCACCAGTTATAGAATCTGCTAGGGTACAATCTCTTCCTCTCTCTGGAACTAAAATCAATTTTTCTGGATTTAGAATTTTAACAGATTCAGCCATGAAGTCAACACCGCAGAAAAGTATTCGCTTTTCCTTAATTTCAGTAGCCTTTTTAGCTAATGCTAGAGAATCACCCACAATATCTGCTATTCCAAATACGATGTCAGCTGTTTGATATGAGTGAGCTAAAATCTTAAACCCCTTATCTCTCTTTAATTTATTTATTTTGAGCGTATAGGGTGCTATTGATTCACATGCACTCTTATCCCATCCCAGTTTTTTTAATTTTGAATATAAACGGTTAACTTCTTGCTCCAGCAAGGTATCATCATCTTCAGCAACTTTCGGAGCTTCCTCTATTACGACCATCTTCTGTCGGGAACGAATCTGTTAAGTTGTATTTAAAGAGTGTTCGTTTAAGGACAAAAATGAACGAAAGAAATCTTGAACAGCACTCAAACATCAAATTTCTGTTGTTTCTAAGTTCTTTAATATAAAGTATAAGCAAAGTTTGCCTATTTTTCTTTCTTGTTTTTTATCTGCTTTTGTGACTTACTATGATATACTATTGTGTAACTTTGTATTTACACTAGTTTTCTTAGAGTTTCATCGCTTGATAGCTCACTCTAAGGGGGTACATCACATACCCTCCTACCCCACCCACACTACGCTTAGGTAGTGCTTGTGGATCGCTTTTTGTCAGAATATTATATGCTGCATTAACATCAGCGTTGATCAAGTACCCTTGGGCAGATTTGAACAGTCCTCGTTTGACTCTTTTTCCTGCATAGGTGGAACGTTTTTG
>JAAFKJ010000112.1 GCA_021399395.1 Candidatus Heimdallarchaeota archaeon
GATTTCAATAAAGTGTATAGTATTCTTAGTATGGAAAAAGGTAGAGCTTTAGCTCAAGTGGATATGGATTTCATTCTTAATAGATATATCATTTCTACAACAAAAAAACAAGAAACAATTTTGGAAGAATATTACTGGGAGCAGAATAAAAATCAGCTAAAAGAACAATCTCTAGGTGATTATTTTTTGTCTGAGTTATTGGATAGAACTTAGCGTTACATGGAACATTTTAAATAATTCGCGTTATTGGATGTCGTAGTTGTGGTGACTATGATTGAAAAATTACAGAAAGAACACGACGTTCTATGTCAAGCAGTAAAAAAAGCTAAAGTAGCACTTCTTGATATTGTCAAAAATGGTTTTGAGCAATCGTTCAAGAAATATGATGATCCTGTCACCACAGGCGATCTTACAGTTAACTCTATTTTGCAAGAAGAGCTAACCAAAGCTTTTCCTGAGATAGGTTGGCTTTCTGAAGAAACTAAGGATAATCCAGATAGATTGAAGAAAGAGAAAGTCTGGATTGTAGATCCGATTGATGGAACAAAAGAGTTCATACAAAGCATCCCAGAATACGCAATATCTGTTGCTCTAGTAGAAAATGGACAACCGATAATGGGTGTAGTTCTTAACCCGCTGAAGGATGAACTTTATTCTGCTGTAAAAGGTAATGGTGCATTTCTAAATGGGCAACGAATTCACGTGAATTCAACATTAGAAAGTAAGCCAGTTATCGTTGCAAGTAGGTCAGAAAATAAGAGAGGAGAGTGGGAAGAATTCAAGCAAATAGCTGAAGTAATTCCCACAGGTTCGATTGCTTATAAACTGGCTCTAGTAGCATCTGGTGAAGCTGATGCTACTTTTAGTCTTGGCCCCAAGAATGAATGGGACATCGCCGCAGGTCACCTTCTAGTTGAAGAGGCCGGAGGAGTTGTTTCTGACAAACATGGTAGAAGTTTTATATACAATCAGAAAGAAACTCTTGTTGATTCAATAGTTGGAATATCCAAAGTTGCTTCAAAAACCGTATTTGAAATGATTGAAAAATCGAGGAATAAAAATGGTTGAACCAGACGGATTAATTGCTCCCCATGGTGGAGAATTAGTTGACTTATTTATAGTTGATGAAAAAGAACGTTATAATCTTGTTGAAAAGGCTAAAACTCTTATTAAACGAGAATTAACAGAGAGAGAATTAGCAGATCTAGAATGTATCGCAACTGGTATCTACTCACCTTTGAAAGGTTTCGCAGGAGAGGAAGATTACAATAGTATTCTCAAGAACATGAAATTGGTTGATGGTACAGTTTGGCCAATTCCAATAACACTACAAGTAGATGATGAATTTGCTTCTAAAATAAAGGTAGGAGATGAAGTATCTTTAACCTGGGAAGACACCCATACTGCTATACTCAAAGTATCGAGTATTTACACTCCAGATAAAAAGGATGAAGCAATAGCTGTTTATGGAACAGATGACAGTGAGCACCCAGGAGTTGTAGCGGTCTATCAAGGTGGAAGTGTCTATATAGGCGGTGATATTATCGTCTTTGAAGATTTCCCACATAAGCTCTTCAATGAATACAGGTTTATCCCAAAGGTTACTAGAAGGATTTTTGCTGAAAAAGAATGGAAAACTGTTGTTGCTTTTCAAACTCGTAACCCTATCCATAGAGCACATGAACATTTGCAAAAAGTAGCTTTAGAATCCATTGATGGACTTTTTGTCAATCCACTCGTTGGTGCAACTAAAGGAGATGATATTCCTCATCATGTTAGAATGGAAACATACAATGTTATTCTTAACAATTATTATCCAAAAGACAGCACATTCTTAGGAGTTTATCCAGCAAATATGCGTTATGCTGGTCCAAAAGAAGCTATTCTTCATGCTATTAGCAGACAAAATTATGGTTGTTCGCACATCATCATTGGAAGAGATCATGCAGGCGTAGGAAAGTATTACGGAACTTATGATGCGCAGGCAATTTTTGATCAGTTTTCCAAAGAAGAGCTAGCAATTACTCCAATGAAATTTGAACATGCTTTCTATTGTAAACTCTGCGAGCAAATGGTCACAAAAAACACCTGTCCCCACTCAAAAGAATCTCATGTCTTTCTCTCTGGTACCAAAGTTAGAGATATGCTCAATAACGGCGAAATGCTCCCACGAGAATTTACTCGACCAGAAGTAGCAATGATTCTTATTGATTCAGTTAATAACAAGCGTAAAACTGTTGAACAAAAAGGAGTGACAATGCTCTTCACAGGACTTTCTGGTTCAGGAAAAACCACTATTTCTAAAGCAGTAGCTGAAGAACTCCGAAAACGAGGTTACAAAGTTGAAAGACTTGATGCAGATATTGTTAGACAAAATCTTAGCAAGGGGCTAGGATTCAGCAAAGAAGATAGAGATGAGAATATTAGAAGAGTTGGGTTTGTTTGTCATTTAATGAGTCGCAATGGCGTTATAGCAATTGCAGCTAATATTGCTCCGTACCGTTCAATACGTGAGGAAATCAGGCAGAGAATTGGAACAAATTTCATGGAAGTCTATGTTAATGCATCCTTAGAAGCTTGTGAAGAACGAGATCTCAAAGGTCTTTATGCAAAAGCCCGAGCTGGTGAAATCAAAGGTTTCACTGGTGTTGATGATCCTTACGAAAAGCCACAAGCACCAGAAGTTGTTTGTAATACTGATGACGAAAGCATCGTAGAAAGTGTTCAAAAAGTCTTAGACAAAATGGAACAATTAGGTTATATTCAACCCATAAAAGTGTATGAGCCAATATAACATAATCTTTCTTTTTTCTTTTCTATTTATTTCCATCGCCAAACTATACACCTTCTTTTTAATCAGAAATATTCACTTCGTTAAGAAATATCTTCATCAAATCTCTTGCTATGAAAATTGCAAATTCAGTGAATTTAGATTGATCTCTATAAAATCCCGCATTTATTAACAGGATATTATCAATCCAATTAGAAATAGTTGGTTTAAACAATTCTGTCATATTAACCAATTGTTCTTCATTAATTTGAAAATCTTGTTGCAGGGAGAGTGCAATTCTATTAACTAATGTTTCCGATATCCTGTTAAGAGTTGCTTTGTTCCTGTAAATATTCCATCCTTCTAAAATAACTGACTCAATCCATTCAATCAAAAGATCATGAATGCTTTCCCAGACATCTATTATTTCATATTGTAACACTTTTCGAACGCCTTCTTTCAATATTCCAAATCTAGTCCAGGTTTATGACATTCGATTTATTGTGTTCATGAGTTTAGATATCATTGTTCTAGTTTTTTAGGATCATCTTTTTGTTCGAGGTTTCCTTTTCACTTTCGTCAATAATACCTTGCCATCTTCAAATAGTAACCAACGTAATTTGTCACCATTCTTTAATCCCAACTCTTCTACTATCTCTTTAGGAACAGTTGTTCTTCGCCTACTTTCTCTTATTGTTAAAGATGTTTCAGATATGAAGATCACTTCATCGATATTTATTTCAGCCATAATCCTTTACTTTTGTTAGATTATTTAAGACTTTGGTCTCATACCAATATTTATGGATTTCGAACAAACATATACTATTGGCACACTGTCACTTGAACAGATATAGTCGTCATTACAACAGATGTTGTATTCCAAGGGTATTGGTGTTACACCAAACTTTTAAACTCCGTTAATTTCTTTTGTTTGAAAGGTCTGAGAAGTATGAGTGAAGCAGAAATCTTTACACTTAGCATATACATTCTCTTTGCGTTCATAGCGCTAGTTTGTGAGTACGTTGATAGCGCTTTGGGAGGGGGTTATGGTACTCTATTAGTTCCATTATTGATGATAATATTCAACGTTCCAAAAGCCCTCATCGTACCTGCAGTACTTTTTACTGAATTTATTTCGGGATTTAGCTCAGCTTATCTTCATCATAGAATGGGTAATGCTAATTTTGAACTTAAGAGAAAAAATAACAAAGCAAGTGTTAAGAAAGTAGCATATAAATTTTCAAAACCAGAGAATTCTGATAATCAGATCATTAAAACACAGCGTTTCCAAAATAACCATTCACAGAAATTCAAAGACTTTGTTCATAGTTTTCATCTGTCTGAGGATTTTCAGATTTCATTTATCCTTGGTTTCCTCGGAATAGTAGGGGGTATAGTTGCTGCATTTGTTGGCATAAATATCCCAGATACAGCTGTTAAGACCTACATAGGAGTGCTAGTTATTGTAGTGGGTCTTATCGTTTTAGTGAGGTTAAAATGGAAATTCTCATGGTGGAAAATTTCAGCTATTGGTTTAGTCGCTGCTTTCAATAAAGGTCTTTCAGGAGGAGGATATGGTCCACTAGTCTCCTCAGGGCAGATAATTGTTGATAGAGACCCTAGACAAGCGGTAGCATCAACATCACTATCCGAAGCTATAGTCTGTGTTGCTTCGTTAGCTATATATCTTTCAGTAGATAATGTAGCTATATCGATTGGATATTGGTACCTATTGATCCCGTTATTAATCGGTTCGCTTCTTTCTGTTCCCTTTGCTGTTCTAACTGTAAAATATCTGCCTATAAAGAAATTACAACCCGCAATCGGAGTAATAACAATCCTATTAGGAATTTTCATGTTATTAAAAGCGTACCTTCCAGCGTTCGCATAGGATGAATTTTTCTCATCTTTTTTCAACACATACCCGATGTAAGACTTCAAAAAATATTTATTTGCCT
This sequence comes from Candidatus Heimdallarchaeota archaeon, assembly GCA_021399395.1. Classification (GTDB taxonomy): domain Archaea; phylum Asgardarchaeota; class Heimdallarchaeia; order Heimdallarchaeales; family Heimdallarchaeaceae; genus UBA460. The sequence goes on from JAAFKJ010000112.1 coordinate 4,729, forward strand.
TCAATAATTTTATTGATTGCATTGCTAATATTCACTACCGAGTTACTCATAAAAAACCGCTCAGAGTCACATTTTTCCCATCTTTCAGCCTCTATATAATTCAGAAGCTCTTTTGGTCTCTTTATTTGAATTGCTACATTCCACTCAAGCAAATCTTCCATGTAATCTATTCCTGGAAGATCAACTAAGAATGTTTTTACACCAAAACTTAACCCTTCGAATAATGCAGTAGAGTAGACACCGATTTGCACGTCTGATTCGGCGAACAGTTTATACAGATGTTTTCCTTTGTGATCAGCTATTTCTATCTTGCTTTCAGCTAACCACGGATAATCTTCATACCACGTGAAAACTTCAAATGGGTGCAATTTGTAGATGATTTTGTAATTCAAATTCTTGATCTTACTCAATTCCACCGCAAATTTAGATAGTCTTTCTCCTATTGTTTTTTGAGAGATGAATAATATTTGTTTCTTCTTCTTAATATTCTTGTATCTCTTCTTTTTATGTTCAAATTCAGGATAACCAACACTGATAATTTTATCTTTTTCAATCGGGTAAGTTACAGAATCTTTCCAATATTCACCAAAAGTTAGAAGATAATCAGGAAAAGTATATTTCTTGAATCCTTTTTTCTCATAGGAATAACCGGTATGATATTTTGTAATCACACCATGTTGTAGTTCAATGACGGGTATTTGTTGAATTTTACATGCTTCAATGTAATCTTCTTTTCCATAACTACACACAACCACAACAGCTTTAGGCTTAATTCTATTCAGAATTTTCAAGAGATAAGGCAAGCTTCTTTTTCTTCTGGTTAGTATGTGGTAAGTTAGAGAAACTAAATCGATTGACAATTTAAATTTGGTTTTAATTGATTGAGAAAGTTTTCTAAGATAGATGATTTCTTCATCAGTAAATTTAACTCTGTGAATTTTTAGATACTTCTTCATATCTACCAAAAAGTCAACATAAGTTGTATACAGTAAATCTGTTGTTTTTGCTGGTTTTCTGTATTTAAGAAACAAATCGCTTTCCAATGAAATTGTTGAATAATCTAGTTTGTCTTCAAAGTAATCAGTATAAATGTCCCACCATACTCCATCTTCTTGGAGTTTTCGTCTTGAATGACTTAGAATCAGAACATCATGCTGTTTTGCAAGTAAAGGATTTCGTTTAAATCTGAAAAAAGCAAGAAAATAGTTTCTAAATTTCAAGAAATAATTACCAAGACGTTTTTCTCTAGGAGAGGGTTCGCCACCAGGGGCTTCATCTTGATCTATCAATGTTTTCTGAAAGATCCTCTGGAATACTCTAAATCTGATACGTTCCCAAAAATATACATCATCGATCTTCCTATCAAAAATCCCTAAATCTTGTTCAAATTTTGTGAAACGATTGTATAGGGATTTGAGAGACTGTCTAGATTTACTCATTTGAACATATTGGGCTTTGACTGACACAATATTAATTTTTCTATCTATTTTTGCAAGTTTATGATTCGTCTTTAATGTGTTTAAATAGATTTAAAAACTTCATTTGAGCTATGATTTAGACATGAAATACTTCGAGATGAATAACGATTCTGCTGTTCAATCAATAAGAAACCGTTCCTTAACCATTGCTGTTTTTGGCCAAGGACAAATTGGTTTGCCAATAAGTGTAGTTTTCTTAAATGCAGGTTATAAGGTTGTAGGAGTTGATATAGATGGCAATCTTGTTGCAAATCTCAACAACGGTATTATTCCTATGATTAGAGAACCTGGAGTCTCTGAAGGTATCAAGAGGGGTTTAGAGACAGAAAAATACTGTGCCACATTATCTGTTGAGCAAGCACTCCAAGATGCAGATGTCATTGTCATAATTATTCCAATCATTTTAGATGAAAATCAAATTCCAAATTTAACACCTCTTACCGAATTAATTGAAAAGATAGGAAGAAATTTGCAGAAAGGCCAATTACTAATTCAGGAAACTACACTTCCTATAGGCACAACAGAGGATGTGTTACTTCCGATTCTCGAAATTCATTCTGGTTTATCAGCTGGGGTTGATTTTGGATTAGGCTTTTCTCCTGAACGTACCTATACAGGAAAAGTGCTACAAGATATAACCGAAAATTATCCTAAAATTATAGGGGGAATTAACTCTAGAAGCACAGAAAGAATGGCACTTCTCTATAATTCATTTGTAGAAAAGAGTGTAATAAAAATGAGTTCTGCAAGAACAGCTGAAGCTGCGAAGATTTTCAAAGGAGTTTTCAGAGATATTAATATTGCAATTGCAAATGAATTTTCAAAAATTTCTGAAAAACTTGATGTTGACTTTTATGAGGTAAGAAATGCAGTTAATTCAGAACCTTCGGGAAATATTCTACTTCCAGGTGCCGGAGTTGGAGGACATTGTATTCCAGTTTATCCCCATTTTCTTATTCAAACTGCGAAGAATCTTGGGATAAAACCTACACTCATGAAAGCTGGTAGAGAAGTTAACGTGTCTATGCCTAAGCATGTAGTTACCAAAATCACCCAAAGTGTGGAATATCTGGAAAAGGATCTAAAAACAGCAAAGATTGTTTTATTAGGTTTTTCTTACAGAGGGAATGTTAAGGAATATCGTTACTCACCAACAATTGATATCATTAATCAGCTGAAGGACATTGAAGTTGATGCATATTTACATGATCCTCTTTATAGTAGAGAAGAAATACGAGAGATAATTGGAGTCAACTTTGTTGAAAATTTGGAAGAAGCTTTAACACATGCTGATTGCATTGTTCTTCTAGCAGACCATACCGAGTATGGGGAATCTCTTATCTCAAAAATGGATTCACTTGCAAAGAAACCTTACATTTTTGTGGATACTAGAAATATCTATCAGATAGAAGACACAGAAGAAAGGAAAGTTTATCGTATAGGTGTTTAACTACATTTGCCACCTTACTACTTCAAACGCTTCTGCATATCTTGATCTGATTTGTGTTCCTCTAACTGAAGCTAACCCTCTTGCATATTCTTCGCTGAAATACTGCCTATACATCTCCATTTGAGATTTGTAAAATTGTAGAATTTCGACTTTTGAACTGATGTGATCCTCACTTAACTCTACAAACAGTTGTGTATTAAACTCTATATGATTCCATGGTAATTCATAGCAAATTATGGAAGCATGGGTTTTGAATGCTCTAATCATCTCATTTGCTACAACTTGATGATCTTGATGAAAATCATGAATTGAAGGCCCTATAACAAGATCAGGTTTATAGTTGTTCCTAACTTTCACAAGATGATCTAAAATTTCTTGTCTATGATCTGGAAGTCTGCGTACTTCATAAGAAAAAATCTCTTTCTTAATTGTTAGAATAAACTTGTTTTCTAGGTATCCAATGACATCTAGAAACTCATTTCGTAACGTAAGTTTGTCCATATCAGGAGGCAGAGATTTTTCTGCTGTCGAAAACACCATCCAATAAGTATCCCATCCTTGTTCCATCAGTTTACTTATTGTTCCTCCAGCACCTAGTTCAACATCATCCGTATGTGGACTTAAAACTAAAACTTTCATTATGATTACAAATACGATGTATTTTAAAAACTTTCAGACAAAAATGAGCAATTTACTTCTATTCAAATTCCTTTTTGATTAGATTTGCATATTTTAGAGCAAGAGCATGCCTACCAAATTCAGCAAGCTTAACTTCGTTACACCCATACTCTAACTGATTGTTTTTCCATTGCAAGTACAATTTACTTAATGTATCAGATATTGCAGTTCTGTCTCCTTCAACGAGTGTGTATTTTTGTTCTATACTATCACACCAGTCAGACAACTCACCTTCTCCTCCAATTATAAGTATGTGAGAGTTTCCGATAGCATAATCATATATTTTAGTAACTAGAGCATATTCATTCAAAGCTGGAACAATTACGAAGTTTGCATGAGATTTTTGTAGCTCCTCAATTATTTGCTGTCCCTGAAGATAGCCTAGATCTTCGAAAA
>JAAFKJ010000016.1 GCA_021399395.1 Candidatus Heimdallarchaeota archaeon
ATTTTTATTGTGCTTCAGGTGGATTGACCTCATAATGATGCTGAGTTCCAACATTACGTTGTAATTTCATCAGAAATTGCAGTGCTTACAGAAACTTTAATAATGTTCATTCATCACGATTGCTAAAATTAAGACTAACTTCGAGGTTAAATTAGATGAAGGATTCTAAGAAAAATATTACCCTTATTATATGTTCAATTGTTTTAGGTTTGCTACTTGGAACTACTATAGTTAATGCTATTGGAGTGGATATTGATCCTCGACCTAATAATGGTTTCCAATGGGAAATAACCGACATCCAAACAATTGATGGTACTGATTATTACTTAAACGAAAATATTGATATCAGAAACGGTGGAGAGTTAAGAATACTAAATTCAAATTTCTATTTTAACGTAAGCTCTTTGAGTATAAATGTTCAACAAGGAGGTATTTTATATGTTGACAATAGTAATATTACTGTTGCAAATCCATCTTACACATATACTATAGCCTCTGTTGCAAATACAGATACAACACCACCCCTCATAGGTTCAAATTACACCTTTATTGACAGTCATGTAGTCTATGCAAGAATCAGTATCTCCCAGTACCAAGAAAAACTCTGTGAGTTTGTTTCTACTAGAACTACATTCGAACAGTTTAGTCTATTTAAGCTGCAAAATGTGAGAGACATTAATATTCAAGAGAGTATCTTTTATAATAGCACTGTTGGTGTGGAAATTATAAATGGACACAATATTCAAGTCCATCACAACACTTTCCAACTGTTGGATTATGGACTGGATATCGATGATTCAGATGGTGGCGCATTAAGTTATAATGATTTCTTTGACATTACTGAAACTGGTTTAATAGTTGACGATTTTTCACGAACAAATATTGGAAATTTACCACAAGTTGATATTGAATGGAATACCTTTAATAATATAGTCACAGGAGCAATTCTACAAGATTCTAGAATGCATTTCGTCAATAACGATCTGAAGAATCTAGAAGTTGCTTTAATTTTGAAGAACTCAGATTTTAGTAATTATGAATATAATAACTTCACTTCAATTTCTGATGAATGTATTGTAGCTACAGACACTAGAGTAACATACATTCAAAACAGTAATTTTGCACATAGTCACACTGCAATAGATTTAGATTACTCCCCAGTTATTATTCGAGATAACTCATTTGAAAATTTTACTACAGGAGTACTAGGATATGATTCAGATGGGGTTCATATTTATGACAATGATTTTAACAACATATCTTACTATGCTGTGGAGATAGATGAAACAAGAGAAGTTGAACTTAATACAAATACAATCTCCAATTCTCTTGGAGGTATCTTACTTACAAATGGCAGAAGTTGTTCGATCAAAGAGAATATTCTGGATACTGTAGAAGATGGTATTTCCATAGTCTATTGTAGAGACATAAGCGTTCTCGGAAATACAGTAAATAACACTGTTAGCGGATATTACATTGAAACAACTAGTGAAATAATTCTTACAGCAAACGGAGCAATAAATGCGGAATATGGTCTGTCTTTATGGTCAGTAACTGATGCAGTACTTGCTAGCAATGGTGTTTTTGACTCTGTTTATGGTATAAGTATGTGGTTCTCTGATTTCATCGAACTATCTGGAAATGAAGTTAGTACCTCAGATATCGGAATTGTGGGCAGAAATACTTTTGGATTAACAATCAGAGATGGCTCATATACTCAATTGACAAAAGGTATTCAACTACTTGGTTGTAATAGCGCTAAGTTATTTGGCAACAGTTTTGACGATATTATAGGCGAAGCGATAACTCTTTCAGATAGTTTTGAATTTCTAGTATATAATAACAATTTCTTAACAGTAGGAACCTATGGAGAAATTGATAACAGTTATGGTACTTTCTATAAACAAGTTGATAATGAAACTTATATTGGAAATTATTACTTAGGTCTTCCACTTACTCCCGTTCTCATTGATGAATTTACCATCGATCTTGTTACTTACAAAATTACCGATTATTATCCATTACCCTCAAGATACAATGTCAGACCTTCTGTTGAATTTCTTGAAAGAGATATTCTAGAGCCAACTGATTTAGATCCTGTCATTATAACAACACAAGTCTTTATTCCAGAGGATACAGCGAATATAGTGGTTTATCTACAATACCTTCTGATCAATGAAACAGACTGGAGAGTTGTTGATATAACTTCAACTGAGACACAAATTGGTTCCATAGGTGCTATCAGTCAGTTTCAAACAACTATTATGCCACTACCATATGACTTTGATGTAATTTACAGAATTATGGTGAATTACACCATAGATTTAGTAGAACAAACAATGTTTTCTATAAATGGCACATACCACGTATTTGAATCAGATTTGACTCCTATAGTTATCGGAACTCCTGAAGTTAGAGTTGAATCTTACAATGAAGATGCGGATAGCTATAACACTGTAGTTACAAATAGTTTCTATGAAGATCTAGAATATTATGTGTTTGTAAGTGTGAAAAATAGAACTGAGTTGCAAATTTTTACTGGTAAAAGACATGTGAATCTTTCATGGTATGAAATAGATTCTGCAACAAATGAGACACAATTCGTTACAGGTATAATGGATTACAACTCATCCCTATCTCCTATGTCATACTATGCAACCTTCGGAAGAGGTTATTCGATTGGAATGATTCTTGAGTTCTATATTACTGTTGTAGATTTTGATGGTACAATATATAGAACTGTGCTCAACTATACTATAACAATAGAACCTCCTATAGAGGGAACGGGTTTTGGTGCACTTACGCTTCTATCTCTGGGTGCAACACTTCTACTAGTTCAAGCTATAGTTGTTCTTAGACGAAGGAAAACGAAAGAGGAATAATTCTCTTCTTCTTTTATTTTTATTTTTATTCCTCTCATATTTAACCTCCAAATTATATTTGCTTGCATAGTAAAACAAATAAAGATATACTATTGCATTGAATTGAGAACAATGCACGGTTTACCAGAAGGAAAACGAAAAATTTTCAATAGGGAGAATTTCATTCAACAGGTTATACTTGGTGGAATAATTATAGCTTGTGTGGTATATGCATTTTGGGTCGATATAAAAATACTTAAACTTCTTTCAATACTTGCAATAGCAATAGTTGGAACTGTTATACTTACCTATTATATAATTGAATTTATGAGTGGTACTGGATATTCTGTAGCAAGTGCCATAAACGAATTCATTTACTTAGTTCTAGGTTTACCTATTATTGTAATTGCAGCTGGATTTCTACCTGCCAGTATATTCATCACTATGTTTCATGTTGAAGGACAAACTGTAGCAATAATAGTTTATGTTGTTCTAGGAGTATTAGAATTCGCAGCAATCTCCTTCCTTGTAACTAGATTTTTACGTGAAAGAAAAATGAACCTCTTTCAGTATATAAAATATCTTTTTGACTTTGAGAGAAGACGAAATGAACATGAGAGAGTTCGTGAGAGAAACGAACAAATTGATGGTTTTTACTCGGGCTTACATAAAGTTGAAGATCGAATTGCTCAAAAACTACAAGAAAAATCTGCTGGTTTTGATGAGTTTGATTGGAAAGAAAAAGTGCAACAAATGTCTGGTAACAAAGTGAAAGAAGTCAAATGCTGGAATTGCAGTCGAATGAACGATGAAGATGCAATCTTCTGCACCAATTGTAGTGCACCTCTGAAGAAAGAGTAAAGTTTATCTTCTTTCTTTTTTTGTTTATTCTTACTCAAGGTATCTGGGTGATTAAGATGATTGCTAGAAACACTAAGGAATGCCTTCTAATTATATTTGATTTTGATGGTGTTTTAGCAGATTCGACAAAAGCATATGCTTTGCAAATGCAAGAAACTGTAGAATTTTTTACAAAGAAAAAAATCCCTGAAGAAGTTTTTAAGCAAAGGGGAGGTAATACTGATCAAAGCCAGGATTTTGTAGAATTTCTTGGAACTAAAGATCCTGAAAAAATAGATAAAGCTATAATTCATTATGTGTCTCTTACTGAGAAATACTCCTATCTCAGAGATTTGTATCCAAATGTACGAGAAACTCTTGAAAATCTCAAGAATCAACATCTAATAGGATTGGTCTCTCGAAAATCTCATGAACGTATGGAGAAATGGTTACATCATTTCAAAATTACACATTTATTTGATAGACCTATTGGAACTTTAGAAGATTCAAAATCTAAAGCAATAATTGAAATTATGGGGGAATTCAATATGCCCATTGATAGAACTATTATGGTGGGAGATACAGAATTTGATATAATGAGTGCAAAAGAAGCTGGAGTAAATTCAGTTCTAGCACTTTATGGTGCTGAAAAACCTGATAAAGCCTTAGCTCTTTCTCCTACATATTCAATTAATTCTATAGAAGAGATTTTAGAGATTTCTAAAGAACATTTGGAAAGCTAAAAAAAGCCTTGCACAAATTTAAATAGTGTCATTCTATTCTTCGAATAATGAAGGTAGGGTTTCTACAGTTTGGTCCAAATCTTTTGCAAGTTGAAGAGAATATTGATACTATCTCAAAGATAATTTCTTCAGTGAAAAATTTTGATCTTCTTGTTATTCCGGAACTAGCAAACTCAGGATATGTTTTTACAAAAAAAGAAGAACTAGCACAAGTTGCAGAAGAAATTCCAGGAGGATATTTTGTAGAGAAATTAGTTGAGCTTGCAAAACAAAAAGATGGCTATATAGTGAGTGGAATTTGTGAGAAACAAGGTGATGTTTTCTTCAATTCTTCAGTTTTAGTTGGTCCAGAAGGATATGTAGGCAAATACAGAAAAATCCACCTCTTTGATAGAGAGAAACTATTCTTCCAACCAGGTGATGGGGATTTTGAGATCTTCGATGTTAGAGGAATGAAAGTAGGAATTCTCATTTGTTGGGATTGGATATTCCCTGAAGCTACAAGAAGTCTAGCTTTAAAGGGTATGGACGTACTCGCTCATTCAACAAATCTTGTTTTATCCTACTGTCAAACTGTTATGATTGCACGGTCGATTGAGAACCGGATTTATGCAATTACATCAAACAGAACTGGACTTGAAAAGAATGGGGAATTTACACTTCATTTTAAAGGACAAAGTCAAGTAACATCGCCTGATGCAAAGAGATTAGCACAAGCTGGAGAAGATACTGAAGAAATACAAATAGTTGATATAGATTTAGAGAAATCTAGAAACAAATGGTTAAGTGATAATAATCATATATTTGAAGACAGAAGACCCGAAAAATATAACACATTAATTGAAGAATAACATTTGGTACACAAAAAACAGAGCTGAAGGTATGAAAACCACTCAATCAAAAACGAAGAAAGGAGCATATGTTCCTCACAAAGCAGCTGCTGAATTCAAACCTACTCTGGACTGGAGTGTAAGAGATGCAGCAAAATTGTATGAGGATAGAATCTTCACTTTTGATGTTGATAAGATACATTATAATGATTGTATAAGTGGGATGAGGGAGTTACCTTCAGAGAGTATAGATATGTTGATTGCTGACCCTCCATTTGGACTTAATTTTGGCGATATGGAACCCCTCTACAATCGAGATAGTAACTTTGTAGCTGAGGGTTACAAAGA
>JAAFKJ010000113.1 GCA_021399395.1 Candidatus Heimdallarchaeota archaeon
GACCGAGGATTTTGGGACCAAAAATACTTGCAGCTGTGGAAGCTGATGCAATCAAAATAGCTATGAGTATCACCATTCTATATCTTCCAAGATATTTGATGAGTTTCTTCATAGTTCCTTTGAAATCACTTGCTTTGTCTCCTTTCATCATCGCACCCATGGGTCCTCTTGGCTTTGGGGTTTTTCTTCGTCCTTGTGGTGGTCCGTGACTCATGATCTCTCCTCCAGTTCAAGTTGAGAAGTAGCTATCTCCCGATAAATCTCACATGTTTCCAACAACTCATCATGTGTTCCTTTACAAACAATCTTTCCATCATCCAAAACGATTATTTGTTCTGCATTTTTGACTGAGGAAACTCTTTGTGTTACAATAAGCAGTGTGCTATCTCCTGTTTGTTTCTTAAGCGCTTTGCGTAAAGCTGCATCAGTTTTGAAATCTAACTGCGAAAAACTATCATCGAAGATATAGATAGGTGGTTTCTTAACCATTGCTCGTGCAATAGACAGTCTCTGTTTTTGCCCTCCTGAGACATTCATACCGCCTTGAGCAATTTCACTATCAAGCCCTTCTTCTTTAGACGAGACAAATTCAGCAGCTTGAGATATATCCAATGATGATTGAATTGCTTCATCGCTTGCATCTTCATCTGCAAATCGTAAGTTGCTTTCGATCGTTCCAGAGAATAAGAAACTCTTTTGTGGTATGAATCCAATAACTTCTCTTAAATCGTGTTGTGTAACTTCTCGAATATCTACTCCATCAACTAAAATTGCCCCTTCTGATACTTCATAAAATCTTGGTAACAGATTGATGACAGTAGACTTTCCTGAACCTGTTGCACCAATAAATGCGGTAGTTTGTCCTGGTTCTGAGGTGAAACTAATATTTTGAAGTACGCTCTTCTTTGCTCCAGGGTAATTGAAAGTTACATCGCGGAATTCAATTTTTCCTTTAAATGGTTCGCTAAACTTCTTAGGTTCTTCTGGATCACTGATTACTGGCTCTGTTGCTAATACTTCTTGGATACGATTACCTGCTACAAATGCACGAGGTATCATTATGAACATCATGGTTAGCATTAGAAACGCCATCACGATTTGCATAGAGTATTGTAGAAACGCCATCATGTCTCCAACTTGCATACTTAGTTCAGCAACTTTATGTGCCCCTATCCAAATAATACCTACTGCTAGACCATTCATGATCAACATCATAAAAGGCATCATGATCACAAATACTCTTATTACAAACAAACTTACAGCTGTTAGGTCTATATTTGCTTTATCAAATCTCGCTTCTTCATGTTTCTCTTTGTTGAATGCTCTGATTACTAACATTCCCGTTAGTTTCTCTCGGGCAACAAGATTGAGCCGATCTGTTAGTTTTTGCATTATTTTGAACTTTGGTAGTGTAAATGCAAAAACGACCCCAATTAGAACTATTAGTGTTGCTACAGCAACCCCAATTATCCACCACATTTCTCTACTTTTGGCTAGAGCTCTAATTATCCCTCCAATACCGAGTATGGGGGCATAAGCAACCATTCTTACTATCATGTAAATAGCCCCTTGTACTTGAGTTACATCATTGGTTGAGCGGGTTATCAAAGATGCTGTTGAAAAACTATCAAATTCTACACTAGAGAAACTTTCAACTTTTTTGAATAACTTACTTCGGATATCTCGCGCCATTCCTGCTGATGTTTTAGAAGCTAAGTAACTTACTGCGATTGTACATATCACAGCTAATAATGTCATTAGCAACATTAACCCTCCAGATTTGAGTACAAACATCGTTTGAATTCTATCTGTATCTATTCCTATTATCTCATATTCCATTCCAACAGCTACTACTGCTAGTTGATTCAACATTGTCTCTCCTAATGATTCAAAGCTATAAACTATAGTTTCGATTATGAAAGATATATTTGCAGGAGGTAACGAGCTTAAAAATGCGAAAAATATTTCTGGTGAAGGAAGAGTGCTAGCATTAAATCCTAGGGGTTCTAGAATTTGTGTGGCATTCTCTGGATTGGCTAACGCTTGCTCAAAAGTGAACACAACTACTAATGGTTTTATCAATAACTCTTCCAAATCTTCGATTTCCGCATTTTTTAGGTTATTCAGAACATAAATGGACTCATTTACTAACACTGGATAAGTCTCAACTAACTCATCATAGTCTGTTGAATTTTCATCTTCTAGAGTATAATTCTCCAATACATTTGTTTGATTTTCAGGATCCAAGAAAATGAAAATCCTATCAAGCTCACTCTGACGTATAGCAATGGGAACAGCATTTTCTATTCCTCCTTGTTGAATACCAGTATCCACGATATTGGAGAGATAATCAGGTAAAGCTAGTTCTAGATTTGCTTGAGCAAACAATAATCCAACAGCTGCAATGATAAGCAGTATGTATGGTTTTGCATATTTCATTAATCGTAACATAATTTATTCACACAACTCTTCCTCAGGAATTTTTATGCCCTTTTTTTCAGCAACTTTTTTGAGAGAAGCTAGGGTACTTTCTATAATCTTTTGAGTATCCTCTGGAGCTTTATGTAGTAAAAATAAGGTGACCTTAAAGATGCTCTTCATATCATCCATTATAGATTGAACTTTCTGCTGATAAGCATCAGATACTTCAGAATATTCAGAGTCTCCGACCATTTGCATAAATGAAAAAAACTGTGAAAAGTTTTTATCCATATGTTCTCTCATATGTTGATGAGTCTCATCGAACACGCTTCGTCCTTTATCCGTGATAGAATAGATCTTTTGTACTCGACCTTTTTCGATTTTTTCCTCAGACGTAACCAACTTATCATTTTCCATCGATTTTAATGAATTGTAGACTGCAGTTTGACTGGGTTTCCAGCCAAATTTCTCTTCAATCAAGGATGCTAAGGCATAACCATGGAGTGATCCTTCCTTAACTATACCCATGAGAATTAGAGAATCAAGTATTTTTGATGGAGAAAAAATAGGTTTCACAAAACAATATCACAAACGTGTTATATATAAAAATTGTCATATAAAGAATTTCTAACCAAATTTTTTATACTTATAATGTTAAAATATTGTGTAATGAGTCAGACTCTTCTCTGCCCCGAATGCGGTACATCGAACGATGAGAATGCTTCCTATTGTATAAATTGTGGTAATCAATTGAAACAATCTATATCCTTAACAGATATTTTGTCTCATCCTCCTTTTGGATTTCTACTGATTGCTGTAATTTTTGCATCTTTACTTAATATCGGATCAGGCTTTGTAATCTGGACTCTTACCTATTTTACACTAGACGGTTTTCTAATTTATGGTATCATATCCGCTGTACTTGGAGGGACATTTCTAGTTTATCTAGCATATTGTATTTTTTCTAGAACCTATCTGATGAGCAAGGTGAAATTCAAAAGTAATTATGAGAGCTACAAAGAGGTTCTAGAGAAAAATCTTGAAATCCTGTTTGAAGCAAAAATATATGATGAAGGTCCAATAAAGAAACTACTCATCACCCTCATAGTGATTCTCTTACTAACTTTTGTTGGGTCGATAATAGCAGGTGTTATTGTATTTTTTGTATTTTTGAGAGATTATTACTATTGGTGAAAAATTACTATTCTGAGGGTATAGTTGAAATTTTTACTAAAAATTTTTATATTTAGAACTTCAAACTTAACTATTATGAGTGAAGAGCAGCTTAGAACTGATTTTGATAGGGGAGTGCTCAACGAACCTCAATCTGGGATTTTTAAGCGTTTAATTTATGGTATTCCCATTGGAGCTATATTCCTAGGGGTTTTGATTAATTCTTGGTTAAATGCGGGTATAGCTTTCTTGTTTTGGTCACTTGATACAGACTACATGAAAAAAACTCTTTACTATGCTATTTTTTGTTCTGCCTTTGGTGGTTTGATTTTAGCTTACCTGTCATTTTGCGTACTTTCTAAAAAATATCTCAGAGACCAAATAGGTATTTCTAAACCCCAATCTGACTACAGGGAGCAAATAAAGGCAAATGTAAAAACTCTATTTGGTGTTGGTTTGTTCCAAAATGCATCATTAAGAATAATTCTTTACTTAATTTTTGCTGCTTTCTCCGTTGGATTACTTTATTACGTTCTTTGGGGATTATTAATACTGATAGGTCTTGTTGCTATTAATTGAATAGTTTCCTTTACTTTTAATGGTCATTAAAGAGCATTATTGGTACTGCTGATAGTTGTTGATTCAGATAATTAGTTCAATTTTCTAATGTATTCTTCAAGAAACTCTTAACAGAAGAAGTAATTAACTCAGGATATTCGTGAACCTCGTGCCCATAATCTGGAAAGGATATATATTTGACATTTGACCTCATTTCTTCATATTCTAAACCTCTTGGATGATGGCCCCAACTATCTTTCTCACCATTGTACAATAGGATTGGAGCATCTATTCTTGCCATATGTCTATCGTCATCAAAAAAGACTTCAGATGCCCAAAAAGCGTACAGTGATTCAAAGTCATGACTTCTAATTTCTTCTTCAACTTTTGCAGTGATTTCGACTCCACTTTTTTCTAAATAGGCTAGGAATCCATCAGCTCCACTTTTCATGAGTTTTGAAAACCCTTGAACTTTCTGCTTTAATTCTTTATCTGGAGCTTGTGGGGTTATACCACCGAGTATGTAGGATAGGAATCTTTCAGGATGAAGGGTTGCTAAGCCAAAACCAATATGCCCACCCATAGAATACCCCCAATAGTGAGCTTTCTCGACATTCAGATCATCAAGAACAGCTAAAATATCTGATGTTAGAATCTCAACTGAGTAAGAACTGAAATCATGAGGTTTATCACTATCGCCATGTCCTCGCAGATCAATCAAAATCAGTTTGAATTCGTCCTTAAACTCATCTAAATATCCCACAAATTCTGTATGATCAGACATAAAACCATGTTGCATAACTAAAGGAATACCTTGTCCAATTGTTTTATAATGGATTTTAATTCCCTTATTATCCACAAATGGCATGAAAATTAGTGCACCATTCTGATTCATAAATCTATTGACAAATATTTTAAATCACCAGCAGAATGAACCTCTATGAATTCATCATTTAGATTCAATTTGAAGGAAGGAGAATGGACAGATTTCAAAATGCAACCAGAGAGTGATGAATATCCTACCTGTGATATGAAGATGTCTTTTACTGAAGATTTTCTTCATATCAAAGCCACTGTTCATGATCTCCATTTCAAAGATGGAGATAGAAGTTGGCGATATGGGGATGGTTTTCTCTTTAATTTCATCACTAAAACTCTTCCAGACAATGAACCTAGTGAGCAATTCTATGCATACGGTTTCTCGATAATTGCGGGAGAGACTGTTACAACTAAGATAAACCAGAACGGAGTTTTTTATCTTGGGAGTATAGAAGATACCGGACTTACTATCAATGTCGATAACGAAAATAAAGTTGCTTACTATGATATCAAAGTAACTTGGGATATGTTGTATCCTTTCCATCCACTGTTACACAAAACTCTTGGTATCAATATCAGATATAATAGTCAGACTGATGATGGTAAAACAATTAAGCTTGAGCTAATTCCTGATGATGAATTTGAGAGTGAGCATGAGTTTAAGAAACAATATCTACCTGTTGATTTTCATCAATCTGAAATGTCTCAGATGCAATTTGCTTTTGAATTGCTCTCGAACCTAGTTCTTGACGATAAGGTTACTTCAGAGACAGTGATATATTCTCCAGAAGATAAAGAAACACATCTTAAGATAATCGTAAAAGATGATAGACATAATGTAGTCAAGGAGATTTTTAAGACAATACAACTTGAACAGGGATTGAATGATTTTCTTGAGGATATAGCGATCCCTGAGGTTACTTCTACATTAAAGATAGATGTTTTTATTGATGAATTAGAGCTGTTTAATTACAAATTCTATAGATTGAATCCTCAAGATTTGATTGATTTAGCTCAACGAGTCGAAAACTTCGAGAAAGTAGCAGACAAACCTATCGAAAAGAGCAGTTATCATGGGTTAAAATACAAGCTGGAAGAACTGACACATTTCATTGAGAAATTCGATTCAAATGAAGATCCTAAACAGGTACAACTGAATTCTGAATTACTATTAGAACTTATATCAAAATGTGAATCTAAAGGACACTTCTACTATGATTTGGATTTTATAACAACTGCATTTGAATCTCCCGATGATAAGACACTTCAACCATATTCTATTGGTTTTCCTGAAAATTTCAACAAAAATCTTGAATATAATTTCATTATTGCTCTTCACGGTAGTGGAGTAGATGAAATAGGCTTTGCAAAGTTTATTACTAAGAATTTTCAGGAGATGGGATTCAATTATTTTGTTGTGGCTCCAAGAGGTAGAACTCTGAGTGATCATTACACGGGACAAACTGAAAAAGATGTTTTTGCTATGATAGAGTCGATAAGAGAAATCTTTCATGTAAATAAGATGCTTATCTTTGGGTTCTCTATGGGTGGATATGGAGTCTGGAGATTAACTTTCCTTTATCCTGAGAGTTTTGACATAGCTATAATCGGCTCTGGTTCGCCAAAACATCCATGGAAAGATGACCCTGAAATGGATATTAGACCTTTGAGAACTAATGCCAAACACATCAATTACCTTGTTCTACATGGAACAGAAGATAGGGCAGTTCCAATTGAGTCTACAAGAGAATTTGTTGAGCTCCTGCAAGAAGAAGGTTTCAAGGTAACTTTTGAGGAGTTTGAAGGTGCAGGACATGGAAACTATGATCCCGGTGAGGTTATAGTAAAATGGCTTAAGAAACAAGGTTGAACCTCAAATCATCTTCATTTTTTGGTATTTCTTGTAATTCCAATGTATTGTGTAAATTACGTTGCAAAAATTTATGACAAATTTTTGTCATGTAGTCATATTAAACAGAGTAAGAATCAGTTTAATAGATGACTGAAAGTAAGATATTACGGGGGCTTTTATAGGAAAGTCTAAGAGAAAAAATGATGACAAAGGTACTAAGAATAGAGTGTATGGAGTTACCGTATACTCCTGCTCTAAGCAAGTTTTGTCATCAAGCAAAGAACCTCTATAATCGAGCAAATTTTCTGGTGAAATCCGCACTCAACAACAAAAATATATTCCTTAATTATTATGAACTTAACACATTATTAAAGCAAGAAGAGAGTTACAGAGTGTTACCAGCTCATACTGCGCAACATACGCTCAAGCTTCTGTGTAGGAACTGGAAGGGATATTTTCGAGCAAAGAAAGAGTGGAAGAAACACCCAAAGAAGTTCTTCGCTCAACCTAGACCACCTAGATACAAACCTAGAGATGGGGAGAGTGTAGCGATTGTTACTAACCAACAAGCGAAAATAAGGAATGGGTGGCTAATGCTTCCGAAGAAAGTAGGGTTCTACTACAAGACACGACTAACAGTCAGTACCCGACTGAAGGAAGTGAGAATCATCCCGCGAAATGTGGGATACACACTCGAAGTGGTGTATGAGAAACTACTTCCAGAATCAAAGAATCGCAAACCCACTAGAAAAGGTGCTATCGATTTAGGGTCTGTCAACCTCGTGACCTTCGTGGATAACCTTGGCAATCAACCAATTGTTATCAAGGATCACGGCAAAGGGATAAAAAGTATTATACAGTATTATATGAAAATCCAAACAAAACTACGAGCACAATATGTGCAGCAACAGAAGAAACAATTGAAACAACAGCACAAGCTAATTTATGGTCAAGCCTACCATAAACAGAAAGAGAAGTATAGAAGGAAACTCAAAAATGCCCTCCACAAGCTAACCAAATATTTGATAGAGTTGTTCGTGGAACGTGGTCTTCATGAGGTGATTATCGGTTATAATCCCCAATGGAAACAACAAGTGATTTTGGGGAAAAAAGTTACTCAGATGTTCATCACCATTCCCTTTTTAAAAATCATCAACCAGTTGAAATACAAGGGTGAAGAACAGGGAGTAAAAGTAGAAACAATCCCCGAAGAATATACCTCTAAGAGCAGTTTCCTCGACAACGAATTTCCTCAAAAACGAGCGAAGTATAAGGGAAAACGTTCTCCTCGAGGACTGTTTACTTCTGCTCAAGGACATAAGATCAATGCTGATGTTAATGCTGCGTACAATATTCTGGTCAAAAGCGATCCGAAAGCCATACTTAAACGTAAGGTAAACGGGGTAGGAGGGTACGTGATGTATCCACGTAGAGTGTGTGTAGACCCACAAGGAATGACACATGCATTGTCTATAAAACAAGCTCAACTATGTTTGGCTAACATGCCAGCATGACAAAAACTCATCATGCTACTTTGAATCAGAAAGTAAAACCAGAATAAAGAAAAGCATTCTCCTAATTGTAAAAACAAATCAAAAAAACGAGAGATGCTTATCACTTTCTTCTTTTGTAAACAAGTACTGTTGAAGTCATTAGAATTGCTCCAATTCCATATTATGAAAGTTAAGAAAAAATAAGAAAAAGAAAATCAATTAGTTTTTCTTTCTTCTTTTTCTAATTGCGATTGTTGCAACAATTACCGTGCTCAATGCTCCTATAATTGCAGCTGAATCTACTGTAGTTTGATCATCAGTTGGTTCAGGTGGAATAATTATTTCCGTAGCATTAAAGTGATAATCATCCCCTGTAGGATTGTCTTCCATCCAGAATACAACAATTCCTGTTTCTTTCTCGTAATAGTATGTTGATTCTCCTATGTAGAAATTTTGAGTACCGAAAAGATCAATTGTAAAATTCTGTTCATTGTGATGAACTTCTATAACATCGTAATCCGTCGTTCCATCTGGTGAATATACATTATATCCTACTACCTCGCCATTATATAATCCATAATTGATCTCTTGACCTGTAGTTGCTTGAGGTGATATGAGGTATTTGGTAATTGGCATAGTTTCCATTAAGAATACGTTTCCAAATGCCCATCCCAGTAAGTAATAACCGATGTCGGTGAAGACCTGTGAATATGGGTCCATTTCTGATACCGTATAGGTCACTCCATTATAGGTGGCTTTCAAGTCCTCTTCGGTGAAATTAATTGTTTGATCTATATCTAGGAAAATTGTGCATTCTTCAGTGCTGGTTTTCACATAATAACTAGCCACTGGTAGAGCATTAGTTCTGTTGTCCTTTGAAATTAATGACATTATAGTATTTTCCAACATGTCTACGCCCTCAGGTACAAGAGTATATTCTATGGACAGTGTAAATTCTACAATATCTACAGAAAATACTGTGTCCGTCCATATTTCACCAACAATAAATTCTGTCATACCTTCTGTATCACCTTGTACATTAGGTCCTCTTACACTTATTCCCTTGTAGACTTCTAATGTATCTGGGGCTAAGGTACTGCTAACGTTCATAGATGATAATAAACATGCTA
>JAAFKJ010000003.1 GCA_021399395.1 Candidatus Heimdallarchaeota archaeon
GCTAAGAACACATATGTAATCATATCATCTATTGTCAACACACCAGTTGAAACCTCATAAGCTCCCCATAGAAAGCTTAGGGCAATGATAAGAAAAGTAATACCTACGGCATAGTATTTCGCACTTATTATTCCTCGTCTAGTATTGAGTTCTCTAAGTTTATCAGTCTCAATATCGAACTGGTCTATCTCTGATTTCTCTTTAACAAAACTTCGTATGACTCTTATTCCTGTTATACTCTCCTGCAATCGTGAATTCAACAACCCATTTTGCTCCATTTGTGCCTTAGAAATAGGTCTGAGTTTTTTATTATAATCCCATATCGCTATGATATAAAATGGTAGAGCAGCTGGTAATAGAAGGGTTAACTTCGGACTGATCCAAATCATCAGTGAGACTGAAAAAATCAGAGTAAAAGTCGATTCAAATAGGAATTTTATACCTGGAGCGATAAAGATATTCATCTGTCGAGTATCAAAAGTTGCTCTAGCCATCACTTCCCCTATACTCACTCTATCATGAAATTCTTGACTCTTTTCAAGTAGATCATTGTAAAATTCAGCTGTAACATTTTTGGTTACTTTATGAGCTAAAACCTCATTGACATAACTTTGAGTGAAGTCTGCTGCAGCTCTGATGACACCAGCAACAGCGATAAATAAACCTGTTATCAGAATTGCACTAAAAGAAGCAGCGTTGATTTTAACAGTATTGAACCCATTTGATACAAGATATTGGGTTGCTCTTCCGGCTTCCTTCACCAACTCTCCGAAGATATCGCCTATAAATAAAGGGGTTATAGAAACTGTTCCAATAAAGATGATGAGAAATATCATCAATATAGTTGATAGCAATTTCTCCTTGAGGATGTGTTTGAGGAACCAGAATTTATAACCCATTATATTTCCCAAATGTCTTGCTCTACCCTATTCAAATTCAACTAATTTTTTAACTTTGTTACATATCATAGTTGAAAGAATAGAATTTGTAATTTTTCTCGAAAGCTTTATACATCTCCAATAGCATCAAGTAACTATGTTCAAACTAAGAGAATTCGAACCTCCTAAGAGGACACAAATTGCTATTAAGAACATGTTCATCATCATGGCGTATACTCTCACCATAACATTGTTTTTAGCTATAAACTACTATTACAAAAGGTATGTTTTTTTTGCTGAGCACATCAGTAATTTAGGTTCCATGGATACCTTAAATTCACCACCTAATACATTCTCTATGATCATTATGATCGTAGGATTTGGAATAAACAGTGCTTTGATGCTATCAGTTGCAATCATTTACTTTGTTAAAAGAAAGGAATTGAAAGGAGCGATAGTAAAAGGATCACTGGCTATTATTCTTGCCTTTGGTGCAACTGGTATAGCTATTCCATTAGATCACCCTCAGTTAAGAATACTACATCTTGTAGGTGCAGCTTGTTTTATTGGTGGATTTGCGGCATTCAACGCGTACTTACAGATAACCAGCTCGTATCGAAAGATTGTCAAGAAAGAAGCTGATAACAGTAAAGCTGATACAATCTGGGACATCACACTTTCTTTCATAGTTATAGCTGTTCTAGTTATATACTTCGTTACTTTTGCTTTGGATCAACTTGGTATAGGTACAACATGGCATCTAGGCCCCATATTCCAAAAAATAGTAGTTTTTATTGAAGTGCTTGCGTTGTATTTCATAGATAATAAGGATGTATGAACTAACTCAAATTCTATCTCTTTTTTTTCTAATCATAGATGTTGGCTCAAAGGAGGTCTTTGAACTAGTTTACCCTTACCATTACAAGTTGGACATTTGGTACTTCCCTGAGATGATTCCCCAATAAGGTCTGTTATAGATCTATTTCCAAGACAGTTAATACAAGGGTATGTAGCTTTTCCAGTAACAATTGTTTTAGTATACATTCCTGTCTTCCCTAAGTTATCAACTAATGTTTGAGCATTTTTTGCTTTGTTTTCTGCCATCGAAACATAAGTAGATTGTATTAGTGTTAATTCGGGTGGTAATTTCTTTTGCTCTTTTCTACCAATTGAATATGCTAGAGTGTAAAAGTTGAATGTATCTTCCCATTTCTTTTTTCTGTAATAAATATCACCCAGCATCTGACAACAGATAGAATATCGTCCTATTTTCATATAGTATTGCAAATACATTGTTTTTAGACTAAGATAGTAATCGTGTGGATTTATTCTAATCGAGGTACTTGATTCTGCCCTTCGAATATCTATCTCTCTCAAAGCAGTTAGAGCATCTTTGCTCAAACCTTCTAAATATAATAACGAACCCAATTCACATTTCAGTCTGTGTATTGTTTCAGAATCGCCATATAATTTTGAATCTAATTGGTGTTGAACTAGAGCTATAGCGTTAGTATGATTGTTCAAAGAAAGATTGACTGCTACTTGTTTTGTATAGAATTTCTTGAGTTGAAACGTACTAGGAAATTTCTTTTTGTCAGAAGCTAACGCAATCTGTTTGTCAAGAGTCAGGGATGCTCTGATTTTCTTCCCCATTGCAAAATAACAATCCACAAGTATATCGTAGGCATTTAGTAACTCTTCAGCAGACCCCATTTTTTGGATAATTTCAATTGCTTCATTGAACGTAGTTACCCCTTTGTCTAAATCTCCACCTAACATTTCTGCTTCAGATATCGCTAAAGTTGTCTTCCCGATCATCAATTGGTTTTCAGATTGCTGATATCCTTTAAGAGCCAGTTTAAGATTCTCAAATGAAGTAGATAATACAAGCTGGTCAAGGTTTAAAGAAGATGCTCCTATGAGATAGTGTGAGTATGTTTTCTGTTCCAAATCCCCTAAATCTACAGCAAGTTTTAGTGCTGTATTGGAAAGCAAAATTGTTTTGCTGAATTGCTTCATTTTAAAGAATAAATCTGCTGATATGTTATACAATTTTGCAGCTTCTTTGAAATAATTAGCTAATTCAAGTATAGTTGCAGCATCACTAGTCAACTGACTGACTGTTACCTTATCCATCAATTGTTGTTTCAAGTAATCAGACAGTTCATATAGGAATATAGATTGTTCAATATTGAGCTCAAATTCTTTTTCAATTCGTAGAGCTTCCATAAGTAATTCGTATGCTGTCTCTTCATCTTTTAATTTGATTTCTGCTCTAGCCCTTTTCATACAGGTTAAAGCTAATGAGGAATTATCAAAAATCGATTTGAAAATCTTATAGCTTTTCTCATAATAATCCTTTGCTTGGGAGTAATCTTGTTGTGTGTAAGCATGATCCCCACTCTTGAGATAGACAGAAGCAACAGTATCTTCTATTCCTTTAATTGAAACCTTTTCGACCAATTTAAGAACTGGAGCTAACAGCTGTTCCAAGTCTTGACTATTACCAATCTTCTGTGTAAAGTTTATTAGCTTACAATAAGTTATTAGTTGTTCTTGACCTGCTTTTTTCTTCTCAAATAATTCTATTGATTCTTTAAGCAGATTAATGCTTTCACCAGTTCTATTTGATAGATTTTTTAGATCTGCAAGATCTCTTAGATTCTTAGCTAAAGCAACATCATTTTTCATCTCTCTAAGAAAGAGAATATTTTCTTCAAATATTTTTTCAGCTTCCTTTAATTTGTCTTGAGAAATCATTATTTGAGCTTTGAGCTTATTTACTGGAAGAATCTCTTTTTTCAGATTCTCTGATTTAAAGAAAGCTAAACTCTCCTCAATCATAGATAGTGCTTTTGACAAATCATCTGATTGAAAATAGAACCTTCCTAATCTAGCAATAAAACGAGCATAATCTAGAGGAGCTGTTTTCTTATCATATTTCTCTCTCGCTTTTTCTAGAAATTTGATACCTTGACTCTTGTCAAATGAAGTGAATAGAGATTTCCCTATCTCTTCATAAAGTTCAGCAGGATTGATCCTTCTCCCTAATTTTTCTGAGAGCTTTGAAGCTTCATCGATCATTTTTTCTGCTTCAAACGCTCTGTTTTTCGCTATTAGTAATCGTGAGTGTAAGATATAATTCTGAACTAAACCTTTTGCATTTCTATATTCCAAGAAAATCTTCTTTGCTTCCTCAATATTCGAATCTGCTCTAAGCAATTTATTATCACTTAGCAATAGTTCTGTAACCCCTAGTAGACACCAAGCTTTTTGTATTCGGTATGATTCAGAAGAATCCGTCTCTGATAGGCTCATAGCCTTATTTATAAGATTTGACGCTTCTGAAAATTCATTCATCATGAAGTGAGATCTACTTAGTAATCGCAAATTTTCTATAACTAAAATGTCGTTGCCAATTTTTTCTCCTAATTCTACATTCTCCATAAAAACAGATTTTGATTTCTTGAAGTTTTTCTTCTCAAAATAGAACAAACCCAACAACGTTTTTAGACGTAGAACTTCTACAATATCCTTCTTTGATTCTGCATAAGATATGACTTGTTCAAGGTTCTTCACTGCAGAAGTATAGTTCTCCATTAGTGCTTGAACAATACTCAAATTTTCCTTGATGTTGTTAAGTAGTGATGCATCATCTAAGGATTTGCTTTCCTTAAGAGCATGCTCTAATGTCTCCAGTGAATTCTCATACATCAAGAGTTGAGCTTGAATAATTCCCTTAATTATAGACTTCTTAACCGCTATCTGTGTTGAAATCTGTTCTCCAGCCAATTCTTCTAGAGATTCTATGCTTTTCAGAGCATCGTCCAATCTAGATAATTTAATATCTAGTAAAAAATGAAACAGTCTCACTTCGACAATCTCATTAATATTGTCATTCTTTTCTGCTTTTTTCAAAGCTTTTTGGAAATTCTTCTCATCTTTTTCAAAGTTTCCAGTTATTTCCAGAAAAAGCTTAGGAGGATTAAATTCGAAATACATTGAAGATTAATAAAAATGTATATTTTTAAGTATATTGTGAATTTAGAAGAAAAAATTATAAAAAAAGAAGTTAAAGAGGAGGTTTCTCTACTGGGGAGAAATAGGTTAAGATTCCATTCTTGACCATGACTTTACCATCTTTAATTATGTGAGAGAAATTCTTCCATTTTTCGAGGACGGATATATCCTCTAAGGGATTGTTATCACTGATAATTATATCCGCTAGTTTACCTTTTTCTATAGATCCTATTTTTTCATCCATCCAGATAGCCTTTGCGCCTTCGATAGTAGCTGCCTGTAAAGCTTGAACAGGACTCATACCTACATCCTTTACCATCAATGCTATTTCTGTTCCACTGTTACCATGATAATTTCCAGGTGTGCCAGCATCAGTTCCAATAGCGATTTTAACTCCTTTTTCGTGAGCCATCTTGTGGTTGGTTTTCATCGCACTATCTACTTCAATAGTCTTCTTTTGTACTTCAGGAGGCATGGTTTTCAGAAGTGCTGGACTGATTAACCCCATAGCTGCCATTTGTGTAGGTATCAGATAAGTTCCATGTTTGATCATCAAATCAGCAGATTCTTCATCCATGAAGCTACCATGTTCAACAGTGTCAAATCCCGCTAGAACTGCTTTATCAATCCCTGCTTTACCATGAGCATGAGCTGCTACGTGCATATCGTTTCGGTGAGCTTCTTCTCTAATGGCAATAAGTTCTTCATCGGTCCATAACGAGAAACTGACTTTAGATTCCATCCCATGTAAGACCCCTCCTGTTGTAGCAGTTTTCACATAAGTGGCTCCTCGGTATTTCAGATCTCTGATAGCATGTTTTACATTGTCAACACCAGCTATAACCTGATCATGTTCTCTATCCCATGCAAGTAATGCTTCAGGATACACGCTCTCCTGATTCCCCCATTGCCAAACTCCTTTATCGGAATTTACTATTCTTGGACCAGCAAAAACACCATAATCCAGAATTCTTCTTAATGAAGGCATAATACCATCATAGCTTCCTGCATCTCTAATTGTTGTGAATCCACTCGCCAGCTGTTTCTGTGCATTAACAAGTGAATAAAAATGGTACATATCTCGTTTTGTTCTGAGTTGAGCCCTCTCCATGTTGATTTCACCATTCATACTCAGATGAATATGGCACTCAACCATACCTGGAAAGACAGTTTTACCAGCAGATTCTATGATTGTGTCATTTTTTTCCTTTTCAAAACTTCCACTATCGCTTACCCAAACTATCTGATTACCTTCTATAACAATCGTTTGATTCTCTTTGATTGTTCCTGTGATTGAATCAAATAGATTTCCAGAATTAATTACCAATCTTTTCTTTTCAGACATGATGGAAATTTAACAAGTAGGTTCATAAACATTTCTCGAAAACTTCAACCATAAAAAATAGAAAGTATTATTTAGGTTATTGACTTCTATGACATGTACCATGACTACTGAAGGACAGAATACAAAATTGTTAAAACTTGTTGAACATCTTAAAAAGTGCTTAATGCCCCTTTTTATTGAGTTTAACGTTGATTTTGCATATCTAAGTGGTTCATGGGTCAAAGATCATCAACACCTAGAGAGTGACATAGATATTTTTGTTTCTTCATCCTATAGTAAGGAACAAAAAGGTGATGAATTCTTAAAGCAATTCGCTGATTTTTCAGCAAAAGCTGATATCGCTTGTAAACTAGATAATCTGGAAATCACTTTTCTTGAAAGAGTTCCATTACATGTACAGTTTCAAGCGATATCGGATGGTATAGTGATCTTTGAGAGATCAGAAGAGATACGATTAAGCTTCATTGAGAATCTTATGAAATATTACTATGATCACAAAATATGGTTTAGAAATTACCTTGATCAAGCAGTGTGAAACAAGTATGTCGGTTAATTCAGATTTCCTAAAAGAAAGATTAGCATTTAGTAAGAAGTACATAGACAGACTCAAGAAGATTCAATCTATTCCAAAAGAGGAGTTTTTACAAGACTTCCCTATCCAGCTTCAAACTGAAAGAATCTTTGAAATTATTACTCTTATCATGCTAGATGTTTGTACGCATATAGTTGCTCATTCAAAAGAAACCCCGCCAGCATCTTATTCTGATTGTATGCAAAAACTTGCAGATTTAAATGTAATCTCAAAAGAGAACGTTTCAACTTACATCAAGATAATCAAAATGAGAAATATAATTGTTCATCAATATGGAGAAGTGGATTTTGAGATAGTTCATTCAAGCTTAGAACTGTTAAATGAAGATTTTCAAAATTTCAAAGAACAAATACTTACATGGTTAGAAAAACAGAACTAATATTCAGAAGTCCTATACTCAATCTCCCGTTGGTTTAACGGTTTTCCCTTCAACCATCATAATAGAAGTTCGTTCTGATGCTCTTGTTTTATGCAAAACTTGTTTTGGAATTACACATCCTTGTCCTTGAAGTAGTTCTATTGTTTTATCTTCCAAGTCTATGAACAACTTTCCTTCTATAACATAGAAATACTCGTCTTCTTCATCATGCTTGTGCCAATGAAACTCTCCTTCTATTACTCCGAGTCTAACTACACAATCATTCACTTCGCAAAGAGCATGATTCTGCCATGGTTTTGTACTCTCTGAAATTAGATTAGGGATGTCAATTTTTTCAAGTGGTTGAAATAGAATTTTTTCATTAATTGAATATTTTTCAAATTCATCTTTAGACAAGTTTGCACCTTCATTTAACTCAATCTGTATACAAATAAATAGTTTCTTGCGTTGCTACTAGAAGAAAAGATATAATGTAGTAACATAAATATTGAGTATATCCGGTCAGTGTGAGGCTTTTCAAGGTGAGTAAAAATCGAGCAATAATATCTTATATCTGCAATAGATGTCAAAAGACTAGAATGGCGATGTTTCCACTCTCTCTGGACATTAAAGTGGATGGTAGAGGATTGTTCGAGTTTGTTGACACTCACAAATGCAAAGATGATGAAGTATCTGCAAATATTCTTTTTATTGACCGAGAAAATGTTGTTCGATCGCAAGTTTCCATCTCAACTGAGGAGAAGAAGGATGAAAAAGATGCGGAGAAGCAGGCATTAATCGCAACTCTAGCTATCCCCGTTCCAGCCAAAAGAGAATTTCCTAAACAAAGTATAATTCCAGATAAACGTTTTAAGAAATTCAATATTAAAGAGATCACTGTTAAAGATAAGCTGCGGCAAATGATTTTCTCAACCGATGAGGAGCATAGTCAAGTAAAGGAAATCTCAGTCAAATCTCCTCTAGGTTTCATAGAGATAACCGCCAACTTAACCAGCCTTACTGATGACAAATCTGCTACTTGGTGGATGGACAATATCGCTAAAGTTCTCGAAGAAGTAGTCTATGTTGATGAGAAAGTATTTGCTTATCTTCTGTCTTATGTAGATAACAAAATCAAACGTCAGGTCAATGAGACTGAATTGATCGAACTAGAGTATATCTGCAATTCTCACATTGCCATACCCACTTCGAGCGAAGAAACTCTAGAAAAGTATATCAAAGAAGGAAACACCATTTTTCCAAATCTAGCAATTTTTGACTCTATCTATTATAAACAAATACTAGAAGAATGCGTAAACAATGATTCAATAACACTTTTCGAAATTATAGGAAAGATCTCAAGCAAAATCAGCATTTCTTCGTTTGTATCAATCTTACATAATCTTGAGAAAAAATCACTTATCAAATTGGAAAAGTTGCAATTTTTCACAGTTACAGATCTAATGGTAGAGTAAAATGCTTTGTCCAAGATGTCGTAATTCTAA
>JAAFKJ010000114.1 GCA_021399395.1 Candidatus Heimdallarchaeota archaeon
GCATCAAAAGGAGTGAAGGCACCATCGAGAGCAGTAGCAAAACATCCTCCAATCCTGGGGAGTTTTCTTTTTAGAACCTTACTAACATCCATGGTTTGAAAATTTATTCTAAATTGAAATCCTTCTTTTTGACTACGAGCCACATATCGAACAAGATCAACATCCAAATCCTTTGGAAAACCAATTCCTTCCACAGCGTGAATCATTCCTATTCCTTTCTCAGCCAATAAATCTACACTCTTCAGTAGATTATTTAGTAGAGATAAGGGCGAAACAAGAGTTGTTACAAAATCTGCTCCAAGAAAGTATGCTTCTTGTTCTAGCAGACCTTTCTCTGGATCATATCCTCTAAGTTCCTTGATTTCTGGTGGGAGTTTTGAGAGCATTAAAGAGTTAACTACCAGAGAATGACCTTCATAGCTGATTATCATTACTGGTAAATCAGAGCACCATTCATCCAATTCCTGACGATAAGGGAGATGCCTTTCTATTAGACAATGTGCAGATAAACCAAAACCAATAACAGCTTTCAATTTGTTATTCTTAACATAGTTCTGGACTTGGTCTCTAGCTTGTTGAAAAGAAGTTATATTTACGAAGTACAACTGTTGAGCAAAAAACGCATAGTTAGAGAAGTGAATATGAGTGTCACTAAAGGAAGGAAGAAGAGCTTTATCTCCTAAATCTAGTATGTGTTTATTGGTGTATTTCTGAGGGAGTTGATTTCCCACATGAATGATTTTACCTTTATCTTCGACTAGGTATTTGTAAACATTATCGGATTGGTCACATGTAACAATGGCGCCAGTATAAACTTGCATAGTCATTAAGAAATAAGCTATTTTAAAAACTTAATTTCGAGCTGAAGTAGAATTAATCCATTTAGGGCTAATATTACAGTATACTGCAATTTTGAAGGTTTATACTCATAATATTCTATCACCGAGAAACATAATTTATATACATCCTTCGTAGTTCAATGATTCCAATTGGTGTATGTGAAATGGTAGTCGTAGAGAAAGGAAATAATGAGTATTCAGTGCATAAGGAATCCGTATCAAAAACAACAAAAACAGCTCTGACTGTTCAACATGTTCTTCTTCATCAAATTAGAAGAATATTAGATGATGAGGAGTTCATAGAAATATTAGCTCCCGTGTCTACTCTTACAAATGATTCTTATAAAAAATCATTAAGTGATATGATTATCTATAAGCAAACTTTGATTCGTTCTGTTGAAAAGATTTATACTATTTCACCATCTATCAAAGAAGAATCACAATCTTATTCTCACATTTCTCGACACTTGTACGAATCTTATCAACTTGAGTTGGAAATGAGAGAAAAGTCAATCCATGAAGTTATAGAAACCACTGAACTCTTCTTGGAGAGATTAATGGAAATCGTGGGTCTAATTTGTTCTAATATTCTTGAAGAATGTGATAGGGTGTTTTCTATACCATCAACACCTTTTCCAAGAATTACTTATTCAGAGCTATACAAATTAGCTTCATCTTTAGGTAGTTCATTTAATTTTGGAGAAGCAATTCCTTCATATGTTAAAGAAGAAATATCCAAGAAGGTAAGAAAACCCTTGTGGATTATCAACCACCCCACTGGTTCAAGAAAAGGTCTATACAGAGAGGATCTCAATCAACCAGGATATCTAGCAACAGCTGAATTGATCTATCCAGAAGGATTTGGAGAAGCAGCTAGTGGTGGAGAAAGAGTGAATGATGTCAATAAGATCACCGATTATTTGAAATCATCAGGAGAAGATATTTCTGAATTTCAATTATATCTAGATATGATGGAAACTGATGGTAGAAACTCAGCTGGAATAGCTATTGGAATAGAACCATTACTAAGGTATATTTTAGGTTAAAAGCTCCTCCTCTTATCGCTGAGAGTTTTTATCCTTTTTCTTTTGCAAGGAATTTCTTACCTTCATCATGACATAAAAGTTGAATGACATGTTTACCTGAGTAGATTACTGGTTGCACTCCTCCCATTGACATAGACCATTGACCTGACATGTAGAAATTGCTTAAGCCTGGTAATCTCTTCTCAACATAGGAAGTAAATGTATCTGCCGTGGGTAGGAACCCCATGTATGATCCCTTTTCATTGAGTGTATATCTCCAGTATGTATAAGGAGTTGCCACATCTGTTACCTCAATCTTATCTTTTATTCCTGGGTATCTTTTCTCTAACCATTCTATAGTGCTTTCAGCTAGTTCTTTCTTCACTTGATTGTATTTTTTCTTATCTTTACTTAAAATAAACCAGTAATCCCATTCAGTTTCAAAATCTACTTGAATGACTGTTTTACCTTCTGGAGCAAAATGTGGACTATAGTTAAAGAAACGGATTATGACACTATCCTTCTCTTCCTCTGCTACAATAACAGGGTCGGTAGTTTTGAAAATAGTCATCCACACTTCATCTTTGAACTCCATATCAACTCCAAGACTCACACTTATAGAAGGATCGACAGTTTTCCATTTACTGTAAATTTTGTTTATTTTCTCATTTGTATAAATTCCACCAAGCATATCATAAATTACAGTACGTCCGTCAATTGCTGAGATTATAAAATCAGCATTATGAATTGTACCAGTGTCCAAACCAATACCTACTGCTGTATCGTCTTTAACAAGAATATCTTTAACCTTAGATTTGTATTCGATTTTTCCTCCCAGTTCAAGATATCTTTCCTCTATCTTTCTGGCAAAATCTAGAGACCCTTTTATCAATACTCCCATCTGTTTTTGAGAAACAAAACTTAAGACCATCCAAAGAAAAACTATCGGAACACTAGGTAAGAACATGTAGAGAAGAAGTTCTTTGAACAATGGATCATGAATATCTTCTACATATTCACGAACAGATTTCATAGATTTACCCATGAAGTATTTGAGTGCCTTTCTGTTCTGCCAGAATTCCTTTATCCAATCTCTTCTTTTCATCAACTCTAAAGGTTCTTTAAACCCGA
The DNA here is from genome assembly GCA_021399395.1 of Candidatus Heimdallarchaeota archaeon. Lineage (GTDB taxonomy): Archaea > Asgardarchaeota > Heimdallarchaeia > Heimdallarchaeales > Heimdallarchaeaceae > UBA460. Next base: position 2,996 of record JAAFKJ010000114.1, read on the forward strand.
ACTCACTAATATCAGTTTTACCTAATCCTCGAGTAGCTTTAATGAAATGGCTGATTTTCTTCTTATCTTCAGGAAATAAAGAAAGAAGATCAGCTTGAAATTTATCTAAATCAGCAGAGATGTCAATAACAGTTCCGCTTTTCTCATCTACATATCTAGCATAAGTTTCTATATCTACACATTCTGCTTTGTGAGCACCAACTTCTTTGAAAACATTGTATAGAGATAAACCTGGTTTGTAACCAGAGAGAAAATGAATACCACCATCGATTAGGTAATCCTTTCTTTTCCAACTAGCAGCAAGTCCACCAGGAACAGGATTTTTCTCAAAAATAACAGTTTCATAACCATTTAATTGGGCATAGATACCAGTAGATAATCCTCCTAATCCAGCTCCGATGATTATTATTTTTTGTTTTTTCATTATTATCATAAGTTAACCATTTCATGCTCTTAAATAGTATGCAAATTCATGATAAACTCATTGGGGAATGAATGGGAAACCAGCTTCAGAACAATGATTCTAGCTTTTAACCAATTAATCTCTTGTAAATAATTAAATAATACTTTTTTTTCAAAACTATTTTTCAATTACATCTCCAACATATCTATATTCTGGAGGCCAAAACATGATAGCTTTAGATTTACTATAATCCTTAGTTATATGAGCAGCAACCACTTCACCAACAAACCAAGTATGAGTCCCTTCCAAATCGAGAGTATGAACGACTTTGCACTCTAGATTAACAGGACATTCTTTTATCAGATATGAACTGATTTGTGAAGCTTTGACAGGTGTTAACCGCGATTTTTCAAATTTATCTTTTACATCTCTTCCAGAGACTTTTCCACAATATTTTACAGCTTCTAAAAGATCAGTTGTTGGGATATTAATAGAATAATCTTTTGTTTTTTTGATCAATTCATAGGAATATCTTTTTGGAACAATTCCCATGAGTGATTGTTCCGAACGTTTTACGGACAGAACTATCTTGCACCTGTTGTCATCTCTGCTTCAGTTACCCTAGACAGTCAAACAGGTAGGATGACTCACGGCATCCACTGTCCCGGAGGTGAAAACCAGCGGGAATACTTTTCGACCGATGTTGCCTGCAGCATTGCAATCAGCATTGAGCAAGACACCAGTTTTACTTTTGAAGAGACCTCGTTTCTTCCTTCTCCCTTGATAGTTTACATGTTTCTGGATAGGTTCGTTATCTAGAAAGGAGCATTTGGAGGTATACTTCTCTTCTATAGGTATAACCTCTATTCCCTCCTCTTCTGCTTTATACTGGAGCTTACATAGGAGTGTTAAGAAAGGGATATTAACAAAATTCTGGTTATTCCTCTTCCCCATCCTACTCTTCTGCTTCCACTTCTGGTTATAACCAACAACAATCGTATCAATCTGGTGGTTCAAACACTCGTTGATGACGATCCTAGAAGCTTTATGCAGATAATCTTCCACTTGTTGATAACGCTTATCTATGAGTTTATTCATCCTCTTTCCGTATTCTCCTACTCCTTGTAAATCATAGATAGACTGGAGTCGGGAACGTTCCTTATTGTACCATTGGTTGATAGCCTTCAGTATACAACCTTTGACAATGAAAGGAGGAAGAACATTACTCACACAGGTCAAAAGGTTATTCACCCCCAGATCTATAGCTAGGATGTTCTTGTTCTGGGGGGAGGAGGGAGATTGGTTTGTTTCTAGTTTTTGTTCATAGATTATCTCTAAGATGAAACATGTTCCTCTTGGGAGTAAGCGTGCGTGGTTGATCTTCGTCTCTTCTTCTAGCCTTGTCTTAATTTTCCATCCTATTTTTTTGGGAAAATGCAGCCACCCTTCTTCCTTTAGTTTCACCTGGTTAGCTGTGAAGTAGATGGTGTGGAACCCTTGCTTCTTCTTGTATTTGGGTGCTTGTGGTACATTGAGGAACTTGTTCGGAGTCTTTTTGTACTCTTTCTTCGCTTTGAAGTATGCTTTCCAGTTTTTTACCAAGAATTTAATGGTCTGTTGAGCTGAATGAGCAATGAAATTTGTGTAACAAGGATGGTAACGCACCATGTTCACCAGCTCATATTCTGAGGTCAAATAGTTGCTATAACTCAATTGTTGTTTGATAATATAATTTCCATAATTGTATAGGTTTTTGCTCTGCCTCGCTAACTGCATAAGTGTGAAACTTGGTCGCACTTTTATCCGTTCAGTCCGTAAGACACGCATCATTCATTCTTCTCCCCTTTCACTATAAAAACCCCAAAATTCTCCATTATTCTTCTTTGTTCATTCGGAAAAGTTTCGGGAAAATTTATCTATCAAAAGAAACCATGCTAATTGCAGCTA
>JAAFKJ010000115.1 GCA_021399395.1 Candidatus Heimdallarchaeota archaeon
AACCTGTCCCTAAGAGGGAAGACAAACCTGTCCCCAAGAAGGAAGACAAACCTGTCCCCAAGAAGGAAGACAAACCTGTCCCTAAGAGGGAAGACAAACCTGTTCCTAAGAAGGAAGACAAACCTGTTCCTAAGAGGGAAGACAAACCTGTCCCTAAGAGGGAAGACAAACCTGTCCCCAAGAAGGAAGACAAACCTGTCCCTAAGAGGGAAGACAAACCTGTCCCCAAGAAGGAAGCACCTAAGGCTCCAGCTAAGCCAACACCTAAAGAAGCACCAAAACCTCAAGCTGAATCTATTCCTAAGGCTCCAGCCAAACCTAAGGTCGTAAAGGTAGATGTTTCTGAAATCAAAGGTGTCGGAGCTAAAACTGCTATGCTCTTGAAAGAGAGTGGCTTTGACTCTGTTAATAAAATTGCTATTTCTTCAGATGAAGATATATCTAAGGTTCCAGGTATTGGTCCTGCTACTGCAAAAGCCATGATTAGCGAAGCAAAAAATCTTCTAGCTAAAGCTAAGGAGGACTCTAAGTAGGTGATTTTATGAGTAAAAAAATAACAGAACCAATTCCAGAAGTAAAGCCTGAAGAGACTAAAGTCGAGGAAAAGCCTAAGAAAAAAGCTAAAGCTGAAGCAAAAGCTGAAGAGACTAAAGCCGAGGAAAAGCCTAAGAAAAAGGCTGACAAAAAGGCTGACAAAAAGGCTGACAAAAAGGCTGACAAAAAGGCTGACAAAAAGGCTGAGGCAAAGGTTGAAGTAAAATCTGAGGCAAAGACAGAAGTAAAAGCTGAGGATAAAACCGAAACAAAAGTCGAAGCAAAGGCTGAAACAAAAACTGAAGAAAAAACTGAAGATACTAAGTCTGAAGATTCTTCTCGAAAAGAAGCACGAGCTCGAACTTCTAGAAGAGATTCCAAGTACGGTATCGCTCATATCTTTTCAAGCTATAACGATACAATTGTTCACATCACCGATATATCTGGTGCGGAAACCTTCAGCCGTAAAAGCGGAGGAATGTTCGTAAAAGCAGATAGAAATGAGTCCAGCCCATATGCAGCAATGAAAGCAGCAAACGCAGCAGCACAAGAAGCACAAAGTAAAGGAGTGTATCAGCTGTATGTAAGATATAGGGCACCAGGAGGACATAAAAATAGAACTCCAGGACCAGGAACACAAGCAGCATTAAGAGCACTGAAAAGATCAGGGATGAGAATAATAAGACTAGAAGATGTAACCCCACTTCCTCATGATGGTTGTAGGCGCAAAGGTGGCCGTAGAGGCCGTAGAATGTAGTTTTCTACATTTCTCTTTTTTATTTTTTATTTTGTATTATTTGAGTTTTTAAGCTAATTTCTATATTGAATTAATAGAGATTAATGAATGATGATTCGGAATCTATAATACATGTCTGTAATATATGTCACAAAGCCTTCAAAAGACGATATCACTTGAATCGACATATAAGTACGGTTCATGTGAATCAGATGGATTTTAATTGTCCCCACTGCAATTTTAGGACCTCGAGAAAAGATGCCTTGGATAGACATATAAATCAAATACACATAACAAGTAAAGTTTACAAATGTGAAAAGTGTGGAGAAATATTCAAACAAATAGGAAACCTTCATAGACACGCTAACACTGTTCATACAGCTGAAAAGAGATTTCAATGTGATGTATGCTCTTCTATATTCTCAAGAAAAGATAATCTAGTGCGACATATGAAGAAATTTCATAATACAATTATTTCTGAGGAGTAATATACATGAACTCCTCGAAAAAATCTGGTTTTGAATGCGAGATTTGTGGAAAAATCCTCTCAAGAAAAGACCTACTTGGTCGTCATGTTAAATCTGTTCATCAAAAAATCGAATATCCATGTCCTAACTGTTCTTATGTTGCAAACAGAAAAGATCACCTGAAACGTCATATGAATGAAGTACATCTCAACCTTAGGTCGTATGTGTGTGAATACTGTGGGATGACGTTTAATCAATCAGGAACCATGAATAGGCACATAACTACCGTTCATGTGAAAAACAGAAACTATGATTGTCCAGATTGTGACTCAGTTTTTCCACGTAAAGATCAGCTTCAACGACATATTAGATCTGTACATCTTAACCTTCGTCCACATGCTTGTAAGGAGTGTGGCGCTTCATTCAAACTTCCAGGACATCTCAAACAACACATTATCTCCATCCATACTGACCAACGTCAATATATTTGTGAATATTGCGGGTTTGCTTTCAAACTTCGTCAGCATCTTAACGATCACATTAAAGTTGTTCATATGGGCGTTCGTCCTTATGCTTGCGAAGAATGTGACTCTTCTTTCCCTCATGCTCGTGGATTGAAACTTCATGTTATCGCTATGCATTCTGACGAGAAACCTTACGTCTGTGAAAAATGTGGTCGAGGGTTCGCCGATCCTAGTCACTTGTATAGACATGAGCAAGCTGAAGCTTGCTGGTTTACAACTACTACAGCTTACAAGTGGGAAGAACTTTGTAAAGAGATAGCTGAGGTGTTACTAGCTGATGAAAAATGGAAATGGAAACCTAAGATAGACACACCTGAATTAGAGGAACAGAGCTGGATTCAACCAGAAATAGTTGCATACTACGAAAATAATACGATAAGAATTATAGATGCGAAGAGGTCAACGTATGCTATATTCAAGGAGAAGGATCTGGTAGTCTATCCAAAGATGGCTGAGAAGGTGGAGTTCTGGTGTTTATATGGTAAAACTGAGGGAATGTTTGAAGAAGAGGAAGGGATGGAAGCCAAGGGTAGTGAAGAGATTATAAGAGAATTGAAGAAAAAGATACATGAGAAGAATAGGGATATTGTTGATATTCTGATTATGAAGATTCAGTTGTTAAAGAAAGGTATTGCTTATGAAAATCAAACCATTCTGTGAAAGAAAAGTGTAAGAATTTCAGAAAGAAGAAATATCATTATTGTTTGATTTACTATTTTCTATTTGGAAATGAATTTGAGTAATTTCTCGTATTGCCAAACACGTTCCTTAGGATTAGGTTTAGCTAACGGAAAGATTGTGTTGGTAGCCATCATCATAGCTTTAGTTACACTTTCTTTTTTTTCTATTTTCGCCTCTAAGCTAAGAAAAAGCTTGTTTCAATCCTCCCAGACAATACGCACATGAATTTTTTTTTTGCTTAAAACTATCTCTCCATGCTATTGGAACATAATGAGTAGGTGGAAAGACTCTAGGTGGGTCTCATGCAATTTTTCATTACCGTCGGTTAAACCATCGGGGTCGAAGGGATTTTTGTGCTAGATTTTTTGGTAATACTAGGAATGAAGGTAACTAGTAGTCTGATTTAGAAAGTAACTAGTAGTCTGACTTGAGTCTTCCTATTAATTCCCTTCATCAATTATACTGAAAAATGTGTAATTTAATTGGAATAATTAAACAAAAAACCTCTAAACGTAGTGACTAGAGGGCTTATATGACGTTTATAACAAATATTTTATTAGTTAATTACTTGTTTACTTGGTAAAACACCACCTGCAACAACCTGCAACAACTGAGTAATTTTGCCCGGTATTGAATAGGCACTGTTGTCCGAAAGTTTTTTCTATTGCTGTTTATTTCTCATTTTAGTGTATTTTATGTCGATTGAAAAAGTCAAAGAGAATGTTTATGCAATTACTGATGGGAGTACAAGAGGAAATGTTACCGCATATGTTTTACCAACTCAGATAGTTTTTGTTGATTCGGGTATGAATATACCACTCATAAAGAAATTTAGAGAACATATTGAACAAGAAACAGGTAAGAAAGCTTCTGTTCTCTTAATAACTCATGAGCATGGAGATCATGTTTTCGGCAACCAGATATTCAAGGATTGTGAAATTATTACTTCTGAATTTACCCATGAAGAAATGATTGTGTCAAAAGAGAAAAACTGGACACCAGAATCTATCGAAGAATGGAAGAAAAACGCTGAAGATCCCTCATCTTTGGATGGACTGGAGATAGTTCTTGCTACCAAAACATTTGCAGATGAATATGAAATAGTTGATGGCGATGTGAAAGTTATTGCCAAAAGAACTGGAGGTCACACAGAAGGTTCTAGTTATGTTTATTGCCCTAATTACAAAGTACTGTTTGCTGGTGACAATTTGTTCAACCATCAGTTTCCTTGGGGTGGACCACCTTCTGCTAATCCGATTAAATGGGTGGCAGCAATGAAGGAATATCTCTCACTAGATGTAGAACATTATATTCCGGGACATGGTCAAATATCAAATGAAGAACCACTGAAGGAATTCTTGGATTATCTTGAGAAGGTTATCTCACTCATGAAGGAGCAAATTGCTGCAGGTAAGACTGAAGAAGAAACTCTAGAAGAAGCTGAGAAGATTGAATATTACCCTCCTCGAGAAGGAAGAGAACAGTGGAAAATTGCTACATTAAAGAAATGGTATGAAGTATTAACGAGTTAATTCTTTCTCTATTTCTTGTTTCCTATATTTTTTAGATTTAGTGTTCAAAATCCTTAAACATTATGATTATAACGGAACCAGGTCCAGTAAAACAATAGGTGATTCCACTCATGGGAACTATATCATAGAAATGCACCGCTGGATATTGTTCGATTAAAGAGCGTTTTGCAAGAATTGATCCTTTTTCCGCATTTCCAGATATAATGTAACACCCTAAGTCATCAAAATGCTTCATCCTGTCATAAGCGCGATTTACTATGCTTTCAACTGCTTCATCGTATGATTTTGCTTGATGAAACGAGTTTATTTCACCTTCTTTTGTTCCCTCCAAACAAGGATAGATATTTAGAAGAGATCCCATGAAATACTTGACTAAACCTATTCGACCACTCCTTTGTAAGAATTTTAGGTTTTCAAAAGTAAAGGTTGTAGTTAATTCTTTAGTTTTAAAATGATTCAACATTGTAATTACTTTGTCAATAGGGTGCCCTTCATCCAATAGTTTGGCTGCTTTGATAACTGAAATACCGACACCAAAAGATCCTTCTTTTGAATCATATTGATGAAAATTGCACTTTCCCCCCTTCTTTTGATATCGGTTGATACTCGCTTTTACTGTATTTACAATCCCAGTTCCTCTGGAAGTCATATTTACAATAAACAAATCACTGTATCCCTCTCCCTCTAGAATATTAAATGTATCAACAAAATATCCGATGCTAGGTTGATTGGGTTTAGGGTTTTTCTTATCTGAATGAACTCTTCTTAGAAATTCATCATCTGTAACATCTCTTGGATAAACTAGAATTTCATCTGTATCTGGAAATTCTACTGGTACTTGGATAGTCTGAATATTATATCTATTAATCAATTTCTTAGGGATATCTGCTGCTATGTTTGAAAGGATAGCAGTTTTGATCATAAATTAGATTGTACTTTCACTATTAAAAATGTAATTTAGAGGGTATCTATAAACTTTTGAAAATACTAGTATCTGCACAATAGATTGAAAATAGACATTGTTATTTAAAATAAATTTATAATGCAACGCCATAATTACAGATTATGGGTTATGCTGGAATTACTTTTCTATTATTTGTAGCCTATGTACCCCTTATTTGGATAATTTTTCGAATAAAACAAAGAAACAAAGTTTTGGGATACCTCTCTTCGGGTGTATTTGCTCTGTTGCTGTTGGGTGTATGGGTTGTTGGATTTCTTAATCGTACAATGATGGTAGGTGCTATTGAACATTTGATATTAGTAGGATCTATAAACACAATCCTAGTTCTGATATTCGAACTGACGATAAACAAAATTAATATCATAATGAGGTTAAAACGAAGAAAGAAATCATTTGTTTCTATCGCGGTTTTAATATTGGTCATCATAATCGCTGGACACTCACTATTAGGTATAAGAAAAACAATGTTAAGTGCAAGACACTTCGAATCTATGGTAACATATGATTCTACAGATTTGCCCTTTATTGTGCTAAATGAGGAAGCTGAGATCGATAATAACATAAGACTTGTTACAAAGGAATTTGCGATTAGTAAAGCAGAACAAAACAAAGCAACTTTTGGTTCTAATGCAGACTTAATGGAAGCCAATGTAATTTATGTAAATGAATCAATTTATTGGTGTATGATTTATGCCCCAAAGTCTTCTGCGCAGTTCTGGACACCAGGACAATTCAATCTAGCTTGGGGTCTAATTCTTGTAGAGGTTAACAATCCAAATGCTGAACCGATAATTGTTAACTTTGCTGAGGGGGATTTCAACTATGCTGAAGGTCTTTGGCGCAATCACAATGTTATTCTGAAAAACTATCGGCGTGATCAAGGAGCAAAATATTGGCGCTCCTATCCGACATGGACAGGAACAGAATGGGTATATGTTATGACCCGAACAACACGAGATGTTTATGGTGCGTGGAAATCAGACGGTATTGATGTTCTTGATATCAAAACTGGTGGTTTAATAATACATTATTCTGTAGACGAATTAGAAACAACCCCCGATTACATTCTACAAATCTATTCTGAAGTTTTGATTGAAGAAAAATGGATTATTAACTGGGGAAATAAGAGAGATACAACTGCTGAAGGTAATATACGATTACTCAGCGGATTCCCTAATTACAGTTCAGATCGGTTAGGCTTCTATGGTGAAGGTATAGAGGATATCAGATATGTTAAATTTATGAATTCAACTTTAGCGTTCTTCGCTACTCATCCAAAAGATTCTGAAGAAACACTCGGTGGTATTGGCGTCATAAGGAAAAATGGTACAAGATTCTATGATTTGAGAAGTAGAGGTTTTATTTCTGCCCTTACCGTATCTAAACTAGCAAGAGGGCAACTTACTGCTCCCAATACTGGTAGTTACATTGTCCAAATGCCGGTGCCTTATACACTTAATACATCTATAGGTTTTAGACTTGCATGGTTTGTACCAATATATTGGCAAAGCGGTTCTGTACAACGATTATCTCATGTTTGTGTTATCGATGCATTAGATTCAAGTTATATTTCTATAGCTGAAGCAGAAGGCTTGACTGGTTCTCAAGTAGTCAAAGAAGCACGATTACAGTTCAAATCATTCTTCGCCTCAGAGATACCTCAGCAAGAATTTGAGATTGCTCAGATTGATGATGCAGGAACTTATGTAGATGGTGGAAATAGCATATTCGTGTTTCAACTCAATGATTCGCGAATAATTCGTTGTTCCCAAAATTATCTCAATGAGACACATTGGAATGAAGTAGTTTTGGCTAATATTGGGAATGTAATTCAATATACTTATACAGAAGATGATGAAGGTATATTGTGGGCAACTGAATTCTTTGTGATATCCTAATTTCCCTTCTTTTTCTTATTTTTAATTTTTAAGTATAATTTATTAATTAGAGATTACTAATAGTTGTTGCAATGAACAATGAGACCAAAAAATTCGATTTAGTTAGCTTGGGTTCATGTACTATGGATATGATTTTTTCTGTTGATGATTTGATGAAAATGGAACTAACAGGTAAAAATCAAGCTGAAAAGAAGTATATTGCAATTGAATATTCATCAAAACTAAATGTAAAGAATGTAAAATTCTTTCCTGGAGGATCCGCAGCAAATGTTGCGTGTAATCTAGCAAATATTGGATTTAAATCTGCTTTTATTGGGGGAGTTGGGGATGATATGAATGGAAATGCTTGCTTAGAAGATATGAAGAATCACAAAGTAGATGTTACTGGTGTTAAAATCTTCAAAGAAGAATCCACAGCTATATCTATTATCTTGATAACTCCGTGGGGAAAAGATAGATCTATTTTAGCTTACAAAGGCGCGAATAATCTCTTTACACAAGAAGATATAGTTGAAGATATGTTATTGTCTACAAAATGTTTTGTTTGGACTTCTCTTACATCAGATAATGGAATAGGAGCTATTGAAAAATGTATCAAATTAACAAAATCAACAGGTGGTCTGATTGTGGGTGCACCTTCTATTTCTATAATCAAAAATCGTTTAGAAGATACTACCAATCTCATGAAGAACAGCGAAATAGCAAGCATGAATGAAGAAGAGTTAATGGCACTAACTGGAGAGAAAAATATTCTCAAAGGAATGAAAGTATTATTTGGCTGGGGGATAAGAATTGTTAACATAACTTTCGGAAAAGAAGGTCAATGGTTGAGTGATGGCAAGACACTTATCAAAACACGTGCTCCTAAAACCTTTCTTGAAGATACAACAGGAGCTGGAGATGCGACTTTGAGTGGTATAATATATGGCGTTCTTAAGAAAAAGTCTTTACAAGAAACTTCTAAACTTGCAGCTGCTTTGAGTGCCATGGAAATTGAAGCCACTGGAGTTAGGGTTGGAATGCCAATCCAACTTTCTGAACTTGAGAATTTCATGAATAAACATGAGATTATACAAGAAAAGATTGATTTCTAGAAAAAACTTAAAGTGTTTGTTTTTCTCTTATATTTTATATGACCATTCCTACAGCTACTCCCTCTGAATTACCTATAAACTGTATTGCGGATGAAAATTCAAATTGTGCAGAATGTGATCTTGAAGGAGAGTTAATTTGCTTTGTAAATAAGAATTTTGCAAATAAATTTACTATAGGAAACATTATTTATCGCATATTAGCAATAACGATTTTCATATTTTCAGGTCTTTTGATTGGTCATTGGTGGATGTTGATATCATATTCTATTGTACTTTTAATAACTTTCACGATTCTAGAACCTCGCTTATTATGCAGCCATTGTCCATTTTATGAAAAGAAGGGAAAGTGTTTGAAGTGCTGGGCTCTTAGAGGTATGCCAAAAATGTGGAAGTATAGACCTGAACCAATGAGTAAATCTGAAAAAATACTCATGCTGATATTTGGGAGTTTCATAGACTTATTCCCAATTGTAGGTGCAGCTTGGGGTATGACAGTTTTTGGGTTAAATTATACCAATCCTGACCTATTATTTGCTGGAGTGGCAATTGTAATTTGTACTTTTCTTTTTATGATAGTAGCAGGATACTTTTCACGAGTTTTACTTGGTAATGCTTGTAAACGATGTGCTAATTTTTCTTGTTCTATGAATAAAGTACCAAAAGAATTGGTCGATAAATTCCTTGAAAAAAATCCAAAAATGAAAGAATCTTGGCTTGCTTATGGTTGGCAAACAGACTAATAATTAGACTTTAATCTCTTTTCTCAATCTTTTTAAGGAAAACATCGAAACCTCTTCATGATATTAAATCTACTCCTAATAATCAGTTGATTCAAATGGATTCCCAAGCAAAATTCGATCTAATTAAACGCAATACAGAAGAGATTGTAACAGAAGAAGAATTGAAAACCATCTTAGAAACCAAAAGCAAACCTAATGTCTATACTGGTTACGAACCAAGTGGTCCCGTGCATATCGGTCATGCGGTCACCGTAATGAAACTCAAGGATATGGAAGCAGCTGGTTTTCACATTAAGATTCTCCTAGCTGATGTTCATGCTCTCTTAAACAAGAAAGGGACAGAAGAGGAAATAGCCCAACAATGCGTTCTATGGGAAAAAGCTATGAATGCTTTAGGATTGAAAAATCCTGAAATTGTTTTAGGGAGTGATTTTCAATATACAAAAGAGTATATTAGAGAATTGCATAAACTTGCTTTAAGGACTTCGATAAAAAGAGGTCTGCGTTCAATGCAAGAAGTAGCTCGAGATATAGATAATGCTACTGTTTCTCAAATGATCTACCCCTTAATGCAAACTCTAGATATCAAATATCTTGATCTAGATGCTGCCCAAGGTGGGATGGAACAAAGAAAGATTCATATGTTAGCTAGAGAACTTTTCCCTTCTGAACTTGATATACCATCGCCAACTTGTGTTCATACACCACTTATTTCCGCGTTGACAGGACCTGGTTCAAAAATGTCTTCTTCCATCCCCGAATCTATGATTTCTGTTACAGATTCAGAAGAAGAGATAATGAGAAAAATGAAAAAAGCATACTGTCCAGCAAAAATCATAGAAGAAAATCCAGTTCTTCAAATTGCTAGACTAATTGTCTTCCCTAATACTAAATCCTTGAAAATTGAAAGACCTGAGAAGTTCGGTGGAGATCTTCAGTTTGGTAACTATGCAGAAATAGAAAGTGTTTATCAAGATGGTGGATTACACCCCCTTGATCTGAAAAAAGCTGTAGCAAAAGAATTAGCTTCGATTTTTGCTCCTGTAAAGAATGTTTTTAAAAAATAGTAGGGGATTTTCCTCTCTATTTATTTATTCAGTTTCAAATATGTCCCCAAAGTGTTTTTAAGTTGTTCTTTTTCTTTTTTTCTTAGTATGACAAAATCATTAGATGAAGTTCTGAATTCTTTAGGGGATATTTGTGATAAAGCAGTAAAAAACTCTGAAAACTACGGTATTGAATTTGGAACTTTTTCTCCCCACAAATTGAAGGCAACCAATGTGAAATGCATCGTTACATCACCATTAATGAACCTGAAACTTGTACATTTTATGAAAGAGAATAATGCTACTCTAGCTATTACCCTTCTTCCTCTTTCAATAACACAAACAAAATTCCCTCTCATAGAAAGAGACTTTGAACTGCTCAAAGCTCTGGTAACAAATAACATCAAAACCATCTTATTACCAGATGAATGGATTTACTCACTACAAGGTAGCTTTGCTTATTTCTTACAAACTTTAGGACTTACTAATGCAGATACAGACGAGGTTACAGGGATTGGTGGTTCATCTATAATCAATTGGGAAATTCAATCAATAAGTTTCAATGATTTTCTTGCTAATCTAGGGCACTTGAATAAGAAATGGATGGCTTATCCCTTTGCATCGGAAGATTCTAACTTATCGTTCATTTTAGAAAGAGATGATTTGTCCTTAAAAGAACTAGAGCTCTTACGAAACGAGGGTGTTAATACCATTGTGAGTTTTAAAATCGATTCTAAAAAGCTTCAAATGTATCAAAGCAATAAACTGAATTTCATCTACATTCCTTATGTTGATTATTGTAATATTGCTTTACGTAAATTCTCACAAGTTTTACAGCTTGAAGTAGGAGAGCAAGTTCTGTTCAAGCCTTTTGAAACAAAAGATGGTATAAATTATACTGATTATCAAAACAAAAACTAATAATATCTAAAATTGTTTCACAAATTAGTTGATGAGGGGTTAACATGAATAAAATTGCTCCATTGATTCTTAGTGCTCTAGAAACAATCGAAAAGGGAAAATCCATCAGAGTTACACTTAGAGCTATTATTGAAGATACCAACATAACAAAAGAAGAAGAATCAATGCTTTATTATTATGTTTTTGAAATTTATAGAAAACTTAATTTCATTGATTTATACATCAAAAATAGCTCATCATCCTATTCCTTAAAGAAAATAGGAGTAGAAAATAGAAGTTTACTGAGGCTTTCCACTCACTTGCTAAAAATTGATTTGAAATCATTACCTGATGTCCTTGAACTTCTACAAGACTATTACTACCAAATCGGAAATCTTGAGTTTTCGACTATTTTGAACTCAATTAAGGATACGTCTGAAGAACAGCTTTACGAAAATCGTGATGATCTTGCTTCCAAACTCTCTCTCCAATTTTATCTTCCAACTTGGATTATTAGACGGTTTATAGATCAATGGGGGGAAAAGTTTACTTTGGAACTCTTACCATCTCTTCTAAAAAACCCCCCTCTCTACATAAGAGTTAACACTCTAAAATCAAATCTTGATAAAATTGAGGGATCATTTAACAGTCAGAATATTGAGTATACGAAGGTAGAGGAAGTTGAAAATCTTCTAAAAATTATAAAAAGTCCAATTCCAATTCCTCGCATAAAAGAGTATATTGAAGGAGATATTGTTATTCAGCAAAAAGCTTCTGCAGCTGTTTCACTAGTTTTGAATCCTCAAGAAGATGAGCGTATCCTAGATATGTGTGCCTCTCCAGGAGGTAAAACGGCGCATATTGCGGCTCTTATTGGATCTGGAAAAGGAATAACGGCAGTAGATCTAAATGATGAAAGAACAAGGGTTCTGAAGCAAAGATTACAACTTCTGGGTGCTCATGATATAACGGTAATTAAGACAGATGCTCGAGAATTATATAACAAGATTGATTATACTTTCGATAAAATTCTTCTTGATCCTCCTTGTTCCGGATCTGGTACCTATTCCTCTAGACCAGAAAATAGGTGGAGATTAAAACAAAGAGATCTTAGATGGTATGTTAATCTTCAAAAAGAATTACTACAATCCGCAGCAAGATTGACCAAGGAAAATGGATGCATTATCTACTCTACCTGTTCTTTATTTCACGATGAAAACTCAGATATTATCACTTCATTTCTACAAGATAATGAAAATTTCTTTTTAGAGAAGACCAATCCCAACATTGGTTTCCAAACGAAAATAGAAGCCGGAAATGTTCAGGAAGTCTTTCCTCATCTACATGAAACTGAAGGATTCTTTATAGTGAAGATTAAAAGAAGAAAATGATCAATTCTACTTTGTAAACCTACCCAATCAATTCAAATTCAAATGTTTAAGTCCTAATTTCAGGTTCGGAATGATTCTACAGTTATTTCACGGCTTCTAGTTGAAATTTTGGTCGTGCCTAATCATACATTTTATCAAGCAAATCATCGATTTTCTTCACTAGTTCACTTTTGAGTTTGTGTCTAGGTGGTTTATCCACATTCCTTAGATTTTTTATGTTGGATTCAAAGAGTATTTTTGATGCTAGAGTTTTTACGATGTCTTCAACATCATACGTTTTTGGCTTAAACTCCTCTTCTGTCTTCTTTACTTCTACAACTTTCTGTTCAAACTCTCTGGTTTCCTTAATATCCAAAGGTTTTTGTTCTATTGTTCTTGAAGCTGGTAGAGTTTTTTCACCATATACATATGCTTGGGCAGGTAAATAATCTCTTGAAGAGATTGGCATCTCTTGATATGCTTCGGATTCCATTTTTCTTAGGATCTCAGGAAGAATTCTGTCCCTTTCCTCATGTTCAATGTTTACTACATTATATTTTGAACCTTTCATTGTTTTAAGATTAGTAGCTGCTCTACCTGCTGAATAGGATAAAACGTTTGAAATTCCATCTTTTCTGTAGATGAATATCTTTTTCTCAATTCTATCCATTATCAAATAAGCTCCATTACCATCAAGAAAACTTTCTTTTTTTGCAGGTACTTCTTTATAACTACCATCTCTTCTTATTGAAAAAACTCGTAAACCCATGTTAATACCCCAGTGTTAACGTTATGTCTTTCACACATAAAAACGTTTTTTCAAACTTGGTATCTTGTAGTATCCTCTTTTTCAATGATTTGGAAGGCTCTTTTTCTTCTTTGGCAAGATTCGCATATGCCACAATGAATTGGATGACCTTCTTTAGTCCAGTCTTTAACTTGATAGCAAGATGAAGAAAATTCTATCAAAGCATCTTTTTCTTTGAGGAATTCTACAATTTCACTTTTTTGTTTTTCATGAAATGGAGCTATTACCTCAATATCGTTCATACATCCTAATTCTATTGAATCATTCATACGTTCAACAAATTCTGTAGTGTTATCTGAAAAAGTACTTGCCTCTTCCTCATTAGCACCAAAAAGTATGCCAACTGTAGTGTCTAGACTGTCTGCATAGGAAGCTGCTATAGAAATAAATAGGATATTTCTTCCAGGAACCCAAACTGATTTTGCAGTTTGTTTAGTTAATTCCTCAGAATCAAGTTGTTCAAAATTATTTATTTCAGGCACTTCATTTCCTGATTGTGATAGAGTAGACCCCGAATTTTTTGTAAATTCATCTAAAAACGGAAGTTCAATTATTTTGCTTTCCAAATTTAGTAAAGATGAAAATTTACTATTTATTTTAGAGATTGTATAATCTTCTTTACTTCCATACAGAAAACTAAGTAAAATTGTCCGATCATATTTTTCTAGAGCCCAATAAAGACATGCTGTTGAGTCTAACCCTCCTGAGAATAAAACTATTGCAATACTCATTTGAATCCTTCTTTGAAGTGTAATCTCGCGTATTATATGTGTATTATTGTTTTTTTCCTTATTCAGTGTAGGAAACTATACTGGTGGGTGTTTCTGACATCGTAACAGTAATATTGAATTGGGGATATTTCCCTTTTAGCTTGTCATGTAGATATTTTGATAGTAATTCAACTGTTGTTGCTTCTAATGGAACCAGTACAACATCTTCTTTGGGAAAACGATAGAATTTCCCATCACAAGTTGAAACCTTGTATTGTTTTTGATCTAACTCAATGTTAAGATCTGAGTTATTTTCTGGTAATAAAACCATATGATCCAACTCTTTTATGATTGAGCTAACACTCGTTTTGAATGGTCCAAAGTCAATGACCATGTTGTTCTCATCAAGATCCCCCTCAATTTCTACCTCGATTTCATAGTTATGCCCATGAAGACGAGCACATTTATCATGTTTGATTAACATATGAGCTGAAGCCAAAGTAAGCTTGTCACCTGAAATTTTTAACTTCATAATTATCCCTATATTGGTCTTGTTTTCGAAACATCTTCTTTTATTTTTGATATTTCATTTGAATATCTTTCAGCAATTTCCATTGCTATATTTTTTACATCCTTTTGTTCGATACCTAGTTCTAGAAGTCCTATCGCATTTACATGTGAAGGAAAACCTGTTCCAGCAATATTGATTCCCAAATGAATTTTGCTGCTAGAAACTCCTGTTGATGCAATAGCAACATTTAGTTTTCTATCCCCTACATACATGTCAGTTCCTTTCCTTATGAGTTCTATACCCTCATTTTTGAGAACCTCAATTACTATCTGAGCTAATACTTGTAATCTATAATACTCCAATTCCATATTTGGAGGTTGAATGTCAAACTCCTCAATTATAAAATGTAATGAATCATCAGAACTTATCAGAATTTTGTTCAGATGTGATTCCCTTACTATATCCTTTATATCAACCATTTCTTCAGGAGATAGTTTCATTCCTCCTCGAAATATAAGTATGGTTTCACCAAAAACACCATATTTCTCCGTTGTATATCTGTTGGCTAGCTGAGAACCATCATATGTAATGGGTTCTGAGAAATTCTCAACAATTATAGTATACTGATTTTTCTTAATTTTCTTCATTATTTTCAAAACCATTTAATTGTTCTTTCAATCTCTGTAATGTGGTTTTTACTTCTGCTACAGCATTGTGTTGGTGAATACTTTCATAATTTGTCTGTTTAACACAGATTTGTGTTTCTGGAGGTTGATTGCTATACTTAAGCGCTACTTGTTTAAGAATAGTACGAACTACGTCTTCAACAAAAACTGGATTATTGTGAGCATATAACACTACAGCTTGTTCATCTTTTCTCTTAAGTACTTCGTGTATTGGTGCACTCATAGAAGTTTCAAGAATTTTAATTACATCTTCTAATTCAATTCTCTCTGCATTTCTTGGTTGTTCAAAAATAAGTATTGATTTTGATCTCTGATTGTGGGCTGCCAAAGGCATATCTTCTAGAGCAAGTTTTACTTGCTCTTCTGTAAACCCTTTCTCTAATAGCTTTTCTTGTGCAAAATCTCTCGACAATTCTTGAGAACATGGACATACTGTAGTTCCTTCAACTTCCGCACCAATAATTTTCAAAACCTCTATTTTCTCCCCGTTTTTCTTAGCTCGAGCCCCAGCGATAAGCTTATGCACACTTGATTTTTCACCTTTAATTGCCTCAGAATACGTTTTCAACTCATAATTAGCTGTTAGGTTGACTTCAGAATTAGTAGCTCCCGGTTGAGCTAATAGAACCTTTTCTGCTATTTGAGAACACAACTCTTCACTATCAGAAATAACTTCTCCTGTAAGGGTTGAGATGACCTCATTGATTGCTTCAATGTTCCGAGACATATGAATTCCTCTTTTTGAAGGGAGTAAGTCGACATAAACGTCAATTTTCGCAGTCAACTCATTAATTTCACCAAACCGTTTTCGTTTTATGATTTTAGGAATGTCACAGATTCCTACTCTTCTGATTCCTATCTGAATTTTGGAATCATCCGACTGAACATCTGATAGTGGTTTGCTATTTAGTTTCATTTTTTATCACCTATAGAATCTCAACAGCTTTGTGCATTTGAATTGAAATTCCAATTTTATCTGCAGGTAGATATTTGCCTGCTATTTGAGTGAAGTTATTTATTTGACTCCAAGTTGGTTTTTCAACTTTAGATCCTGCTGTTGGGGAGACAAATTGAATTACTATTGGGACACCAATTTCTCCACAGTTTCTTGCTATAATCTCAAAATCTTCATCTTTTGAGGATTTAGTTATTACAGTTTTTGCAAAGACTTTTGTTCCTGAATTTTTTAGTATCTTGCACATTAGAAGCTCCTGTTCTATTAACTTTTCCCAGTTCAATGCTGCTTCAGCTGTTCTGTCTTTAACATCTACACAAGCATAATCTAAGTTTTCTGCAATTTTTTCTAAATACTCAAAATTATCTGTAAAAGCTGTTTCTAAATAAATATTATATCCGTTTAATTTGAGGAGCTCTATGGTTTTTTCTAGAAATGACTCCTGAAACAAAGGTTCCCCACCTGTGAAACTAATACTGTGTAAATCCTTTGATGTAAGATTCTTGACCATATTTAGGATATCATTTGAAGTCACAGGATTTTCTATTTCTTTAAATATCTGGCTGCCTGGTTTGGTTTCCACAAGACATTTTTTTGGTGTAGAACCCCATGATTTTGGTGAATCACACCAAATACAACCTTTTGTTCCATGAACACCTAAAGCCAAAGGACAACCTGAAAACCTAATGAAAATTTGTCTTAATCCATAACAACTTCCTTCAATAGCTGCACCTTCACCTTGGAAACTAGAGAATACTTCTTGAATATATCCTTGAGACATCGGGATACTATTTTCTTCATTCTAAATAAGAATTACTTATGTTGATAAACAAAAATTAGATGAGCCAACTAAAGACTATACCTTCCTATCTGTTCAAAAGTAGCAAACTTGTCTACATATTCTTTGACTTTATGGGAATATTCCTTTGGATCCCTTTTCATTAGATTTGCAGCTGTAGAATTTAAGGGATCATCAGGATTTGGGTTACTTAAAATAAATCGAATTGATTCGATAACATCAACTAGATTGTTCGCTGGTGTCCAATCTGCTCCAAGCACCCCTACACATATACGGGTATCAAATACATTTGCATGGAATACTTTGGTCAGCATTTTTACCTTCGGGGGTTTGAATGGATATTCTCTTGGTATTTCTACCTCCAGCACGAAGACACCCCCCTCATATAATCCTGCTCCAAAGATGAATCCTCGCCAGTAAAGAGTATTGCCATCAACAGGTTTGAAAGTTGGCAACTCTTTCTTTAATTCATTTGCTTCTATTGCAATTCGAGGCCAGAACTCTTCTTCAGATAACATTTTTATCCCTTATATTTTCCTCGGTGTTCTGTTTTCTAATATACTCCGGAACCCTTATTTTGCATTTCAAGTAGTATCATAAGTATTGCAGCAATCAATCCTTTTTGATCTCCTGCTATTCTCTTAAACTCTTCTCTTTCAAGCATCATTGCTACAGAACGCCATCTAACAAGTAATTCTACTATATCTCTTTCACTCATTAGCCTTCAGATATGCAAAGTTTGCTAGCTTTATTAAGATTATGTAACTCCTAATGGCATCGAATTTTTTTGACAATAGAATGGCAATTTCTCAATCCGCCTAATCCACAAATTTTTAAAATTTAAAGTTATTCTGTTATTGTGAATATTAATGAGTAACCCAGAAGAAATGTTAGTACAATTAATCAATTCTAT
This sequence comes from Candidatus Heimdallarchaeota archaeon, assembly GCA_021399395.1. Classification (GTDB taxonomy): domain Archaea; phylum Asgardarchaeota; class Heimdallarchaeia; order Heimdallarchaeales; family Heimdallarchaeaceae; genus UBA460. The sequence goes on from JAAFKJ010000115.1 coordinate 17,869, forward strand.
TAACAAACTATCTACATTAGTTCAAAACGTTAATGATTCAATTGGCCAATTATCTACGCAGATTGCTCAATTAGAAACTAAGATGGCTGGTTTTTCCAATGTTGAAACTCAAGTATCTGAGGTTGGACTTAAACTTGGAGAAATTCCAGGAATAAAAAATATGATTTCTAATTTAGATGCAAAAATCGATGGTTTAGGTGCTACTGTCAGTACAGATGTAGCTCAAGCTCCCGTTGCTGAATCTAAACCAGCAAAGAAAGCGAAGAAAGAGGAATACGTATCACCTGGTATTACTGAAGAAGAACCTTCTGTTGGAGGCGCTTCTGAGGCTGATGCTGCATTTACAGCTGTTTCAGCAAAATTCAAGCACATAACACAGATGGTAAATCCGAATTCAAGTTGTGGAAATGTCTCACAAATGCTAGAAGATCTTAGAGATGAGGTGGAAACTCAAGTTGGAATGTCTCCAATGCTGTATGAATTAAATTCTTGGGTTCAACGGATTTCTAAAATGCCACAAGGTGATGTTCTTCTTCCTGAAGTTCATAGTGAACTTATAGAAAAGCTAGATGATTGGCTCAATAGAGTAACAAAAGCTATCCATTTGAAATATCAAGAGTGATAACTTTTGTTCTTTTTTTTCTTTTTTAGTAATACCCGTATTCATACCGATGTAATACTAATTTTTTAACCTAATAACAACATGTATAATATGTTATGATGAACCTAAGTGATATTAAAGGCATTATTGAAATAAATGGTGAATCTTATGACCCTAAATCTGTTCTCAAAGCATTACTTGATCAAGGATTAAAGATTCATCCTCTAAATGGTTCTTTGTTAATTGGTAGAACATTTATTGATGCTGCACCAAATTTGCAATATGGTTCAACAACCTGTCCCATTTCAGATCATTGTAAGATATACGATAAATTATATCCACAAAAATTGGACGAAACAAATCCTTCAGAATATAGTTCAAACCAAAGTTCACCATCTGTTAATGCCACTTCGGATTCTTCTCAAACATCATCAGACCGATTTTATACTGATCCTATTCGAATTGATATTGATGATATAGATATTACAAATCTGTTCTCTGACTCAACTATAGGTGCACAATCTGTTGATGATATTGAAGAAGATATTTTCTTGAATCCGGATTTTGGAAGAGAATTAGATTCTGATCCAACAGAAATGGTTGGTTTGTCTCCTGTAACCCGTTATGGAAGAACTTCACATATTCAAGAATCAACTGTTCCATCGGAATATAGAGGGAGATGTCCTTTCTGCAATTCTATAGTTAACATAAAATGGAAATATTGTGGAAGTTGTGGAACTTCCATGAGTTAACTTCTTTTATACTTCTGCATCAACACAGCCTTCAGGTGTGATTGCAAAAACTGCTTCTGTTTCTGGCAAGTAAGGTGAATCATAAATTCTAATGATTCGTTTTTCTCCTTTAGATTTTCTTAAATAGAAACGTGTTATGGCCCAGTGTCCTAAGATGTTTCCACCAATAGCTTGTGTTGGATCCCCAAAAAATGCTGCGGGATTTGATTGTACTTGATTTGTAATTGCGATTGCTACACCATAAGTATCAGCCAATCTACCTAATATTCCTAGATGGTAGTTAATTGTCTGTTGTCTTTCAGCTAGCGTACCTCTTCCTGCATATTCAGCTCTGAAGTGTGCTGTTGCTGAGTCAAGTGCAACAAAACCGTATTCGTCTTTGTGATTGTAAAACAATTCTAGTAGTCTTTCTACTAAGGTCATCTGATGGTCTGAGTTATATGCTCTTGCATATGTAATATCTCTAAGAACATCTTCAAAGTTCTTTTCCCAACCTAGGTCTTTCTGTAGTTTTTCGTGGATAGCTTTTATTCTGCTTGGAGAGAATGTACCTTCTGTATCAACAAACACTGCTTTTTTACCAACTCCACCAAGTTCTGGAGGAAGCTGAACAGTTACACACAATTGATGACAAAGTTGAGATTTTCCTGAACGAAACGGACCAAAAAATTCTATAGTTTCACCAAGTCTAACACCTGCAACACCTAGTTCATCAATAGTGGTTAAGGCATCCAAAGCTTTTATTCCATATGTAAAAGCTGGTGAACCCATTTGCTTTTCCATAATATCAAATGCATTGACAAAATCTATTCCACCCCTTAGCTCACTAAGAGATTCCTTGTATTTCTTAGCAGCGCTGGATGTTATACCATATTTTTCTTCTAATTCTCTAATAGGAGTTGTTTCAAGTAAATATACATTTAATCCCTTATCTCTAAGCATATCAGCTGTTGCTTTGCCAACACCAGGAAGATCTTCAAGTCCCATTTCTTCTTTGAAGAACTTATACTTGGCAATTGAACTTGAGATTTCAGCTCGAACTTTCTTTATTATTGCTCTTTGAAGACCCATTGCTTGGAGTTCAATAAGTCGGGTTGTCATAAGTTCCTCAATTTCATTAATATCATTTTCATTCAAAATATCCAGAGTTTTCGTTCCTAAACCAGGTACATCAGTTAATTTCTTGAATTCTACTTTCTTTGATTTTTTAGCAGTTTCCTTCTCAGCAAGCTCTATTAGGTGTTCTTCATATTCTTCTTCAATTTCCTTTGCATCAGGTTCAGTAATTTCTTCCTGTATCTCTGTCTTTTTGCTCATTACTTTGCACCACTACTATTAATTCGAAGAGGTTAGAGTATTTAAAGGTAATACTTAATCAGGCGATGGTCTAACCTTAATTTAACTTCTTCGAAGGGTGACCCCACTTCAAAAGTAAAAAAATTGAAAACATAATTCATACAAGATTTGAATCTGCTTAAAAATCAATCCCTTTTCTAGCTACTATGCCTTCATTATAGGGGTGCTTAACCTCTTCAATATTGATTATTTCATCTACTCTACTTCTAATCTTATCAGGTATTTTTCTACCTGTAATAATGATTTCCTCTTTTACTCTTCCCAAAATTGTTTGCAAATCTTTCCATTCCACCAGATCATATGATAGGGCTATACCAAGTTCATCTAGTAATAGAATATCGATTTTGGCTTTGTTTAACTCATTTGAGATTTTATCTATCCCTTCTTTTACTATGTTTCTGAACTCTTCTAGTTGTTCATCTGAAACATAAAATTCGCTTTTACCAAAACAATACCATCTTAACTGATAATATTTATCAAAAAATTCACGCTCACCACTATTTTTACCCGTTTTTAGAAATTGTGTAACAATGACTTCCTTTCCATTTTGTATCTCTAAAAAAATATGTCCAATGGCAGTTGAGGTTTTACCTCGTCCATCTCCAGTAATAAGAGTGAGTTTTGCCATTGTAAAACCTATCTTAACAATCTTTTTAATCTTAGCGATGATGAAAAGAAAACCAATTACTCAATTTTTGTTTGTTCTTCCGATTCTGACAATGCTTGTTTTTTCTGTTCCTCTTCCCAAAGTTCTGATCCCTTGTCATACATCTTTCCTGTACCATTACATAGTGAGCAAACTTCTCTTTTTGCTTCCTTTTTTACTCCAGAATCAACATATCCAGTTCCATGACATAATGGACAATTTGTTCCAATGACCCTTGCCCCTGTTCGTGCATAGATATAGGATAAAACAATAAAAATCAGACCTAAAGCAAGTAGAATGAATCCTGCGATTTCCAACCCTCTTGCATCTGGAAGATTAGGATCTTCTGAAACACTTGCTCCATAATCGTACATATAGATACCCGCAATGAATAAAATTCCTCCAAGTAGAAAAATGGCATATTGAGTTATATAAATTCTAATGTTCGAAACTCTTCGTAGCTTTTTACTCATTAATCCTTCCAATACTTAAACGATGAAAAACATTGTGCTAAATGTTGAAAAGATGGTAAGAAGAAAATTCCTAATTAAGCTCTTAAGGCTTATCTTCCCATAGATTTTCGTCTATTATTTTGATCTTGTATTGCATTTTCAATTAGTGTTTTTACAAGATTTGCAATACCGTCACCTGTTAACGCAGATGTTTCTACATATCTGCAACCCAATCTTCTTGCAATTCTTTCTGCATCACTATGTTGAACTTCTCTTGCGACATCTGTTTTGTTCCCAACAATGGTTATATCTAAATCGATATTTTCTTGGCGTAATTCCCTAATCCAGTCTGCGCATTTTTTAAAAGAGTCCCTATTTGAAACATCATAGATTATAGCAGCTGCATTAGTTCCAGGATAAAGAAGTTTTCTTACAACACCAAATCTTTTTTGACCTGCCATGTCATAGAAAAGTGCAACAGCTTTTCCTTTTTGTGTTTTGAAAGAGTAAGTATGAAATTCCGCCCCGACAGTTGGTTTGTATTTCTTTAGAAATACATTCTCGCTGATTCTTTTACAAATCGTTGTCTTGCCTGATCTACCCGGTCCACATATGGCAAGTTTATAGATATCATAGTCGCGGAACTTAACTTCTACATTTGAGCCCATCTTTGGGAGCACCATGTAAAAACCCAGAAAAATAATTAAAAGGCGATGTAATACCTCACAGTTACGAGAACCCATATGTGTTGAATTTTGAAACTCATACACACTGGTTAATTCTTAAATATTACCAAGATGTAATTTGATTAGTATGAATTCCGAATTCAAGAAAATTGCTGTTATTGGTTCAGGAACAATGGGTAGTGGTATAGCACTTGTCTTAGCCAGAGCTGGAATTGATGTAAATATTGTGGATGTAGAACAAAAATTCTTAGATTTAGGGGTACAGAGCATTGAAAATTTTCTTAATTCTAGAATAAGAAAAGGGAAGATGAATGATCAAGAAGTTAATATTCTAAAAAAGAAAATTCATCCTTTTCTGAAATTGGAAGATGCAACTAGAGACATACAATTGGTGATAGAAGCAATCACTGAAGACGAAAAATCTAAGAAACAACTATTTGAAGAACTCGAGATTCATTGTGATGATCAAGTTATTTTTGCTACTAACACTTCAGCTATCAAGATATCGGAACTCGCAACTGCAACTAAACGTCCTGATAAATTCGTGGGAATGCACTTCTTTAATCCTCCAGCACTAATGAATTTAGTAGAGGTAATACGAGGTGATAAGACCAGTGATATAACCATAGAAAGTATAATTTCTTTGTGCAAGTTTCTTGAAAAAACCCCCGTATTATCAAAAGAAGCTCCTGGTTTTATAGTAAATCGATTATTATGGGTGTTCTTGAATGAATCATACAAGCTCTTAGAAAATGGAATAGCAGAAAGGGACCATATAGATAAAGCAATCAAACTAGGTTTGAACCATCCTATGGGACCATTTGAGTTGTCTGATTATATCGGTCTAGATGTGGTGTTAGAAATTGGAGAATACATCAAAAATCAACTAGGTGAGCAATACGAACCTGCTTCTTTGTTAAGAAAAATGGTTAATGATGGTAAACTAGGAAAGAAAAGTGGATCTGGTTTCTATAACTATTAGAGATAAATAAGTAAAAAGAACCATAAGGTTCTATCTTCTTCTAAAATATAAAAAGAGTGCTGCAACTGCTGCAATTGCAGCTGGTACGACAGCGAATATTACCCATGCCCAGGCTATGGGAATTGCATTTCCGATGTTCCATTGAGGTAGATGTGGGTCTATTATTTCTCCAGGATTAACAAAACTTAGTAAAAACCTATGTTGACTTCTCACATCTTCTTGAAAATCGGTCCAATTATCATAAAACGACATGTAAACATATGGCACTTGCGCATCAGCTATGGTATCAGACGTGACATTATAATTAAATATCATTTTCTCGTTTGGTTTAATTTCCGATATATTATACTCTAGATAACTATCAGACATAAATAAACCAGTTATGTTTACTGCTGCAAATTCATTCATAACAGGTGAAGTCATTGTCTCATTAATTGTAATATTATCCCCACTTAAGACACTTAACGAGCATGCAGTTAGTCTAAGCTGAGTTATTTCAGTAAGGTTTAATGAAACGGTAATGTTTGTTATTGTATAATTTAAGTAATTTTTGATGAAGATTCCTACAGTTATGTTCTCTCCAATAATTACTTCTCTTTCAAATACTATTTGATCAAAAACCAATTCTTCTTCTGGAATAAAACCTACAGTTGAGTAAGTGAAACCTAGCATGGATATTAGCAAAGTTATGAAGAGTATTTGACTAAGTTTTCTCATTATAGTATCTCCTTCAGACCTTAAAAAGTGATAATGTTTTTAACTTTAACTCTTTGTGAGCCATTTAAGAACCTAGATTTTTTAAATTAAATCTAAAGTACTCTGATACGCTCTTACAATATCGATATTTTCCACTACAGAAGATTTAGCAACAATTTCAGGCAAATGCTGGTTAACCCAATTCATTGCATTTTCCATTTCCTTACGCATTATCGGGTCTGTGCTCCTAAATATGTCCACAAGATTATCAAAGTCAACAACTTGCTTGTTTTCTAATAATTCTAGCCATGCTTTTAATGTTTCAATTCGTTGAGATGGTAAGATAAATTCAACAGTTTTAGTGATTTTATTTGCTACAACTACTCCTTTGATTTTTACTGGCATTAATGCTCGGAATTGGCCACCAAGCTGAGACCTAAAGAACATTGAGAGTATCTTTGTTTTATCTGAAATCCTTAATCTATTGTAGAGTAGATCATAATTTATTAATGTTGTACCAAAAAAAATCCTGGTATCACCATGTTCAATATTAAGAGCTGACTTAGATTCGAGTTCTGAATACAGATCATTTGTTTTGAATCTTATTCCTATAATTCTAGGCAAATCTTCAGAAAGCTTAGCTAGAACTCTATCAACATCTCCTTCTATTACAAGATCGTCCCCAGAATGGGAAAAACGTGGATCAAAGATTCTTTTTATTGTGATTGCTTCTTCTTCAAGAGAAGAATAGAGATCGTTTAAATTTTCAATATTCAAAGATTTCTGTGAAATTCTAATCATTTTGGTTTCAGGCATCTAGTAAACCTCATATTCATTTAAACCAATTATCAAGGGATTTTTGCCCCTCAATTGATTCATCCCACGAGATACCAAGTGTATCAAGCAATTGTATCAAAGTAGATTTTAGTAGTTCTTTAACTTTCGGTATATCTACATCAATTTTCTTTGCTAATTGGAGTGGTTTGACAGAACACTCATTGCTACCAGTTATTTTGTCCGACAGCTTAATCGAATATGAAGGGAGTTTAAACGGTTTTGTTTTAATGAAACTGATAAAACTACCAACAGTCGGTTTTTCACCATCAGGAAAATGAATAATCAGTTGAATTGCAGCTTGAAGAGGTTGTGTCCAACTATCATATTGAGTAATTTTTTTCGATAATGTAACACTAATAGCTAAATCTTCTAGTTCAAAATCTCTTTTTGCAATTTTTCGATTGACTTCTTTAATTATTTTGACAATACTAGTTTTAGCGTTTTCAAGTTCGTCAGGATTCTGAACTTCTGCAAGAATTTCTACTGCTTTCTCGAAGGGTTTTTTAGCTAATTCCGGTGTATTTTTCTTCTTACCCATTAAACCTTTAACAATCGGAGTTCCTTTTGTTGTGATTCCAAAATAATTCTTCTTTCTATCTGAAAGACAGCAATACCTGAAAATATAATCCGTACCTAGTTCTATTTGAAAAGTGTCCATACTCCATTTTTCCAATTCTTTGATATTTTCTGGTGTAGGTTTGTGGACAAAAATACTATCAGTATCACCATACAAAACTTTGAGACCTAAATTTTCTTCTGTATATTGCTTGGTTTTCGATATCGCTTCTCTCGCCAAAGCTGCAGTAGACTCAGCTACAGGTGGGCAATATAGAGCAAAATTTTCAGAACCAAACACTCCATAAGATGCGTTTAAAAGAACTTTTAGAGAAGACTGAATTACATCACTTAGTTTTCTTTCTTTTTCACTTAATGTTGAATCTTTTGCTCTATCTTTGAACCAGTACACCCTGATGTCCCGAATAAATCCAACAAGCATTGAGCTTATTCCTATTTGTTTCTCACAGATCCAATGATTTGTCTCATGAATCTTGTTCTTTTTACATTCAGGATGGTTACAATTTATAGATTCATAAGATAAATTTCTTGTTTTGATTATAGAAGGATATAAACTAGCGAAATCAAGTGTGTAAACATTCCACCATACACCCGCTTGAGGCTCGATAACTATTGCTCCTTGATACTTCTTCCCTTTGATAATTGCTTCAGTTGATGTGCCCCCTTTGAGTTGCAATATATCTACTTGTCTCGGGATTAAGTTTTCTCTAATTCTATGTTCAAAATACATCCAATTTTGAATCCAGATACTGATGCTTGCTCTAGTAAAATCATCAATAGGCATTTTTGTTATTCTTGAAAGCATAATAATTAGTTCTATTACTTGATTGTCATTGAAACTAGTTAATTCATAAGTTATTTCAGCATCGCGACCATTATATTCTATTAGTTCCTCTAGCTCTAAATCCCAAATATCCTTTTCATGCTTTAATTTTTCTTTTCCAAGTAAAGTTCTCCCAAGTTCATCTAGGGTATTGCGTTCATATGCTCCTCCGAAAGCATAAATGCGAATAGCTGGTTGCCTGAAGAATCTATACAAATCAAGATGTATTCCATTTACCAAGTAAACATCTTGTGTTCTAGTTGTTATAAAAGGAATTGAACTCTCTTTTATTTCCAATCTTTTTGCACGATTATTTAGATAAGCGAAGTCGAAATTGTCTCCATTAAAAGTTATCACAATAGGATAATTGCTCATTTCTTTGAAGCATGCAATTAAAAGATCTGATTCATTATCAAATTCCTTTACATTGACTGTTATTTTGCTTTTATCAATTTGCTTTTTTTCTTCATTCAAAACATAAACGGTTGTTTCATGTTTATCATTGGTTATTCCAATTGAAATGACCTTCTGTTTTGCTGTATTTGGGTCTGGAATCTTGTTCTTCTCACTTTCAACCTCTATGTCCACAGAACATCTTCTAAGTGTTGGAATAGGTGCAAAAAGTATTGGTAAATATTGCTCAACTAGTTCTAGAATTTCAGAAGACTGTCCTTTAAAAATTTCTAATATGTTTTGTTTGACTTCGGCTTTGATCTTTGGTTCTTTTCGAACCAGCTTATTATTTTTTATCTCATAAAACAAACCTGGGACTAGAGCATTATCATAAATATAATTTAGATGATACCTGATATTCGCTTCAAATGAAGGTTTTATTTTTTCTCTATAGCTATTTCCTCTACCTCCAATTGCTAATGGATTAGTAGCAAAAACTTTGGTTAATGACAAGTTTTTTTGGTTTAATCGGTTGAATTTATTTACAACCTCACATCCAACGAATTCCTTTTCATTTTTCAGGATATTTTCTACATCAGCTTTTTTCATGGTAGTTAGCAGATATGGAAGGTGGTTTGTGTTGTCATACCATCTGTAGACTTTTTCATCATCAGGATTATATAATTTCAAATAGGCCTTCTCGTTTTTCCCATCATATTTGACATCGATTAAATAAGAAGCTGAAAGATTATCAGGAGCTAGAAGCACAAAATCACTCCCCTTTACCTCTAAAATTTGTTTTGAGGCATTAAAAACCTCTTTTTCACTATCACCAGTATCATTGTTTTGTGAATTATCTTCTGCTATAATACTATCTGAAACATTGTTTGGAGGTTTTTGGATAAAACTCATTAAACCTCTGTCATTCTGATTGTCTTCTTTCTTACCATGGCTCAAAATTGTTTTACCTCATTGAAATTGTAATACCAACTAATGCTTACTGAATCAACCTAATTTTTGTCAAATTTTCAAGCATATCAATATATCGCTTTTCAATTAATTTTTTCTTGCTAATTAATATGTTCTAAATACTAACAGACATTTTTCTTAATAAATCCATCAAGTTTTTCCCACTAATTTTATTTATGATGACTGTTTGAAATTAAACATGAAATCGAAGAACGTTAAATTAGTTAAAGTGCATTTTCTTAGATTGATGAAAGGGGAAAATTTGCTTGAAAGTATTATAACATACTGTAAAGAAATGAATATCTTATCAGGTTCTGTACAAGGAATTGGTGCAATAAGCAATCCTTCAATCGGTTATTACGATTTGGAGAAAAAAACATATTTAACTAATAATTATGACTTTAATGCAGAACTAGTTAATTGTTCTGGTAATATTGCCAAAAATAAGGAAACAGGAGAGATTATTGCCCATTTACATATGGTTGTGGGTGATCAAAAAGGTCAAACATACGGGGGGCACGTTATGCCAAAAAATAGGATTAGTGTAACGGGGGAATTTACAATCATTGAAACAGAGGGTACTAATTATCGTGCTACTGATGAAGATTTTAATTTAATGCTCTTAGATTTCTGAGTAGGATAACATTTGTACTCTACTTCCCTTCCTTTTTTTTACTGCAGTTACTTATTCTAACACTACTTATTTCATCTCTTGCGATTAATCCTCTAACAAACTTTTAATAAGGCGAAATGTGTTTATCATATTAAAAGCAACATAGTGGTTATTGTGTCAGATATACTACAAGCTATCCTTGAAAGTGGATCAATTCTAGTAATTGATCCAACAGTTATTCAAACCAATCCGGATGATTTTTTAGATCATTATGGACATATTTTAGATGTGATTGCACTCGTTGCAAAAGGTAAGTCTGGATTTACTTTCTATCAAAGCAATAGTGCACCAAGAGATAAGACAAATGGGGTGTTCTTCCATTCATTTTGTACCATAGCTGATAATATGGGAATCAAAGTAGATGCAATCGTGAATTCATACAGTGATACTTTTCTATCACAAAATGCAGACTTTCAAGTGGTAAGCAGTGATGGTGCAACCATAGCGTCGTTTGCATGTCCAAGTCAAGAGAACTTCAGCAGATATTTGGCATCCATCGCTTCTGAAGTAGCACATTATCCAATAGATGGCTTAATTCTTGATGATTTAATGCTTCCAAATAAAAGATCATGTTTCTGTGATCGATGCCGAAGATTATTTGCTAGTAAATGGAATATCGAACGTGATTTCAGTTTTGAATATCTGGAATCTAAAGACCTATTGACAAATTGGAATGATGAAAGGTCTACCTACGTAAATCAAGCCTTGAAGGAAGTTACTGATACCGTAAAAGGATTGAAGAACATAGATATTTCCATCATTATGAAAACTGATAGAGAGACAGATTCTTTAATTGGTTCTCATGAGCATTTCGGTCAGAATATTGTTGAACTTGCCAAAACCACCCGTAATTTGATATTGCATGTAAATCCTTGGAGTGAAATCTCCTCTACAAAAGATGACCCTGCATATCAACAATTATTGACATCATTATCAATACTAAAAGAATATTCAGGAACTGGAATCAAACCTTCACTCTACTTCTGGGACATTACAACATCTGAAAAACTCGAAACTGCAATAAAATTAAAAGATGATTTGAAAGCAGAGAAGTTATACATAGATTCAACTCTTCCACATGATTTCACAAAAAGACGAACTACTAACCTAGGGTTTTAGAAATGACTCTTGAAAAAGCAATTGAAGAAATTAAGAAGATGTTTTGGGGAGTATTAAAAGGGCAATTTAATCCTGAAGAGGAAGAAGACGTTAAAACTCATCTTATAACGAATTTAGCCACTTTAACTTCATATGCAAAAACATGCTTGCCACCTGATCAGAAGAAAGAGTATGAAAAACACTTTACTAAAGCTAAAGACGTTCTTCTGAAATTTGACAGTGCAGGTCCTTGGTTTAGAGAACTTCCAGAGATGATTGATACCGTTTATAATGTTATCACCTATGCAAACATGTTGCAGATAGAATATCATCGTTTTAATGGCACAGATAACGACAGTCTACAATACATTAATACAAAATTGGAAACTTTGGAAATGCAAGTCAATTCCCTCATTGAAGACTTAAAGAGCATTAAGAAGAAAATTTCTCCCTCCTTTCAAACCAATCGGCCAGTAACTATAGACGAAACTAAAGGGGAGTTAGTTGATTTTGAGGAAGAAACTCAACTTGAAACTGAAGATGAAGTTCAAGTTTTTGCTGAACCCATTGATACAACACCAATTGAAATAAAAGAAGTTGAAGAAGCCGAAGAAGATGATACAAAAATAGTTAAGGAGACTGAAATTGAAACTCCTGAGGTAGAATTAGTGGGAGTTCTAGATGAAGAAATAAGCGGTGATACACAAGATTTGATTGAAGGGATAGAAATCGCTTCTCAGTATGAATTTGAACAAGAACCATTTGTGCAAAATATAGAATCTGAGCAAGAGGCTTTAAAACAACTAGCAAATCTACTATCTGCTTTAGATCCAGGAGATGATTCTGTAATATCTCCCCTTACTGAAAAATTGATGACCATTGGAGAAGAAGATGAAATAGAAATCATAGAAGAAATCCCATCAATTGAGTCTGGAGTTGTGGCTGAGGAAGATTTAAGCAAAGAAGAAATAGCAGAAGTCCACGAATTTAGATCATCAGTATCGCGGTTGAGTCACGTTTTATCATCACCATCAGAAATTAAGGATGCGGCAGAATTTGTTTCATCGATAAAGAAAACTATAGCAGATGTTTCTAAGGATAAGGATCTTGAAGCTGGTAAGAAATCAAAACTAACTCAAATCATAGAATCTGAAGTGGGTGAAGTAGAAAAACCTCCAGTTCAAACAGAAGATATTGAGAATGTAATTAAGCACCTTGAAACCAGAAGACAAAAGGCAGTAGAACGGATACAGCAATTAGAAGAAGCTCTTAATTCAGAGAAAATTGATGAGGAAGAATGGCAAGAACTTCGAATAAAGGCTGAAAGACATATGTTAAGGGTTGAAGATACTCTAGATGGTTATAAGAGATATTTGACCAAATTACATACTAAACCCACCGAATAAGACGATGATCATGAAAGAAATTTTTCTTACTCATTATTATTATGGTGATAGATTTACATCTTTTAAGACAGGATTAGGTACTATTATTAGAGGTCTTGGTCATTCATTGAATATTCGAATGATTCTCATAAATGACTCCTTTCATTGGTTAACAAATCAAGATCAGTTCAAAAATATAGATGCAGTTTTTCTTGATTTAAATCAACACAAAGAGATTCTACGTGTTCTTCAAGAAGAAATTTTGTCCTTAGAGAAGTCTCTTCTGTTTATTGCCAATTTTGATTTACTCATTGAGCATAACATTTTGAGTATAGAGGATTTTATAGATCTTATTAAGAGTAAACATAAAACAACAGAGATTCTTTTAACTGGGGAAATGAAGTATCCTAAACTAGAAAATATAGCTGATTATGTAAGTGCCATTCAATCAACTAAAAACTAAATCAACTGCAATATGTGCAATTCTAGGGGCTAACCATCTTATTAATCTCGATGTTTCTATATGAAAAGAAGATTCAATTTGGTTTGTTTTGAGAACATTCTCAATCTTTTGTTCAATATTTCTGTTAATTCTTTCCTTCTCTTGCACCTTATCTGTTATTTGCCAATGGATGATACCTTTACCATCTTTTAGAGAATTAACTGCTACTGGAAGTGCACGTTCTGCTTCAAGAGGAAGGGGAAGGAGTATTCTATCAACTTCACCAAAAAATAAATCTGGTACAATACTAAATGCATCTCCCAGATAAGTTTTTACTATATCTTCACATTTGTTTAATTCAATGTTCCTTACAAGGAAATTATATGCCGCTTCGTTCAATTCAATACTGTGTACAATACACTCCTTACATTTCGTAGCGATAGCAATACTAAATGGTCCAACTCCTGAAAAGAAATTTAACACAATTTCTCCTTCTTTAACCAAATTAGCAATTCTTTGTCTCTCATAACTTAATCTTGGTGAGAAAAACGTGGTTGATATGTCAACTTCAAATGTGTTTCCATACTCTTTATGAACGGTTTCGAATGTTTCGATCCCCATAAAATGTTGAAAATCTCTAGATCTCTCCACTCCTTTTACTTTAGAGGTTTGCACAACTACCGTTTTTATTTTAGGGTACCTTTCTAATATTTCATTTGAAAACTGTAGTAATTTAGACTCATCAGTTTGCTCGCGTATGATAAGTATGCTCCCTACAATTTCAAAGATAATATCCTTCATACTTATCTCCAGTAGAAATTATTGTTTATTCTGGAATTTCCCGGATAGGTTGCCCTTTGTATATAGCTTTGTCAAACGCAATTCTTCTCATTTGAGGTTGAGTATTAATCTCTTCATAATAATGTGCTGCTAATCCTGCCGTTCTTCCAAAGACAAAGACTGCTTTAGCTAATTTCGGATTTATATCCATATCTGCAATAATGGCCCCAATTACACCATCTACATTAATTGGAAGATTCATTCCTCGAACTCTATAAAAGGCATCACCTATAATTTTTGAAACTGCAACACATTCTTTTGCATATCCCGCTTTTTCGGATAAATCCCAGAGAACATCTCTTCTAGGATCTTGTGTGTGGATTCTATGACCTAGTCCTTCGATACGTTTACCTGATTTGATGGTTTTTTTAATTAGCTCAAAGGTTGTTTCTTGAAGGTCGGTTGCGTTTTCTTTTGATAGTTTTACAGCTGAAAGCATGAATTCAGCAGCTTTTTGCCCTGCTCCTCCATGAACATCAGTTATAGCTTGAATGCCTGCAGAAATTGCTACTTCATAGTTAGCGCGAGTTGATGCTAATATTAGAGTGGCTTGTGCTGATGGAGGAGTAACTCCATGGTCCACACAGGCAGTAATTATAGCTTCAAGAAGTTTGATTTTCATTTTATCCTTAGGCATTTCTCCAACTAATCCCAAATAGAGTAAATCTGAGAAAGAGAGATTTTCTTTGCTTTGAGTATCAATTTTTTGTACGTTTCCAAAGTAAATTGAAAGATATCTCAAAACCCTTCCCAAGGAATATACTACAATTTTTGAAGGATTTTTTTCGAATTGAGCAAATGTTGATAATTTATCATCAAGTAGCAAAAACGTTCCAATAAGTTTGGAAACATCAGATTCTTTAGAGATTTTATCATTATAGAGAAATTCTTCCTTAGCTGCGTTAATTCCAATCTCCTCGAGTTCTTGCATTTCTCCAACCGGAAATTCTCCTTCAATTAAAAGACTAGCTGTTTCTAACAACCCTTTTTTTGCAATTATCTCCTGTAAAGGATATCCTCTGATTATGAGGTTGTTAGGAACAACTTTTGTTATCAAAGTTCCCCATGTAGGTTCAGGAGATTTTTCATCCCATTTCTTTTTCATTCTTTGATAATAATTCTCTACTTCAAAGTATGTTCTGTTAAGTTTAGTTTTTACGGCGTCAATCAAATCTTTTTGATGGTTTACAACAACAGCTCCAGCTTTTTCTAATAACTCTTTTTTGGAGTTGAAAGTTCCATGTTTTTGACCAGGAGCTATAACTGCTCCAGCATGTCCCATTGTTTTTCCTTCTGGTGCGTTTGCTCCAGAAATAAGTGCAACTAGAGGTTTTGGGTATTTTTCGGGATGATTTATCATATCTTGAGCAAGAAGTTCCTCTTGCATTCCTCCAATCTCACCTGCAACAACTACCAAATCTGTATTATCATAATTCATTACTAAAGAAACAAGGTCTACAAACCTTGAACCTATAGCACCGTCTCCACCAACTCCTAGTACACCATTTTGAGCTATTCCGGCACTTGCCAAAGCATCTGACATGTGATACAGAATTGCTCCACTTCTTGATAGAATGGTGACACCTTTTGGACCAATAGTTCCATCTTCTGTAATTTGTGCTTGAAAAATATCGGGAAGCATGCCGACTTTTATTGCTTCAGGGGGGAAGATTATACCTGGTGTATTTCCTCCAAATAAGATGGTTTTGTGTTTTCGAGCCTCTACTAAAATATTTCTTACATCTTTGAGTGGAATAAATTCTGAGATAAGAACCACAATTGGTACTCCCGATCTAATGACTTCTATTGTTGCATCTTTTGCAGTTGAATAATGTCTCCAGATACTAGCTACAGCAATATTTGGGTGACTATTTACCGCTTCTTCTGCAGAGTCATATACTGGAATGGTTTCATGTACTTTTGTTCCACCTCTGCCTGGTGCAACTCCACAAGTCACATTTGTTCCATATTCCATCATAAGCTGAGCATGTCTTGTACCTTGTCTTCCTAACCCAACTATCATTGTTTCAATTGACTCAGATTGATTTATTTTCTCCGCAAGCTTCGGTCTTACCTGTTTAATAAGATAATAAAGCAATCCTTGGTTAGTGTTAAGTTTTTCATTTTTCATATAACTCATCCCCTAATCTCCTGTTGTTTTATTTTGAAACCGTATTCAATACCGTCTTTGATTACATCCGCCATAATTTTTTGATTCCCAACGACTATGTGCAAATCTTTCAAAGGTTCAGGAGTTTCTCTTTTTGCCTTTTCTAGATATTCTCTTGCAGCTGCTAAATCAGTTCCCACCATCCTACCATATACTGGAATCATTCTTCTTTTTTGCAAGTATCTGTCTCTTAAAGACATAATCAAACCACGGATAAATACATCACAACTTGAAATTCCTCCAAATCTGCTAGTGATTATTAGATCTGTTACTGGATGATCCATCAGAAGATGAAACATATCTGCAACTTTGCTAAGAGATGGACCTCCTCCACTATCCATGAAGTTTATTGGAACTACCTTCCCGTCGAAATACCTGTTGCCTACATTAACTACTTCATCAACTGAGAAGATACCATATCCAGCTCCTCCTGGAACTAATGCAACATAGAGCTTGTCTTCTTCCTCATTAAAATTATCTGGATTTTCTAATAAATCTAAATATGGGAACCCAATTTTATACGCTTTTGCTTCAAAAACAGTTTGTTCTGAGACATCGTGTCTTTTACTTCTTGGGTCAATACCCATTGATTGTAACAAGGGTTCTTGCCTGTATAAACTGTTATCGTCTAATACTACTTTTGCATCTGCCGCTACAATCTGGTTATCAGCTGTAAGGATTAAAGGGTTAATCTCACAGATTTTAGCTTCAATATTCTGAAAAGTTGAATAAAGGGATTTTATTGTATTTTGTAACTGATTTCTGATTTCGGGTATCTCTGGGAAGTTTTTTAGAAGGAAGTTAACTGCTTCTTCAGTAATAGATTCATCTAACTCTTTTGCATTATCAAAAATGGTTTTTTTCCAGATCAATTCAGGATTGTTTTTTGCAACTTCTTCTATGTCGATTCCACCACTTGCTGAAGTTACTAAAACTATGTCAAATGTTGCAGGATCTGTTGTTACTGCAAGATAAATTTCATTGGAAATGCTTACTGTTTCTTCTAATAGAATTTTCTCAATTGGGTATCCTCGAATTGAAGTTTGAAACATTTTTTCAATAATCTTCTTTGCTTCTTCAATGTTTTCTACTTTTTTGATTCCTCCCGCTTTTCCTCTTCCACCAATTAACACCATTGCTTTTACCATTAAAGGGAATGATAATGTAAATGAATCAATATCCTCTAGTTTTTCAATTACTGCTACTTGTCTAGGAATTTTTAATCCAAATCTCTCAAAAATCTGTTTAGCTTCATACTCGTATAATTTCATATTTCTTCACTTTTAAGATGAATTAAGTTGTTGATAATAACTGATTAAACCTCCAGCATTGAAGATTTTGAGTAATTCTTCTGGAAGTTTAGGGAAAATATAAGATTGATCTCCATTAGTAATTATACCATTCTCTAAATCAATTGTTACGGGTTCATCTGGATTATAATTACTTACAAATTCAGAATGAACAATGATAGGTAATCCTTGATTGATTGCTGACCTATAGAATATTCGAGCAACTGATTTAACTATGACAGCTTTTATACCCGCAGCAGCAAGTCCTACAGCAGGATGTTCTCTTGATGAGCCACATCCAAAATTTTCTCCGCTTACGATAATATCCCCTGGTTTGACCCTAGATGCAAATGTTTCATCCAATCCTTTGAACAAATGTGGTACGATTTTATCTCCTTCTGACGATTTGATATCATATGTTAGCCCCCCTGCGAACATTTGATCGGTATTAAAATCGCTAATATCTTTGTAATTCCAAACATTTTCTTTGTATCTGTCATCATTAGATCCAATTGTGAGAGTTTTTTCTTCAATATCTCTTGATTTTAGTTCAATTGTTTTTTCGTCACTTTTAACTTCAATTGAAAGATATTCCCTAGGATCAACAATTTTCCCTTCTATTGCTGAAGCAGCAACAGTTGCGGGTGATGCTAGATACACTGAAGATTTCTTGTTTCCCATTCTCCCTAAGAAATTTCTATTTGCTGTTGATATTACATTCCATCCATCTGCTGGAATACCTTGCCCTTTACCTAAACAAGGACCACAACTACATGATAAGATTGTAGCTCCTGCATTAACGAGAATTGTAATTACGCCTTTCTTCAATGCTTGTTGATAAATCTTCGAAGATGCTGGAGCAACTAAGAATACCACTCCTTTCTTTATCTTCTTATCCTTCAAAATCGAAGCAGCGATTTCTAAGTCATCTAAACGTGCATTTGTACAAGTACCCAAGAAAGCTTGCTGAATCTCGATTTCATTTAAAACCTTCGCAAATTCTGCGTTATCCACTTGATGAGGAACGGCAACTAGTGGTTCTAAATGGTTTAATTGTAATATTACTTCGAAACTAAATGATGCATCTTCATCTGACCACAATACTTCTTTTTCATTCAAGAAATCATTGCTTTCATATTTCTCTGATAGCCACTTTATTAAAACTTCATCTGATGGAAAAATGGCTGTTTTTGCACCCATTTCTGATGCTAAATTGGCAAGTGTCATCCTTTCTGAGACAGAAAGTGTCTTTACTCCATCTCCATGAAATTCTATCGCTTGATATGTTGCACCTGATGCCCCTATCTTATTCATTAACCAAAGAGCTATGTCCTTTGCATAAACTCCTGGCGATAATTTACCGTTCAAAACTACTTTAATAGTTTCAGGAACTCTGAACCAAGTTTTTCCTGTTAACCACAATCCCGCAGTTTCCGTTCGATCAATTCCAGCTGCAAATGCAGCGAAAGCTCCACTTGTACATGTGTGTGAGTCTGAACCAACAACTAACATATTTGGGAGTGCATGGTTAGACATAAGTTGATGACAAATGCCCCTTCCTTCGTCATAAAATTTGGTGATATTATGCTCTTTTACCAGCTCTCTTATGCTTTTATGATCATTTGCTATTTGTACGCTTGTTGGTGGGGAATCGTGATCAAGAACAATTACCAATCGATTTGGAAACATAATTTTTGTCCCACCCATTTTTTGGAATGTTTTAACAATTGAAGCTGAATTGTCGTGTGACAGAATTAAATCGGGTTCTGCATAAACAATAGATCCTGCTGTAACATTCAAATCTGATTTAAGTGAAAAAAGTTTTTCAGAAAATGTTTTTCCAACCATAATGTAGTCTCCTCAGAATTTTTCTCCTAATTCTAATAACCCCCCAGCATTCATAATATCTAATACTGGTTGTGGAATTTTTCTGCAAGTTATTTGTGTATATTTAGTTTTGTTTAGGATAACTGATTGATTAATATCTATCTCTATTTCGTCATCTTTGTCAGTATCAAAACTAGCGATTTCAGGAACTTCAACAAGAAGTAATCCTGCGTTTACAGCATTGCTGTAATATATGGGACCAAAGGATTCACCTATTATTGCTTTAATTTTGTGGGCAAGAAATCCAGTTACTGCTTGTTGCCTGGTAGATCCTTTACCAAAATTTTTTCCTACCACCAAGATTTTGTTTGAATTGTCTTCTTTTCCGAAATCTTGAAATCCTTCTAAATTACCGAAAATGTGAGGCTTAATTTCTTCTGGATTGTGGATTGTTAATAATGATTGATGAAAAATTTGATCAGTATCAATATCATCAACACGTACTAATTTCACTTTACCGATAATAGTCTCTTTTCTCATTTATTTTCACCGACTTTGGGGATGGCAATTTTCCCTTCAATTGCTGTCGCTGCAGCTATTGCTGGGCTTGCTAAATAAACATCCGCTGGACCGATTTTTCCTTGTGTATTGCGGTTGCCAGTTGTTAAGGTAACAGCTGTTTTTCCACCTGTTAACCCATATTGACCTTTTGCACAAGTTGAACAACCTGCACCAAAGAAGTTGCCACCAGCTTCTAGAATTACTGTCATATCTCCATCAGCATTTATTTCAACAAAATCTTCTCTGGTTGCTGGAACGATACCGAATCTTACATTAGGGTTGATTTGAGAGCCTTTGAGTACTTTTGCAACTTCATGAATGTCATCGGCACTGCCGTTTGTACAGGAACCAATTATGATTGAATTTATCGGGGTTCCCAAAACATCTTCTATGGGCTTAACATTATGTGGGTGAGGCGGACAGGCAATGTATAATCCTAAATTATCTATGTTGATTGTAAGCTCAGAATCATAATTTGCATTATCATCTCCAGCCAATAACTCTATGTTAATGTTAAACTGTTTATAATATTCTGCAGTTACTTCATCAGCTGGAACAAATCCTATCATACCAGAAGCTTCTGTAATTAGTGAACATAATGTCACACGGTCTTCAATTGAAAGTTCCGAGATTATATCACCACTGAACTCAACGGCTTTTCCAGTGATCCCATGTTCATGAAGTTCCTTTAAAACGTATAATGCTAAATCTTTGGAAGTAGTGGGCCATGTGTATCTGCCTTCTAGTTTAATCTTTACAGTTTCAGGAATTTTTATCCAAGATTTGCCTGTTTTGAAGGCAAAAGATAACATTACGTCTCCTGCTCCTTGACCAAGAATACCTAATGCGCCTAGTATATTATAATGGCTATCCGCACCAATAACCATGTTCCCTGGTTTTGAAAAACCTCTTCTAAATAGTAGATGAGAGCCAATACCCGATCCTAAATCTGTAACTTTAATCTGGTGTTCCTTTGCAAATACGCGAATCTTTTCTTGATCTTTAGCGTGCTTTGGATCATTTCCATACGGATAACAATCTGGTGTAAAAATTATTTTGTCGCTATCAAATGTTTTTGAGCCAGGATAGTGCTTTTGAAATAAATCGATAACTTGAGGACCCGCGTAATCTCTTGCTGTAACTAAATCTACATTTACCCATACAATATTACCGGGATAAATATCCTCATCTGAAGCCTCTGTGTGCTTTCTAATAATCTTCTCTATTAGCGTAAGCCCCTTCATTTTCCTCAAATTCACCAACATGAAAATAAGTAATAAACATATCTCTATGTGTTTATACTAACTATTACTTGAAAATAAATAAAAAGAAGGAAAAATGTAAACCGTTTACATTTATTTTAATTTTTCACAGATTGCATCAGCCATTTCAGTAGTTTTTGCATCTCCACCCATATCATATGTTCGAACTTTTCCTTCAGCAATAACAGCTGCTACTGCATCTTCAATTTTGTTAGCCATCACTTTTTCTCCAAGCCAGTCTAACATCATTTTAGCTGATAAAATCTGTGCTATGGGATTAACTTTGTTTTGACCTACATATTTTGGAGCTGATCCATGGCTGGGCTCAAAAACTGCAAAGTTGTCACCAATGTTTCCTGAACAAGCAAACCCTAAACCACCAACTAACTGAGCACATAAATCGGAAACAATATCACCAAACATGTTGGAAGAGACTAAAACACCATAATTCTGTGGATTCTTAACTAACCACATGCACATGGCATCAATATTGGTTTCCCAGAGTTCTTTCCCTTCATAATCTTGGATGAGTTTGCGTGCTTCTCTAATCATCAAACCAGAAGTTTCACGAATCACGTTTGGTTTTTCAACAACAGTAATTGTAGGATAATCATACTCCTTTGCGTAATCCATACTAGCTTTCAAAATTCTTTGGACACCTTTTCGAGTGAAAATTCTTGTAGAAATAGCAACATCATTCAAATTTGCATCTGCAAAACGTTTAGCTTTAGGGTTATTTTCTATTAAACAATTCATTACCTCTTCTGGTACGGGATGAAATTCTATCCCAACATAAAGACCCTCAGTATTCTCTCGAAACACTACTAAATCTAAATCATCTCGGAAATTTAATGGGTTGCCTGGATAAGCTTTGCATGGACGTAAATTTACGTACAAATCAAATAACTGCCTTAATTTAACAATTGGGCTAGAATACACTAATCCTTTTTCTTGTAGTTCTGGAGCTAATTCCTTCTGTGCTTCTTCTTTTGGCTTAGAAGTAATAGCTGAGAATAAACAACAATCTGAATTTTTGAGTAACTCTATTGTTCGATCAGGTAGAGGATTTCCTTCCGTCTTCCAGAATTCCCATCCAATATCACCATAGGTATATTCTGCCATTTCACTAAATCCAACAGCATCTAAAACTTTCATTGTTGCCTCTGTGACATCTACTCCGATACCATCTCCAGGTAAAACTGCGATTTTATACTTCTTCATTATTATACACCTTTCTAAAAATCTACATTAATTTTCTTCAAATATTTTCTTTATTGGGGAAAAACAAAGGAAATCAACACGGTGGATTATATCTACTTCTGGTAATCGATTAATCTTATCACCTTCTTTACTGTGGAATACAATAGCCTGTCTTACAATAATAGGTAAATTGAATTCGCTTACTAATTCCAAACCCATTGCTGGGTGACGAATGCGGTTTCCTTCCAAAGTTTGAAATATTTTTCCTGATGAATCCCTTTCATATTCTGTGAATTTACCAACATCATGAAGTAAGGCTCCTGCAATTAACTCATCTCGATTCAATTTGTCTCCTAATCCCAAGTTAGAATATGTTTCATATGTGGCAATGCACATTTGTGTCACAGCTCTAATATGATCAACCAAACTGATTTTTGCTACCTGGTCTTCTAATATTAGATCAGGAATTAAAAGTGTAGCAGGTATAAACTTAAAATCTTCATCAGCCCAACCACCAAGTTTAATTGCTTTTTTAAGAGATTTGGTTACTTTTTCACGTAACTCCTTATCATTAATTTCATTAAGTTCTGGAAATAATTTTGTAATATCCATTATTATACCCCGGTTTGTTTTCAATCTTAACGAATAGATTGTTATTGGTACCTCACAACCATTAGTAATATATTATTTTCTGTATGTAGTGTGAGGTTGAATAACTAAACATATCCAAAAAGAGACAATCTGTTTTTTCCATGGAGGGAGATGACAGCAATTCCTTTTTCTCTGAGAGTTAATCTAAGTTCTCTATCGTTGGTAGCTACAATTGCCTTGTGTTCTAGTGCTAAACGGAGAATTTCTTCATCGGTATGAATTTTCTCTTGTGATTCTAAAATGGAGTAATTTTGTGCAAGATTAAGTGCAAAATTTGCTTTTCTCGTAGTTACACTACTAGAACTCCTAAGCAGTTCAGTTAATTCATTAATAACAATTTTAGGAACAACAATCTCATATGATTGAGTAATAATTCGTTCAATTTCAGACGATAGATTAATTCTCTTTTCTAAAGGAAGCATCAGCATACTTGAATCAAGAATGATGAGCATTCAATCCTCTCTCGTGATCTAATCCTTAATAGAGCCAACACCAATCAACCTAAAGCGACCAGCAATTCTTCTTGAAATTGCTACTTTGCTTTGAGTACTTGCTGCAACCTCTCTATTAAGTTTAATTTTTACGTCTTCCCCTTTGATTTCAGTTATTGATCCTGCTGTTTTTGCGGTTCCAACATTTAGCATTAAGGTTTCTCCTTGAGCTAATGGTTGCACTTTTGTTATTTCTTCTGAACCAACAACAAATTCCATAAGACGAACAGTTAATGCAAGTTCCGTACGAACTGGAGGGGTATTATTGGGTGTTGTAACTATATTACCTGACATTTTATCGGCTTTTAAAAATGAAGGATCTAATTCAGTTCCTATAGATACTAATCCTCCTGAATGTGCGCTGTCAACTAGACCTTGTTCACCTATTGAAATACTAACCACTTTAGTTTTGATTGGAGTATAAACAGTTTTATTACCCTTTTTGATAGCAATACCAGGCACTATTTCGATATCTTCTCCCTTTGTAACCTGTCCTCTAATTATAGTTCCCCCAAGAGCTCCTCCCCTAATTTTCTCGGGTTTGGTTCCTGGACGATTAATATCAAATGATCGTGCAACATGCATTTCTAAGGGGCTTTCAATATCAGAATCGGGAGTTGGTATGTTTTTCTCAATTTCACAAATTAAAACATCTAGATTAGCACTATGCATTGCGCTGATAGGTATGATCGGTGCATTTTCTGCAATGGTTCCCTTGATGAAATCCTTAATCTCTTGATAATTTCTTTGAGCTTCTTCTTCTGTTACCAATTCGATTTTATTTTGAACGACTACTATGT
Source organism: Candidatus Heimdallarchaeota archaeon (assembly GCA_021399395.1). GTDB lineage: Archaea > Asgardarchaeota > Heimdallarchaeia > Heimdallarchaeales > Heimdallarchaeaceae > UBA460. Next base: position 42,327 of record JAAFKJ010000115.1, read on the forward strand.
TAGGTATTTGAAGAATCTCCATTGCTGCAAGATGTTCTCTTGTTTGTGGTTGTGGGCACCTTGAATTAGCTGCAACAAGCAAGATAGCACCATTCATAAGAGTTGCACCAGAGAGTAATGTAGCCATTAATACTTCGTGTCCAGGGCAGTCGACAAAAGATACCCTTCTAAGAAATTTGGAAGGTGTTCCACATTTTGGACACTTTTCTTCTATTGTATATGCTTCTGGATCTGGACATTTAGGGCATTTACGGAATTCTGTATCAGCATAGCCTAAACGTATGGAAATTCCTCTCTTCAATTCTTCAGAGTGGTCATCTGGAAATTTACCAGTAAGTGCTTGTACGAGGGTAGACTTACCGTTATCTACGTGCCCTATTGTACCTATGTTGACAACTGGTTGTCTGATTGTCTTTTCTTTCTTTTTTTCAGGAGAATCTGCTTGGCTCATTAATTTTTCCTCAATACTGATATCTTCGTTGAATTTTCTATCTTCTCTGCGTATTAATGGTTATTCATTAAACACAATTTTGTGCTATATTCTTCTATCAAAAACCTTGCGCTCAAATAATTTTAATGTAATTTCAAAAAATCCACCATTTATCAAGATTTTATTGGGTTTTAGTGAAAGAACCTTAAGAAAAAAATATTTGATATAACTATCTTTAAAAATAATGGCAAAGAACCAGCAATGAAGAAGAAAGAGAGATGACCTTATCTTGTATTATGGTGTTAAAGTAAAAGATACACTTCGTGTCCCCCCAAATAGGTTTGATGAAGATCTTTCCCAAGTTTTAGCAGAAATTGCCAGAGAAAGCTTTGAGGGAAAAATTGATCCAGATCTGGGTTTCATAGTTGCTGTAACTGAGATAAACAAAATCTATCAAGGAAAACTCATTTCAGGTGATGGTGGTGCATATTATGAAACAGATTTCGGATTATTATGCTATTTACCAGAAATCGATGAAATAGTATCTGGTGAAGTTGTTGAGTGTGTAGATTTTGGTGCATTTATTAGAATTGGAACAATTGATGCCCTTTGTCATGTTTCTCAAATCGCAGATGATTATTTCAGATATATACCAAAGAACGCCTTATTAAGGGGAGATAAATCCAAACTAGATTTACTTATTAATACAAAGGTTAGAGCTAGAGTTATAGCAGTAAGTATAGGGAAAACTGCTATACGTGTTGGTCTTACTATGAGACAAGACGCTCTTGGTGCAATTGATTGGATAGAAGAGTGGAAGAAGGGCGGACCAAAAGACTCAACAAAAGTTGCAGAGGAGGCTTCATAAGATGTCCAAAGCATGTAGAATATGTCATATGATTCATGAAAAAACTGCAAGTATGTGTACAAATTGCAAAACACAAGATCTTTCTTCTGAATATACTGGAGAGATATTTATTATTAATCCAGAAGAAAGTGATGTTGCTCAAAGAATGAAAATCAGTAAGAGTGGACATTATGCTTTAAGAGTCCGGTGAAATCTGTGGATTCTTCTGAAATTGGTTATTTTTTCCTTCCTGAGAATGAAAGAGAGCATTTCAAACAACCTTTGGATATTTTGTATAAAACTGAATCTGAAGTTCTATCCTTAATTACTAAATTAAAGGAAGACAAATCCATCCCAAAAATTATCACAGTAGGGGATGTATGCACTCAAACATTAATTGAGAATTCTCTTGTACCTGATTTGGCAATAATTGATGATTATGTGCAAAGAAAACAATCTCCATTGGTCGATTTATCACATTTTCAGGTTTTGGAAGCTAAAAATCCTGCGGGGATAATTACTTTTGAAGCTTGGGAAGTGGTTCGTCAAGCAATAAAAATAGATGATAACAAAATAATTATAAAAATAACTGGAGAAGAAGATTTACTAGTGCTTCCAGTAATAAGTGAAACACCTTATAATTCAAAAGTCTTATATGGACAACCAAATGAAGGATTAGTAGGCGTTACAGTTACAAGGAAAATAAAAACAAAAATCCAAGATTTAATTCAAAAAATGGTGAAGATTAATGAAAATTACAATCGTTAACAAAACTGAAAACAAACTTCTTGAAAGAGTAGAATATAAAATAGAGATCGATCACCAAGGTGAAGCAGTTCCTACAAGAGATTCAGTTTTATCTAAAATTGCTGCTCAAGTTAATAAAGATAGAAATCAAGTTGTTTTGATTAAAATAGACACTAAATATGGGATTGGTATAAGCAATGCTTTGATTCATGCTTATGAATCCACTGAAAGAGCTATATTAGTTGAAAAAGAACACATCTGGAAAAGATCTGGACTTAATGAAGAGAAGAAGGAACAGTAGGGTGAAAAAATGAGCGAAACACACAAAAAGTACAAAATAGAAGGCGATAAACTTACACGCGTAAAGAAAGTTTGTGAAAGGTGTGGGGATGCCGTTTATATGGCTGAACATCCTGATAGACAAACTTGTGGTAAATGCGGATTTACTACTTATAAAAGAGGTCGTAAAGTTTCTTCTTAATCAATCTTTTTCTAATAGAAAAATTTAAACTTTGGTAATTTCTATTTTCAAATAGGCGGATGACTGATTGAGACGGCTTAGATGTGCCTTCACACACATGATAGGAAGAACTCAAAGGACGCCCTATTATCTCTCCTTTTAATATCATGCCCTAACCTAAGAACAAAGGTTTAAATCATAGCTGAATAAATAGCTCACCTAAATAATTGATGAAGGCGTTATACAAATGAACCCCGTCGAAATAGAACTTTCAGATAAATTAAATGAGTATATACAGAAGCTTGTAGATGACGGTAATTTTGAATCAACAGAAGCTTTTGCTAAGCATGCGATTTACTGGTTAGCAGAATTATATGGTTTTGGAGAACAATATGAAGGAAAAAGCCTAAGCGCTATGATTTCAGAAATAATTGGTTCAAAAGCTCAAGTAACTACAAGTGCAGTTCAAGATGTTAAAACAGAAGTAAGAACAGTAGTTAAGGACTTAAAGATACCAAACAAAGATCTCATTCTTGAATCCTACAGTTCATCGAAATTTATGTATGAAAACGCGATTTTTATAGCCTGCCAATTTGCAGCACAAAAACAAGGAAGTCCTCCTATTTCAAAAGAGGAATTTGCGAAGTCTTTGGAGCAAATGGAGGAAGCTGGAATTTTATCAAGAATCCAGAAAGGCGAAAAAATTATGTGGAAAAGAAATGAATGAATATTTTCTTCTTTTTCTTAAACCATTAAAGCCTGTGCCATCTCTTGCAATACTTCTTTAGGATCTTTAGCTTTTACAAATCCTGAAGCTAATAGGACTCCTTTTGCACCCATCTGTACAGCTTCAGCAACATCTTGCGAAGTTGTAACACCCGCACCTACAAGAGGTTGCACTGAACTATTCACATTCTTAATAGCTAATAGTGTTTGCTTTACTAACTCAGGTTTTGTTGTTACAGAAACACCACTACCAATTAACTCTGGTGGTTCCATTGCACATGCAGATGGTTCCAGAGAAGCTATTGCTTTGCTTGTTTGAATATTGTTTGAACACACACATGTATAGAAATCCAATTTCTTTGCTTTATCGACTATTTTTTCTATATCTGACAATCTTAATCTGTGTTCAGAGTGGTTAACTAAAGATCCCGCAACTCCACTCTCTTTTACTGCTTCTAAGAGATTATTTCCTGTATAACTACCAGCATCATTACCGTCAACATGTTGAGCTAAAACAGGTATTTCAACTTCTTGCACAATTAAGCCAATATCTACTGTTTGAGGACACACCGCAATTGAAACTCCAGTTTCAAATGCTACACTTTCTGCTATTTTAGAAAGAACTAAACCTCTTTTACCTATGGTCTGAGTGTAGTTTTTATAGTTTAAGATTATTATTGGATAAGTGATATCTGACATAAAAGAAAAATTCCACGACATATTTAAAAACATTGCTTAATATAAATTAGTACGGCTACAGCTGTTGAAAGCTTTAAATATATTTAAAGATAAATAATCAATAAGAGATGTCTAAACACACTTGGTGATTTACTTGTATGGTGCTGACCAAATTAATACAATTCTTCATGAGATTATAACAAGTGATGCTAATATTAATCATGTAATATTAGCTGATAAAACAGGATTAACACTAGCTTACTCCTCACGTTTTGCCTTTGATGAGTTTGAAACAGAAGCATTAGGCGCAATAGCTAGTGCAGTTTATTTAGCTAGTGAACAACAAGGAACAAACGTTGGTCTGGCGGAACTAGACATTATCATTTCAGAATTTTCCGATGGTCTAATTTTAGTAGCAAGTTGTGGAAGCACTGTTTTGTGTTTGATTACTGACACAGGCGTTGCATTGGGCATGGTTAGAAGAACCATGAAAATAGCAGCTGAAAAAATCAGAAACATATTAGATGTTGAAGCTAAACCTGTTATTGTTCCCGAAACTCAGCCTGCAGTTGCTGCAACTTCACAACCTGTAGTTGCGGAAGAGAAGAAAGTTCAGGATGAGTTTATCTCCGATTTAGAATTAGCATTAAGGGAATTAGAACAATTCTAGTTCTATTTATTGTGTAGGGTGTTTGATGGATATGGATGCTCCTGATGAAGGACTAGAACGAATTGGAAAAACGCAAGCGTCTAAGGATTCAAGAGGAGAGCTAATTTTAACAGGAATCCGTTCTTTAGATCAGAAACTTGGTATGGAAATGGCAAAAAGAAGGGGAATACCCCAGGGATCCTTTATCCTTGTAAGTTATCCATCAGGAACAGTTATTCCAACTTTGTTCATTCAGAGAATTCTTCTCAATTGGGCTAAACAATCTCCTGATAATGTGATTTTTTATGTTCATAGCAGTCGACCCTATGATCATGTTCAAAATTCCTTCCAAGCATATAATTGGGATGTAAGTCCCTATGAGGGAAAGAATTGGTATTTTGAAAATATGTTCGATTTATCCAGCTCTGCAATGACTTCATCTTTAAAACTAGGTAAGATTGAAGTGAAGAGAAAAACCTATGTAAACAGAATTCTAGATCGAATGATTCACGTAAAAGAATCTCAGAAAAAACAATGTTTCAGTGTTTTTGATGATTTACTATGGATGAAAGAAGATAGGTTAGATGAAGATTCAAGTGCTCTCATTACTTTTATTAAAAGTGCAATTATGAAATTTACAAAAATTGGCGGTGTGCATTTCCTCCTCCTCCCTCAAGGTATTTTGGATCCTGTTGCGGAAAGAATCATCATGAATGCAGCACAAGGTATATTCCATTTCACAAGGAATACTGTTGGGAGTAGAATCAAGGATACTTTTGCCATAACTAAATTGATGGGGATAGCCTTTGTTAGTGAGAATCTAGACATTACTCCTTCAGAAACAGAAGGTTTCAAAATAGAATCAACAGCAAAGATATAGATGATGGTAATGGAAGGTTATGAAGAAAATAAAAACGAAGAAGAACCCGAACTAATGGACATTGCATCTGAAATTTCGAAACTTTCAGAAGAAGTTAGTGCGTTAAAGGATAATATCAAAACTCCAAAAAAACGCAGCAAAAGTGATAAATCATCTAAAGTTAAACAATCCCCTCAAATTGAGTTATCACCAGCTATTGGATATGTTAATGAATTGTTAGAAAACTCTTCTGAAGTCATTATCTCAGAGATGAAATCAGAATTCTTCAGATTATTCAATTTTCTTTCAAGTATGTTCTCTGTAACACCCTATCAATCCATGGGGAGAACTATTCCTAGAAAGGAGGATTCCATGGAAGACTCAGCTGTTAAGCAAGTTGTATCAACTTCCGAATTCCAAAAGGAAAAAGAAATGATGCAATTACTACTTGAAGAACGTGAATCATTAGTATACGAATTGTCTGATCAAATAGTTGCAATTGAAGCTGAAAAGAAAGTGTTAGAAGATAAAATGCAAGAGATTGAGAAAGATAAAGCTAAATGGAATACACAGAAGAATATCCTGGAAAGAATAGTAACCACTGATCCAAGATTTAACATAATTACACTTCTAAGAAGAATGGGTGTAATTGCACCAATACAGCTCTCTTTTGTTCTTGGGGTTTCTTTGTCACAAACTAGACGCTATATCTCCGAACTAGAACAAATAAAAATATTACAGGTAAAAGATGATGGTACAGTCTCTTTACATCCTGATTTTGATGAAGATTCTATGAATATTAAAATTCAAGAATGATTTTTTTGAAAATAAAGTAAAAATAGAAGAGAAGTTTCGTCTATTGTTGAGCATAGAGTTTTTCATAGAAAAGAACGATATTCTTCAACAAAGTTTTGAATGCTTCATCAACGTTTTCTCCAGTTTTAGCTGAAGTTTCTATGTATGGAACAGTAAACCCTGACCATTGAGACAATGACCTAGCATATTCTTCTGATTGTTCTCTCATGATTGGATCTTTTGCTGTTGCTCGTAAGTCTGATTTATTCCCTATTAGGACTATTGGTACAACTCTATTGCTATTGTTTTTTAGAAGTTCTGCAATCCATGAAGGAATGTTCTCAAAACTTGAACGTCTAGATATGTCAAAAACCAACAAACATCCAGATGTACCTCTGTAGTAAACCTCTCTAACAGCTGAGAATCTTTGCTGTCCTGCTAAATCCCAGATTTGAGCAACAAAATCCTGATCGTCAATACGTAGGCGCTTAACTGCAAAATCTGCACCAATTGTCATTGAATATCCGTCTTTGAAACCCTCACCTAAATAGGTTTTGCGGAGGCTAGTTTTTCCAACTGCTCCGTCTCCGAGTAGAGTTATTTTGAAGATTTTACGTTGTCCGGCACCCATTATAAGTTCCCCATTATACAATTTATTTATTCTCTCGGATACTATTTAAATTGTTTGTTATTTCTCGTTAAACTATGTTTTCACTTTTTCAAGCAATATTCTGTTTTCATCAGCTTTTGTTATCGATTATTCTTCAATTTTGACATCATCTACAAAAAACATTATAAAAAATCTTACATCTTCATATTTCACAAAATATAAAATTAGGATAACATTCTTATTTCTAATGAATAAAGTTAATGAGGCGAAAGAAAGCGTTATTCTTGCCCTTTTAGAAGAAGCATACCCCGTATTCAAAGGAGGTTTAACCAACTTCTCCTCACCTTTTCAAATGCTTGTTGCTACAATTTTAAGTGCACAAAGTACAGATAAACAAGTAAATTCGATTACTGAAGAACTTTTTTCAATGTATCCAGATCAACATTCTTTTGCAAAGGCAACTCTCGAAGAAATAGAGCATGCGATTTCAAAAGTGGGTCTATTTAGGAATAAAGCAAAATCGATTTCAGCAATGTCAAAGAAAATAATCAGTGATTATGACTCAGAAATACCAAGAACTGTCGACGAACTAATAAAATTGCCAGGAGTAGGACGAAAAACAGCCAATGTTCTTCTTAATGACTGGTTCGAAATTCATGATGGAATTGCTGTTGATACTCATGTAAAGAGGATATCTTATCGTTTAGGTTTTACAGAATATACAAATCCTGATAAAATTGAATTTGATCTTATGAAGATTATTCCCCAAGAAAAATGGGGCCGGATTACACATCTCCTTATTTCTCATGGAAGAGTTATCTGCAAAGCTCCAACACCTAAATGTCAAGAATGTTTTTTGCTAGATTATTGTCCTAGAGTTGGGGTTGAGGACAGTAAGAACTAAAAAAACTTCTTTGCCTTTTGTATATTCTTTTTAAGTCGATTTTCTTATCTCTTTACTGTAACAATACTTATGTAGTAAACAACTACCTCGTAAAATCAAGAAAAATAAAGGATGATTTAAATGTCAAAAATTGATATTCTTCCACCATTGTTAACTCGAATTGGTTTTAGTGAAACTGATATTAAGGTTTATTCAGCAACCTTAGGGCTAGGCAAAGTTACAATTGGAGAATTGCTGGTTGTAACAGGAATTGACCCATTAACACTCATCCAATCAGTAAAAAATCTAGAGGAGCTAGGGTTTCTCAAGAAAATAGCGGGTAAAACTCCTCAGTATTTTGGAATGTTACCATTTCTTAAGGAATATATAGTAATTGAAAAAGACGCCCTTTATTCTATAGATGGTGTTATTACCGCTCTAAAATCTTCCAAGAAAGATTATCAACAAAAGAAAACAAAATTTGGAGGAACTTTAGAATTAACAGGGGAAGGAACTGTTTTCGATATTCATGTTGTTAGCGGTTTAATAAAACAAGTAGTTGATACCTTATATCAAAATTATGTTGAGTATAGTGATCAAGCTGCAACTACAGCTTCTGAATTTGTAGCTGAGAGCAGTGGAGAAATTGAAGGATACTTGTCTCGAGTTATGGATCAACCTTTTGTATTTTCTACACAACTTGAGACCTTTATTCAAGAATTGAATGCTTTTGTTAAACAGTTTCATCATTCAGCCAAGCAAAATAATGAAATTCTAATTCAAGCAACTGAAGAGAAAATAAACACAACTCATGATAATCTGTCTCAAATTATTTGTAATGGTTTAGATGCTCATACTGAGAATCACAGTGAATTTCTAGAGAAATTGGCACCTGAACTGGATAATGTTCTCAAAGAATTAGTAGGTCAAATAACACAGACACAGGAATCATATGTTGACAATTATAATAAAATTTGGCAAGAAGCTTATAATTCTTGGACAACAGAATCAAAGAAGGTTACTGACGAACTATCAAATGAAGTGAATTCTCTATTTTCTGAGCAGATAAAACAAACTCAAGAACTTAGACGTAGTGTTGAACAAATTGATAGGCAGACTAATTTCCTTTCTTCAAAAATTGCTGAAGCGATTAATGCTATTGATACATCTGCGGTTCTAAAGCTAGGTAAGGCTCGAAAACAAATTGAATCACCCTTATCAGACGCTCGAGATACAATAAGAAATCTAGCTAACGATCTAAATGAGAGCGGTCTACAATTAATTGATCAGTATGTTCTTTCACTTAATGACGTTAGAGATAATATACGTTCTAAATTAGATCATTTCCAAATTGCTGGAGAAACTACAATAAGAACTAAGAAGAACGAACTCACTGGAGCTGCAATCGAGAAAATCGATCTTCTACCAAATGAATTGATTGATTCAATACAGAACCAGGTGGAGAAATACGCGGCCTCCTCATTTGATTCTTGTTTAGAAGTTACTGGACAACTTAAAGAAACTACAAAAGAGAGGCTCTCTTCAACAAAAGAACAAACTCTACAAGATTTCAAATCTCATGATATTGAAAAAACTCAGATAATAGATAAAATTCAAAATGATACCATAAAGGAGCTTGAAAAATCTAAACAAGATGCAGAAAAAATGGCCCTTGAACTAAAGGAGAAGATTCAGGTTTCATTAGATCAGTTCAAACAGCGCACCACAGATAAGCAAAACGAAGTGGCAATGCAATTAACTGCTGCAAAACAGAACTTAAAGGATTATAAGGATGATCAAAAAGATCAGATAATTAAACAAGTAACAGAAGGAGAAGAGATACAAATAAACACTCTCGTTTCTCAAGTAGCATCTGTAATCAAAGATGTGGATGAAATTCTAGTATCACAACTAGATTCAATGATGGAAAAAGCTATGACTTTCTATCAAGTTATTAATACGAGAGAAGATGAACTCCGACAAGTAGATACAGCTGCCTCATCCTACTCATTAGAAGGACAACATAATACCTCTATTATCGTTGGTGAAGAAGCAATAAAAGCAAGTATAACTGATATCGCTATGCGGTCAAAATACGAACTTCTTCTTGTAACACCTGACGTAGATGAAGATCTTCTAAAAGAAATGATGCAATATACTAAGGCTCAAAGAATTACTTTGGTATCCTATTTTGATAAAAGGCACCAACCTTTACTTCGACCTTTAGCCGAAAGATTCACTGGTTTAAAACTTAAACATTATGAGAAGAAGGATGTGTACTGTGGAATTTTAGATGGAAATCATGAAGCTATTTTTGCTTTCCTTACAACTGATTCAGTTCCAATTGCGATTAGGACAACTAATGAATTGCTTTTAGGACTATTCAAATCTGCAATAAATAGAGATGTATTATTCCACTCAAGTGATGTAGAAGTTTAATTAAACTTCTTTTTTTATTTTTGCTAAAAATATGTTTTGTTGATATGTTCAGTCAACATAAAATTTACATGATCTCATGTCAAGCAAGTGAGGTAACTTCTGTATTAAACTAGCACGTACTAAGAGCTTTAGTCCATGACGTACTGTCCTTGGTGCTAAACTGCACAAATCTACAATTTCACTACTAGTGATTGGTCCTCTTCCAATAACTATCTTATAAATTGTTACTGCACTGGGTGGTAATCCAGTTAAATGATTTTGATTTATAATAGATTCTTCCAGAGTTACTGCCATCTAAGCCATTACCTTTTTTGGTTAACCATCAATCAACAAGTTCTCTTTTTAAACTTATTTAAAATTGGTTTCCAGTGAGACCCTTGAAATGCTGAGTTTCAACCCTTTTTCTCACTTATTTGAGTTCACAAGACAAATATACAAAAAAAGTAGTTTCTGTGGTGAAGAGTTTATTTAATTGCACTTCACTCTTTTAACTGCCAAATTCGACAGTTTAACGATTTTAAATCTTTCTTATACAGTGCCGAAATTTTAGATTATTTTTCCTATGTTGAGCTCTCCTTGGTTGGAATTTAGTATATTTTTAAAAATAGATATAAGAATTCTTTAACTTTAAAGGTTATAGAATTGTTTTTTATTAGTGATTTCATCTACACAGATATGAGTAACTAAAAGGAAGAAGGCAGTAAAAATTCTGTTGTTTAGTTTTTTGCCAAAATAAGTTTAACATAAGAATTATACTTTAATTATATGATAGTTTTTTTATACTTTGCTGCTAAGAGATGGGCCAATTGTTGAGGAATTGGTAATTTATGTTTACTTGTAAGTAAACCCTTGGTGATATTATATGAAGATTCAAAGGAAATTTTATGACCAGGAGAAATATAGATTGGATTCCATTTCTTTTCAAATTTATATCTAAAACCAACTCGATTCTGATTTAAGTATACCTCATCCAAATTATCCTGATTAGTTTCTTTATAACTAAAAAATTTCATTGGCTTTTTTGCAACCCCAATTGATGGAATATTTGCTATGATTCCAAAGATTGAAGCAGACCCTGCAGTTCGTGGATGTGCTATTCCGTGTCCATCAATTATCATAATATCAGGTATGTTGACTATTCTATCCAATAAAGTCAAAAAATGGGGGACCTCTCTTAGAAAGAGATAATTTGGAACATACGGAAATTCCACTCTATCACTAATTACTTTTTCCTCAATAACTGATTTTGTAGAACAATCATAAATTACTCCTGCTGCAAATGCAGTATTTTCTTTATATGCTATATCAAAAGCTCCAACAATACTGGACTTCAAAAAACTATCCGAGAGTATAATCTTTTTTGCAATACCCTCTTGGTATATCTTTGCTTCTACTATAGTTGTTGGGAATTTCGGAATCAACGATTATACCTCTTACAATGAGTGTGTCCGATAACTTCTAGTCCTTACAATTTATTTGTTGTTTATATCTATTGTAAGCTGAAATTAATGTCTTTTTCTGAATAGTATGAATAATATTGTCCCAGGGTAGTGAGTCTTCTGTTCTGTATTTCCAATTTGCCTCGTAATCTAGATCACTATCGGCTTGTTTTAGAGTTTTCTTCCAATTTCCAATAGTACTTCCTATTTCTGCTATCTCTCGGATAATTGGAAAATACTCATGCCCTCTAAGTGACATAATCCTCTGAATTATTGCCCATTCTGGACCATATAATGATAATTGAATATTTTTTATTTGATATAATTGACTTCGGTACCATTTTTGGATACTCTTTGATTCTTTTACCGTGAGCATCGAAGCAAATTGGAAGGGAGTTTGTGCTTTCGTTATGAATTGATTCATAGAGATGCTGATTTTTCCTGTTGGAAAATGATTTTTTCTAATTTTTGAAACAAATTCAATTGTTGACTCTTTAGTTTCTGAAGGTTCACAGGGAAAACCATAGATCATATAGAGTTTAAGTTTTCTAAACCCTGTTTCCCATGCTAGTTTTAGTGAAGAAAAAATTGATTCATCGGACATTCTCTTATTCAAGGCCATACGTAATCCTTCTTCTCCTGTTTCAGGAGCTAAAGCTATTGTTCTTTGCCTGCCTTTCCTCAAGGCTTTCAATACGCCTTCGGTTAGATAATCTGATCTTATGGAGGAACAAGAAACCTCGTAATTCTTAGAAACAATGTGTTCGATTAAATCTTCTAGATTATCAGATTGAGCAATTGCACTTCCATATAGAACTACCTTGTCAAAATCATTTTCTTCACTTGCTCTGTCAACAATCTCAATTAGTGTATCTAAATCTCTTGCCGCCCTAGGGAAACGACAGTAACCTACATAACAAAACATACATCTCTCTGAACAACCCCTATCGGTTTCTAAATAGAAAGCCTTACCAAAAATTGGTTCGTTCTTAGTGCCCTTAACTCCTTCGGGTATTATTTGTTTGATTGGATAGAACCCTTTTGACAGATTCTTTAGTTTAACACTTCCCTTGCGTTCCCCTATCCATTCACTCTTTGCATTATAATGATGATTATACGCAATCACACCAGGAATAGAAGCTAAAGCATCAATTCTATTACTTTTTGTTTGATTTTGAAAGGCAAGCATCATTTCTTCTGAAATAGGTTCTATGTCTCCGAGAAAAAACGCATCTCCCAAAAACAGTACTGAAAAGGGATTTGCAGTTACAGAAGGACCTCCACAGATAAGAAGTGGATCTTCCTCCTTTCTTCTTCTAATATCTGGGTCAATACCTCCTCTAATAAGTAATTCAATTGCTTGAATGTAATCATGTTCAAATTGGCAAGATATAGCGATTATATCGAAATCAGCAAGACTTTTCTGATTTTCCAAGGAATAGGGAGCAACATTGGGATTTAAAGGTTTGAAAATACGTTCACATATGAAATTATCCCAACTATTGAAAAGGAAATAAAGCAGCTGCACACCTAAACTTGTCATAGCTACTCGGTAGGTATTTGGATATAACAATCCAATTTTTACTTTTTCTGAAGTCCAAGTTTTTTTTATAGCATTCTGCTCTTTAATCTGTATCATTTCTCTTCCTTTTTAGAGTATACTTTTGTGTTCCAAAAAACATTGAATTTTCTGGTATGTTTTCATTTACTATAGTTCCTGCACCTATCCACGAACCTTTACCTATCTTAATTCCAGGCATTATCAAGACACCAATACCTGTTTCAACACCCTCTCCTATTATAGCTCCCAGTTTCCTCCTTCTACTATCTTCTCTCTTTCCTTTGATAGTTACAGGAATACTACCTTTGTCTAATCTGAGATTCGCTGTAATTGTACCAGCACCTAAATTACAATTATCATCTAATATGGAATCACCTATGTATGATAGATGAGCCGCATGAGTATTGTCCCCTAGAACAGAATTTTTTACTTCACAACCATTACCAACTCTTGATTTTTTACCGAAGTAAGAGTATTTTCTTATGTAGCAATGTGGACCAATATCTGCGCCCTCATCAAAGAAAGCAGGACCCTCAACATATGTACCACTTCGTAAAATGGCATCTTTATGAAGTACAATCTTTCCTTTGAGTTGAACACCATCTTCAATAATCCCTTCTATTTTTTGTTCCATTTGAGACAATAGCACTTCAGTTGCTTCAAGAAGTGACCACGGACGACCAAGATCAAACCAATAATCGTTTTCTTCTAGCTTAATCAGCTGTTTTTTATGTTGGCCATTTCCTAAAAGAACATTTACGGCATCTGGAATTTCATATTCTCCCCTGGGGGAAATATTTTTATTTTCCTCCTGAGTATGAAGAACTTTGAATATCTCTTTGTTTAAAGAATAAATTCCTATATTTGCATATCCTTCAGATATTTCGTCCTTACTAGGTTTCTCAACTATTGTTTGGGGAATTCCTTCACTTTCTTCGACTACAATACCAAAATTCTCTGTGTCTGTAGTGAATTTTCCACCAACTGAGAGTATTCCTTTCTTAGCTGCATCTACTGATTTTCTAATCAGTGATTCTGAATAGAGACAATCACCATAAACCCCAAGGAAAAACTCATTTTGAATTTTAGATTCAGCTAAAAGAAAAGCATTTCCTGTACCTTTAATCTCTTTTTGATGAACATATGAAATATCTAAAGAAGGGAATTGCTCTGCTAAATATTCTTTGATATTCTCTTCAAGATAATTTGTTACAATAACAAATGAATTAACGTTATTTCTGAGAAAACTATCAATTAGTCTTTTCAAAATAGGTATCCCTAAGATTTTTAGGAGTGGTTTTGGGGTATTACTTGTTAAAGGTTGTAACCTTGTCCCTTCGCCTGCAGCTAGTATGACTACCTTCATTTGTTATTGACGCCCTTGTGAAGTGATTTATACTTCAAAAACTTCTTCGTCACCTGATTCTTCAACAACTGCTACTCTTGTTTTTCTTATTTCGTTTATACTATTGATTAAATCAAATGCTTTATCGTTATTGAAAATATCTTTGAATGCTTCCCACTGTTCAAGTGATGTTATAAAGAGACCCTTACCTCTTCTTTTTAGGGGAATGCCTTGTTCGTTAACAGGGATAATTTCTAAACCAAAACTGTGGTCATCTCCCTTACTTGGCAATTTAACAATTGTAACTCCAACTACACTTGTTTTCTTCTTGTCCCAATCCTTCATTTCTTTACCAAATTCTTTCAATCGATCTACTAAACCTGATGTCATAAGCTTTCACTGAAGATAAACAGATAATTTAATTTTTAAACCCTCCTCTCTTTGAGGTTCTAATACAAAGATTGCTCATCTAGCAAGGAATCCATTTAAAAAATCATTTACTTAAAGTAATTTGAATGAATTACGCAATTAAGAATGGAAAAATTTTTACTGTAGATAAAAATGAGACAGTAATCGAAAAAGGAACTATACTGATTAAAAATGGAATAATAGATGGTATTGTTGAAGGAGATATTCCAGTTCCTGAGGGATACGAAGTAATTAATGCAGACGGAATGTGTGTGTTACCTGGTTTTATTGACACACATACGCACCAAGGACTTTTTGATGGTAGTGTGGGTTGGGCTGGTTTTGATGGAAATGAAATGACAGACCCAACAACTGCATATGTGAGAGCTTTAGATGCAATTAATCCCGAAGATCCAGGACTTGAAGAAGCTCGAGTTGGTGGAGTTACAACTATTCAAACAGGTCCAGGAAGTGGCAATGTAATAGGTGGGACTGATACAATAATTAAAACATTCAGCAAAAATAAGATCTTGGATGAAATGATTGTTAAAACGCCTTCTTCGATGAAAGCTGCTTTAGGGGAAAATCCAAAACGTGTTTATGGAACTGATAAAAAACAGCCTTCAACACGTATGGGTACCGCAGCTATATTCCGAAAGGCGTTTGTAGATGCTCAAAATTATGTAGATAAATGGAAAGAGTATGAGAAAAAGAAAAAACAAGCTGAAGACAAAAAAGAATTAGATAAGGTACCTTCTAAACCTGAGAGAGATTTAGGAAAGGAAGCATTAGTAAAAGTGTTAAACAAAGAGATTCCTTTAAATTTCCACTGTCATCAAGCTAATGATATTCAAACAGCTATTCGATTATCAGAGGAATTTGATATTGACCTGATGCTTATACACGCAACTGAAGGACACAAAATTGCTGATTATATAGCTAAGAAAGGTGTTGGTGTATCTGTAGGTCCTTCACTAGTCGGTTTCGAGAAAGTAGAGCTTCGAAATATATCTTTTGAAACCCCTGCAATTCTTTGGAAAGCTGGTGTTAAGATTTCAATACAAAGTGACTCTTTTACCAGATTAAAGCACTTCCAAGTTTTGCCATGTATGGCCATTAAGTATGGTCTTCCAATTAATGAAGCACTTAAAGCTGTTACAATTAATGCTGCTGAAATGATTGGTATAAGTGATCGTTTGGGAAGTCTTGAAAAAGGCAAAGATGCAGATTTAGTGATTTGGTCAAAACACCCACTAGAAGACTTCTATGCAGAAAATCAAGTTACTTTCATAAATGGTGAAATAGCATATAAGAAAGAATAATATTCTTTCTCTTTTTCATACTTTCTCGTAATAACCTGGAGGTCTGTGCTCTCCAAAAAATTCTAGCCCTTTTTCTTGTAATTGTTTTCGCAATTGTTTTGCATGATTTTCTGAAATATCCCCTTTTAGAAGCATATAGGTTATAATCTCTAATGCTTCTTCCACAGTAGAACAGCGACAAATAAAATCGATTACGCCTGGAGTATAGCCTAGGAACTTCCTTACTTTCTTTGATCCAGTTGAAGTTCTAATCTCCTCTTCCATAAAATTCTCTTTCCCTTCAGTAATCTCCTTGAAAAGAACTGGAAAATGATTCTGGAACTCTTCTTCCTCGCCTTCACTCTCCTGGGACATATACAAAATTACTATTGTGCACTAAAAAAGATTGAGATTAGGTATCAAATTGCCGATATTTGTAAGAATCACTTTTATACAAAAAGTCTTTATCTTTGGATGATTCTTGACTAGTAATGTTAGTTGGAATCGTTGGTAAACCTAGTTGTGGCAAAAGTACTTTCCTCAATGCTCTTACTATGGTAAATGCGAAAGTTGGAGATTATCCGTTTACAACTGTAGATCCAAACAGAGGAACTGCATATGTGCAGAGTACATGTGTTTGTAAGGAATTGGAAGTTCAAGACAATCCAAAGAATTCTATCTGCACAGATGGAATAAGATACCTCCCCATTCAAATTCTAGATGTAGCTGGTTTGGTTCCTGGCGCTTCAGAAGGAAGAGGATTAGGAAATAAGTTTCTTGATGATTTAAGACAAGCTGATGTTTTGATTCATGTAGTGGATGCGAGTGGTTCTCTTGATGCTGAGGGAAATAAAATTAATAAGGGTAGTTGGGATCCTTTAAAGGATGTAAGTTTTCTCGAAGAGGAAATAGATGCTTGGATAAAATCAATCATTATGAGAGATTATGAAGTGATGAGGAAGAAAGCAGCAGCCGAAAAACTCCGTTTTTCCATCCTATTACATGAGAAATTAACAGGTTTAGCTATCAAGAAACATCATATCGATGCATCGATTCGGGAAGTAGGTATTGTTGACAATGATGTTAACACTTGGGACGAGAACCTCGATACTCTCATAACTACTATTCGAAGAAAATCCAAACCAATAGTTGTTGTAGCTAACAAAATTGATCAGCCAACCTCCGCAGATAATTTCAGTAGAATGCAAAATGAACTAGATGCTAAAGTATTTCCTGTTTCAGCGTTAGCAGAAGTGTTTTTGAGAACTGAACACGAAGATAAAACTATCAGCTATAAACAGGGCGAAGCTGAATTTACTATGATCGATGAAGAAAAATTAGGCGATAGTAAGAAACAACTTTTAACAAAAATACAATCAGACTTACTGGAAAAATATGGTTCAACAGGAGTTCATGATGTTCTAACTAATGTGGTGTTTGATTTGCTAAATATGATTGTAGTCTATCCAGTGGAAGATGTCTCCAAATTTTCAGATAAATCAGGTAATGTTCTGCCAGATGCTTACCTAGTTCCAAAAGGAACAACTGCTATTGAATTGGCAGGAAAGGTCCATTCAGATTTTGCAGAAAATTTCATACATGGGAGTTTAGCTCCTTCAGGAAGACGTGTAGGTACCGACTATGAACTTAGAAACAATGAAGTGATAAAAATAGTGTCTGCAGTAAAATAATCTTCTGCAGATTTGTGAAGAAATTTTATCCTAAAGATATTGATTTAGGTTGCAGCTGTTGCTGCTGCAACTGATTCAACTTTTGTTTCTGGTAATACCAAAACTTTGCTTTTTCTAACATCCACTAATATTACTGGAAATATTTTTGTTACCTCTATCTTTAAAGCAGAAGCAATCTCTCCATTTACCATATTTTTGGAGAACTCAACAAAAGATTGTTCTCTAGCATTGGCTCTAAGAATATCTACCATTGCTTTTCTAACGACTTTTTGAGTACTAGCTCCACATCGCATAGGTGTGATAACAATAGATGATACCCTTAATCTTGCTCTATCTTTAGTCATAATATTTTGAATTGCTTCGATTTTTGAACGGTTTCTTCGTATTTGGGATCTGATTTGTTCTTTAGCGATTTCATGACCATCAAATTCGGTTCTACAAATGTTTCCTTCAACACTAGTAATTCGAAATCGTATCTTTAGATTAATGTCATAGAACATATCATTAGCAACTCCAAGTCTAGCCATCTCTATAACTCTCCCAATTAGTTTTTCTGGATCGCTTGCAGGAGTCTCACCTAAGGATTTCTCCACGATGTAATTTGCTGCATTTACTTCATACCAAGATTTCTCTTTCCATTTATCTACAATTTTTGTTTTTCCTTTTGATTTTCTGGTTGGTCTACGTTCTGACAAAGGTTTAACCTCAACTATGTTGTTTTCCTTCTTCTTTAATCGAGTTTTAAATATTATGTTTAGATAGAAACTAGAAAATGAACTGTTTAATATCAATTCTTCTTTCTTTTTACAGTTATGTAAATATTTTCGCTAGTACTGATAGTGTTGAAAATATCATCAATTGTATTTCTAATAGTAGATAATGAAGAAAGAGAAGAAAATTTTATGAGCAATTTTTGATTCTCTAGTGTCATTTCAATTTTACTCTTTTCATCAATTTGTTTATTTTCAGGTTCTAATGATTTTAAAATGACTTCTGCAAAATGTACATCTAAGAAATCTAAGGAGATTGTTATTATTGTTTCTTCAGATGACATATTACACACCTAATTTTTATCTGAATCTTTACCTTTGTGATGATAAGCTAACGCGTTTTCTAGTTCCTTAAGAACTAATTCCATTTCTTCTTCTTTAATAGTTGTGTAAAAGAAATCAATATCACCTCTAATTGTTGATTCTTTAATAACTCCTTTATTTCTTAAATCTTGAAAAATCTGAAATGACAAATATCCTTTTTTCATGTGAGAAGGTGAATCATGAACAAATAGATAGTTAGCAGAATTCTCCTTGATATGTAAAATTAGAGGTTTCTCGATAGGAATTATGTTGCTATCTACTAGGGCCTTTATTACAAGTGGGGCAGATTCAAGTTCAAAGAAATCTTGATTCCGCATCAAGCGATAGTATTGTAGGTCTTCAGTAATTTCTGGATTTTTAATAATTTCTTCAATAATTGTTGTTGCTTTACCATGATAATTACTTAACTCTCTTATCAGTTTATCAAATAAATTCTCTCTGTCACCAAGAACAATTGCAAGTGCTAAACCATATTTCTGTAATTGTATGGCACCATCAAGAAGCCACAGATATTCTTCAATATTGCGAGTTTGATCCTTTATTGTTTCAGTTTCTAAGATATAAATGGGTCCTCTTAAATTGGAAATATCTCCCATTAAAAGAGAAACCAACCCATCGTTCAATTTTATAGTTTCTTCAGATGTTAAGGCGGAAATTGTTCTATAATTTCCATCTTGATCTTTCATTGCAATTCCTAGTTTTGAAACAAAGGATGTACATGCACTTTCATTACCAGTTAAACCTGGAAAGAATGGATTGTTTGAGTATTTCAAAGCTAAGTGAATAGGTTGGCTTTCTCTACCTGGAATTCTTGTACCTGTTGTTTCTCTTAGAACTTTGTTTTCTTTACCTTCTTCTAGAATTAATAAATTTATTCCAACTAATTTCTGATTTTTTTGATTTATCTGTTTCTTTGATAAGCCTCCCAAAATAGCTAATCCAGCATATTTGTAATAGTCATCATCTAAACCACTAGCTATGAGGTATGCTATCCCTGAATTTGATAGTAAGTTACCTGCTAATTCAAAAGATTTTAGAGATAAAATCTGAATGTTTTCCCAAGGAATCTTTATTCGCTTATCAATCGTAAAACTATGTTCAATTAAGACAATATTCTTATTTTCATCTTTCAATAGTTTGTTTGGTAATTCTTTAGCTTCGAAACCTATGAAGACATATATTGAGTAATTTGTTTTCTTAACCCTGTCCTCAATATTCTCAAAGTTACTAATTATGATTGTATGGCTTCCAGTTTCAAGTTTTCTTAAACAAGAGATTATGATTCCTGATGCACTTATGTTGTCTGGATGTGCTTTGGCTATAATTGCAACAGTTTTTTCATTTTTCTTCAGAAATTCTGCAACTTTAACAGATTCTTCCTTAAGTTTTGAGTAATTCTCGAATGAAAATTCTTCTTTTGACATTGGATTCTCACTATTCTAAATATAAAAAGAAATGAAAAAATAAAAGAATATCGTATCTTATAGGAGAAGACCAGCTGTTTTTGGATCATATTTCCAGTTTTTCTCAAAGACACCTTTCTTTTTGTAATACTTGACTAAACGTCTAATTTTAGACTCCATTAATTGTAAACCTCGTTTACTGTGAAGATCTTTTCTGTTATCCTCTAGATGTTTTCTAAGATTAGAAGCTCTTTTAACCAGATTAACCAAATCTTCTGGGTATTTAGGATTTAAATCTAATTCTTCTACTATTTGAGAAACCTTAACTCCTAAAGTTTCTTTTACACTTGGAATACCATATTGATCACGTAGGATAACTCCAATCATAGCAGTGGACTGACCTTGTCTTCTCAGTTCTTCTATTTTTTTAGTTACAAACTTCTTATCGTGAACCATCCATTCTGGAGGTTGTGTCCTATAAGGTCTAGTTGAACTAGCTTGACCTCTTCTTCTTGCATGAATTCTTGCCATTTGTTTCACCAATTTGATATTTTAAACAGTTAACGAGGTGAATAATTCTCGAAGTGACTTTTGACGATGAGAATATAAATTCTTGGTTGTTAGCGTCATTTCTGCGAAGGTTTGGTCACATTTATCTGGTTTAAAAATAGGATCAAAACCAAACCCTCCTTGACCTTGCTTTGATAAAGTAATCTCCCCCTTAGTTATCCCCTTGTATAATTTTATCTCTTCATTTGAATAAAAAGCTACGATTGATTTGAAAAATGCACTTCGAGTTTCTTTTTCCTCCATGAGTTTTAAAATTCCTTCATTTCCTAGTGTTTTGTAAACATAAGAAGAGTAAGGTCCGGGAAAACCATTTAACGAATCAATAAATAACCCAGCATCTTCAAGGAAAAAAACAAAATCAGATAATTCTGAATGCTTTTCTAAAATTCTCTCACAGCTCTTTTTTGCAATAATCTCTAAGGTGTCTTCCTGAGGTTCTTCATATTCAATGTTCTTCCATTGAATTGCCATTTTAAGACTCTCAGCTAATTCTAAGGCTTCCTCAAATTTAGAAGGATTGTGAGTAATAAAGTATATTTCCATTGATTTTAATTTCGCTGATGTTTATTAGTCTCTTTCGGTCAGAAGCCTTTTCCTTCATTTATATAATGAAAGAGTTTAAATGTATTTAGTACATTATTTTAATAATTACACTATGATATTACTTCATTCAACATATAATCCGGTGAAAAAAAATGGAAGAATTAACTTACTCATCAATCTACAACTCAACTGATGGCATAAGAATTGAAGATCAAATAAAAACTGCTCTCGCTGAGATAACAAAATCTAGTAATATTCTTAGTATTTACTCCATGAATGCTCGAGCAATCTATTTCTTTCCTGTAGTTTCTGATGTCTACCAGCTGAGTATACAAATTTATCCCTTAACACCAGAAATAGTTGCAAAAATAATGACCAAGGTTTCTGAATTTTCAACTAAGGTTATTTACAGTACTGGATTATGTTTAGTTGAGAATAGGTGCTTCTGGGAAGGATTCCTACAAGAAAAAGATTTAACTAAAGATATTGAAGAAATTCAAGAAATTTTAGAATCAATTGCAGAAGTAAAAGGAATTACAATAGAAAAAGTGTCGAAGTAAGTTAGTTTAAACTAACTTTTAGATTCAAAACCCGAATGAACTCTTTATACCTGTTTCTTAAAGTAACTTCAGTAATCTGGCAAATTCTAGCTATTTCATTTTGAGGACATTTTGTCTTGTTCTGTAGAGCAGCTATATACAATGCAGCGGCTGCTAAAGAATTGGGATTCTTGCCTACTGTTATTTTTGCTGCTTTAGCTTGAGAAAGAATGAATTGAGCGTCATTCAGTATTTTTGGTTGAAAATTCAGTAAAGATGCGAATTTTGCAATACTACTCTCTGGACTTGCCAAAGGCATTTTCAGATCAAGATGCTTAAGAAGCAATCTAAAATTCTTAGCTAATTTCTTTTTACTAAGACGTGTTTTATCTGCAACATCTTCCAGAGTAGCAGGTTGTTTGTGCAATCTGCAAGAAAGATATAATGCGGCTGAAACAAGTGCTTCTGTAGATCTCCCACGAACCAACCCAGTTTTTAGTATCTTCCTGTAAATCATTGCAGCTGTTTCTCGAACTTTTATTGTTAAATTAAGCTGACTACTTATTCTCTTAATTTCGTTTAAGGCTCTAAGGAGATTTCTTTCTGTTCCATACTGTAAAACTGCTCTTCTTTGTAATGTTCTCAGTCTGAACATTTGGCTAGCTTTTTCAGGAGACAAAGAGTTCCCAAATATGTCTTTATTTGAGTAATCAATTAACGTTCCATAATGATCATATGTTAGAAGATTTTTTGGTGTTCCAGTTCTTGCTCGTTTAACATGTTGCTCTTTTGAATATGCTCTCCACTCTGCTGTTTGATCAATATATGAATCTTCTACTACTAATCCACAGTTGCCACAACTTACCTCTCCTCTTGTTGAATCGAAAGTTAATTTTGTAGAATTGCAGTCAGGACACCTTGGAAGAGAAGTTTCAGAACTTGTGGTAATATTGATTGGTTGTGGAGGCATAACAGCACCTTACTTGGTTAAGGTATATTTTATCTATTGAGTATTTAAATTTGGCTGAATAATCCTACTCATAATTTGGTAACAAAATCGACTGAAATTTCTAATAATTTAGCAAAAATCTTAGTATTTTTCAGCTAATTTAATTTAGTTAAAGATAAAAACTGTTAAAAACAAAACATTTGGCTATAAATTAACAAGTGAATTTACAGAACCTTATATCATGGAGTGTAAAAAATGTCACAAAAATCAGGACAACTCGAATTTAAACTAAATATCGGTGACAAAACAGGTAAATGTCACACAAAAATAATCAGGGATGCTCAAGCAAACTCTATTATTGGGTTGAAACTTGGGAGCAAAGTGGATGGTAATTCAATTGGCTTACCCACTTGGGAATTTATCATTACAGGTGGTAGTGACAAAGATGGTTTCCCACACAGATCTAACATACAGGGTTCTGGCAGAAGAAAATACCTACTTAAAGGTGGGGTTGGTTATAAGGTTCCCAGAAAAGGTAGGCGTGAAAAGAAATCTGTTAGGGGAAACATTATCTCTGAAAGCTCTTATCAGATTAACATGAAAATTTCAAAAGTAGGTAGTAAAAACCTAGAAGAACTTGTTGCTGAAGTTAGTTCAAGCTAAATTAAAATAGAATAGTGGGAATAAATCCCAATATTAATCCTTTTTCTTACTCTTTTCTTTTCCCTTGCGCTTGTCTTTCTCTTTTGCTTCATCTTCTTCACCAGGTTCAGTTAGGAAGATATAGATAGTTGAAAGGAAAATTACACCTATGAGAATTCCAAATATAGTCCATTGCATTGCTGTATTATAATTTGGAACTCCTCCCACTCCTTTGGGTCGGATTACAGTTATCATCCATGTTGATAGAATTGAAATGACAACAGGCACAATAAAGGATCCCCAGGAGGGTAGATTTGCACGGATCTCACTTAATGTAGCAAGAGCAATAAGTAAGAAGAAATAGAATATCGATACAAGAAAAGCAGTAAGTATTGTTAATCCTGCATTATAAGTTGCAATAAAGTCTTCGGGAGTAATTTCTTCAATGTATAATCCTTTTAACCAATTAGGTGCAGTTACAAAATCCCAACTAGCAAAGATTATAGCAAGAATTAAGGTTGCCAGTAGAATAATGGTACTTAGTAAAAGAGTTCTATTTTTTGTGTCTTTCCAAATTCTTTCATATAGACCCATCTTGTGTATCTCCTTGTATCTTATTCACGTTAAATAACTGTAAATATCTTAAACAAAGTAGAGGTTACTTTGTTTTATTGAAACTTTTAAGAATAGTTTATTAACTTTTGGCTTACTGATTTTATTATTTGGAAGCTTCTCCATATAAGGAAGATTTTTGAAGATGATTTGCAACTAAAATCCAGTTATAAGAGGATAAGATATGTCACACAAAGAAATTTCTAAAGGAAACAATTTCCTTACCTGTGAAAATTATATCCTTTTCAATGACACAGATGAAATGATAGATTTCTTTGTAATTGCTTTTAGACTGAAAATACCTATGCTAGTAATTAATGATTTGACCATAAAGGAAAGAAATACATTTTTAGAATCTGCTGGTTTAGAAAAGTTTTCTCTTACTACATCAAAACTCATTTATGAAAAGGCAAAATCAGAAATCATCGCTTCAGGGAAGTTGATGACTGTTTTTAAGAATTTCCTCTATCCAAATGATGATCGCAAATTTCTTCTTGTAACTCGTAAAACCATTTACGAGAATTCTATTGATAAGATAAAAAACCAATTAGGATCTATTAGAAATCAGTATGAAATTATCTCCTTATATTCGAAAGATAGAAATACATTGAAATGGGCTGCACAAGATAGAAGAATAGACTATATTACTATAGAGATTTTGGAAAACTCAGAATTTATAGATCAATCTTTGTGTTCCGTAGTAAAGCAAAACAATAAAATCTTTGAAATTGTTCTTTCTTCCTTAATCAACACTAAAAACGATAGAGAGATTAGTGAGGTTTTGAGAAAAGGAAAGAAATTAATGAAATTAATATGTTCAACAAACACCCCTTTTATTTTTACTATGAAACCTGAATCTCCTTTGGAATTAAGAACAGGTTCTCAAATGAGACTTTTGGGTAGCTTACTAGAAAGTTCTTACAATAAGACCAAAACTTGTGTATTTGATAAGCAGCTTGAAGTTCTTATTGCGAATACAATCAAATTGCATGAATCCCATGTTTTTGAAGGAATACAGGAGGCTTAAAGTTTGGTGACTATCAAAAGAGACCGATATGTTGTTTTTCATCTTATTTCAGATGCTGAAAAGATTGAAGAATCTATATTTAAGTCATCAATCTGGAGAACATATCAAACTATTTTTGGATTATATGGGTCCTCTGGTGCTGGATTGTATTTTGAGGATTATGATGAAGACAAAAAAACTGGCATAATACGCTGTACTCATACTTCTCTACCCCAACTGCTAACAGTATTGGCTTTTATGACAGAAGTAAAAGAAACAAAGATTTTGATTCAAATCATGAATGTCAGTGGTACTGTTAATAAAGCTAAACAAATACTCACCACAAAATAATTTTATACTACGCACGTTATGAAACTTAGTCAAACTTGCCAGAGGGCGTCTAACCGTCGTTTAAGTGGGTCCCCTCACGTGCGTTGAGGGGAAGAATCATGAGTGTCATGATTAGGGTAGGAATGAAGGGAGTGCACATGAACTCCTACGTCGTCCCAACCATTGCGCGAAGTGCTGAATGGCTGCGAACCATTGTAAGGGTGAGTATTCGCCTAGCACTACTTATATATCCTTACTTTTATATATAAACTCGTAGAAAAATGGAGGGCGGGGAAACAACATCTCCCTCACTTGAGAACGTAAAATACGCCCACTAGAATGCTTCTGGCAAGATTGGTCAACTTTCACCCATCGGTGGACTACGGTTTTGATTATTCTACAGGAACTATGATTGAGTATGAATACAAATAATGATGAAATACCTCAAAAAAGAATTAGACCTTCATGGGATGAATATTTCATGAATATAGCAGAACTTGCTAAAACTAGATCAAACTGTATTAGACGACAAGTAGGAGCTGTGTTGGTGAACAATAAACACCAAATTATTTCAACCGGCTATAATGGTGTTCCAAGAGGGATAGTTCACTGCACAAGAGAAACATGTACAAAACTCTATGAGAAATCTGGTGAGAAAAACGAAATTTGTCCAGCAGTACATGCTGAGCTTAATGCGATTTTACAAGCCGCTACTGCAGGAATTAGTTCAGAAGGAACGACCCTTTATTCTACTACTCGTCCATGTGGCAACTGTACAATGGCCATAATAAATGCTGGAATTAAGCGTGTAGTGTTCATTGAAGATTATACAGACCCAATTTTACGCTCAGGATGGTTGGATTCATCTGATGTTGTTTTTGAAAAATTCCAACCTAAAGAAAAAGAAGCACCATCATAATACCGATTCATTTTTTATTTATGATATCATCAGACAGTACTGTAAATTCTGAGGTGTATTTGTAATGGGTTTTTTCTGAAGCCTTTGCTAAAACATGTAGTGATTCTAATATTTCTTGTGAATAGTAGTTTTTTGTTTCTAAAGAAAACTCACCAGATAAAATCTTTTTTTGGATCTTAAGTAAGACATCCCCTTTGATCAAAAATACTTGAAAAGCTTCTATATCTTTTAGCTCTTTCTCAGTTTCACTAGAAATCTCACCTTTGATTACTTCTTTATTTCTCAGATCAAATACATGATTAGGTGTTAAAACTATATAATGTCTAATCCGCCTCACATTTGATTTTCTTTGAGTAAATTCTACGCTCTTAGTGATATTTAGATCTTCATCCAAAACTAGAATTTTATTATCATTTCCAACTGTAATTATGTTTCCTTCATAATAGAACACGCCAAGAATTGGTTTATCATGCAGTTTTTTACTTGAAGATAATGCAAGATTTGAATTATTAATAGCATAAATTTCACCCGAATTAAAAGCAAGTATGACATTTTTAGGTGTTATATCAGCACCTGTAATCAAGTTTATCCCAGGATGTTTTCTTATTATTTCTAAATTAGTGTCAAAAAGAATTATGTCACCATTCCCTAACCCTACTATCAATTCGTTGTTTGATGATTTCAGGAGAGAATAGGGTTTATCAGTTAATTTTACAACTTTAATCGGTTTTTGCTTTTGAATATCAAACTTTACAATAGTGGAATCAAGTGAAGTAGAATACAAATAATCCCCGTGTATATCAATACCAGTAATATGGTTTCCATGAACGAAGAATGCTTTGATAAGTTTCAGAGTTTCTTTATTCCAAATTGACACAAAACCGAATTCGTGACCAAGAATTATAAATTCTGATGTAGCTTTGAACGATAGAATAAGAAAACCATTTCTTCTAGAAATATTAAACAAGAGTGCATTTGGGTCTTTTTTCACAAATTCTTTAACATACTTTGACGCTTTTCTAATACTTCTAAGCACCTTATTATCACTTACAAATAAAGTTGCTATTTGCTTGAAATTCCCAGCATCTAGAATAATCTTATCTCCCTCTATACTGGAAATATATAACCTATTTTCATCTGCAAAATATTTATCCAAAGATACAATACGATTTTTTGCAATTAGTTTTAGTTTGTTCTCTACTATTTCCCATTTCTTAAGTTGTAGATCTTTACTAGCACTGATTATGTGGTTTTCTACAGCTTTTGCACCTAATATGGTTGATATGTGACATCTTTCTGAATCTGCCAAATCAAAATCTTTCATAAACCAGATTTTTAATACAAGCTCTTGAGCAGATGTTATTAGAAATTGAAGGTCTGTAGTACCTTGAATATCTACAATAGAGGCATTATGCGCATATATGCAACCTAGTTCCTTTTCCATCCCTTTATCCCAAATACATACTCTACCATCTTGACTACCAGTAAAAATGTAGTCACCTATCTCTCGAATTGTATTTACTGGCTTCAAGTGACCTGGTTGATGGTATAAAACATCTGAAGAGTATGTATTTGAGTTATTCACATCTATCTCGAACCTTGTGTACTAATTAAAATTTTACTTTTCAGTCTAACTTATGACCTTTACAAGAGGAAAAACAATAGATATTGTGGCTCATTCTGTCGTGAACTCTTCATCAATCCGACTGGGACGGTTAAATCATCGCCAAGTACATCTTAGCTAAGCTGTTTTTATTTATTGCTCTGTATGAGTGTGAAAAATAGAGAAAAAGAAATGAATTACAAAGGATTGATACCTATTGTAACTTCAAATTCATCAAATTTCCATTCCTTTACTAAACCATCTATTGGCTTTTCGAAAACTAATTTTGCTGCTAAAGTCTCTTCTTTGATATATTCTTCAAATTCCTTTATAGCATGAGAGCCAAAATCATCAGGTTCTACAGTAAGTTCTATGTTTTGCGTGTATTCTAAATCAAGTTCTTTTCTCATTGTTTGAACTCTTCTTATTATATCGCGCACATACCCTTCTTTCTTCAAATCTTCAGTTATGGTGGAATTAAAGAGCAAAAGATATCCTTCTGATTCTTCTCCAGCAAATCCCTCTTGAACATCAATTTTGTATTCCAAATCTTCAGAAGAAAGCTTGAATTCTTTTCCACTAACTTCAAGTTTTATGTTTTCCCCTTGTGCAAGTAGTTCTACATATTCTCTTGTTTTCTCTGGTTCCAACTTCTCAAGCTGATTTTTTATGTCGTTTACTGCAGATCTAACTTTAGGAGCCAGAACTTTGAAATTTGGTTTTATAACATAACTTACTAATTCTTCTGAACTTTTCTTCAAAGTTACTTTCTTAACATTTAGTTCTTCCTTGAATACTTCTTCATATTTTACTATCATATCTTTTTTACCTAAAGGTGATATCAATATGAGTTCAGAGAGAGGTTGTCTAAGTTTTATGTTTGCCTCTGAACGTATACTTCTACCAGCTGTTACTAAAGCTAGAACTTTGTTCATTTCTTGTGATAATTGTGTATCAACTTGTTTTTTGTCAAACTCTGGATATGAAAGTAAATGAACACTTAGAGGTGCATCTTGATCTATTTCTTTCACAAGATTATGATGCAACTGCTCTGCTATGAATGGAATAAAAGGCGCTAGTAACTTTGAAAGAGTAACTAATACTTCGTAGGTTGTTATGTAGGCTGATTTTTTATCTTCATCCAACTGATTTTTCCAGAAGCGTCTTCGTGATTGTCGTAAATACCAATTACTGAATTTGTCAATAACAAAATTCTCAAACGCCTGTACAGCGATATGAACAGTCATATTCTCTAGAGCATCATCTACGGATTTAGTAAGATAGTTTACTTCACTTATTAACCATTTATCAAGCTCGGATCTTTCTTTTAACGGAACATCAAAGGTTGATGGATCAAATTCATCAACATTAGCATTCGAAACAAAGAAACTGTAACTATTCCACAAAGTAAGTATAAATTTCTTCATTGTATCATAGATTTGAGAAGGATCTACACGAACACTATTCCATGTAGGATATGAATATAGGAACCATCTTACAGCATCAGCTCCATATTCTGGGATTACATCTCCAGCTCTTATCATATTGCCTTTGCTCTTACTCATCTTCTTGCCTTTATCATCAAGAGTGTGCCCCATTGTTAGACAATTTTTGTAAGCTGGTTTGTCAAAGAGAACTGTACTTATAGCTAATAATGTATAAAACCAACCTCTAGTTTGATCAATTGCTTCAGTGATAAAATCATAAGGGAAATGTTTATCGAAGAGATCTTTGTTTTCAAATGGATAGTGATATTGAGCAAATGGAGCACTCCCAGCATCATACCAACAGTCTACAACATATGAAACTCTAGTACTTTTCTGCTGACATTCAGGGCAATCGAAAGTTATATCGTCTACCCATGGTCTGTGCAGGCTAAAATCATCCACTAAAGGTTTCCCATAAAGTTCTTTGAGTTCTTCTAAACTACCAACTACAGTTCTGTGATTATTTTCACACAGCCATATTGGTAGAGGGGTTCCCCAATATCTGTTTCGAGACAAAGCCCAGTCTCTTACTTCACTTATGAAATTACCAAACCTTCCATTCTTGAGATGAGCGGGTTGCCATCTTATTTGTTCATTATTAGCAACAAGACTGTCTCGCATTTTAGACATTTCAATATACCAGGTTTCTGTTGAATAGTAAAGCAAAGGACCATCACAACGATAACAGAATGGATACGTGTGTTTGTACACTCCTTTTTTGAATAATAGGTCTCTATCCTTCAAATTATCCATTATTTTGGGATCAGCATCTTTAACAAACAACCCAGCAAAATCCTTGATTTCCTCAGAGAAGGTACCATCTTCAAGTACAGGATTCATAGCTGGTAATCCATACTTCTTTCCGATTTCAGCATCATCCTCTCCAAATGCAGGTGCAGAATGTACAATTCCAGTTCCTTCTTCAGTTGTTACATAATTTGCCAAAGTTACATAGAAAGCTTCTTCCTTTGGTACAATGAATGGGAAGAGTTGCTCATATTTATTATATTCAAGGTCTTTTCCTTTGAATTTTTTCAGCACTGTATAATCAATTAGCAATTCTTCAGCTATTGCTTCAGCTAAGATTAATTTTTCTCCGTTGTATTCAACTTGAACATAATCTACTTTTGGGTTAACAGTCAAACAAACATTAGATATCAACGTCCAAGGTGTTGTTGTCCATGCCAAATAGTAAGTATCTTCAAAATCTAACGCTTTGAATTTTACATGTACTGAAGGGTCAGTTGTTTCCATCATTCCTTGTCCTACTTCATGTGAAGACAATGGTGTTCCACATCTGGGACAATAAGGAACTACTTTATACCCCAAATAGAGCAAGCCTTTATTTGATATCTCTTTTATCGACCACCAAACGCTTTCAACATAGTTTTCATCTAATGTGGCATACCGGTTCTCAAAATCTAACCAGAATCCTATACGTTTGGACATGTCTTGCCATTCTTTTACATATTTGAAGACAGATTTTCTGCATTCTTCGTTGAATTTGCTTAATCCAAACTCCTCGATTTGACTTTTATCTGTGAACCCAAGGGATTTTTCTACTTCTAGTTCAACAGGAAGACCATGACAATCCCATCCTGCTACCCATGGAACAACTTCAAATCCGTGCATCGATTTATGTTTAAGAAAAACATCTTTGATTGCTCGAGTTAAAGCATGACCAATATGAGGGAGACCATTTGCAGTTGGAGGTCCTTCTAACCATCGAAATAATGGACTTCCTTTTCTCATCTCTCTGAGTTTGTTAAACACATCATTTTTTTCCCAGAATTCTAAGACTTTCTCTTCTTCTTCTGGAAATGAAGGTAAGGCTTTAACTGGTTTGAATACTTTTTTCTTCTTATCCACTGTAATCTACTCCAAAATGTTTTTTAAGAAATTTATAAGGCACGCTATGGGGATGTTTAAAAAAGAATTTCGTTTTAGCGAATTTCGCGATCCATCCTAATTCCTCTGTGCAAATTTAAATGCTCATCTGTATTTTAAAAGCTTGTTGTCATTAACTACGATGATTTTCGTAATGAAAATATAATTATATTTAGGCTAAAAAAATTCAAAAAAATAAAGAAAGTGAGATATTATCTCATTTTTTCTTTCTAAGGATTACTACAATTGTTCCTATTAAGAACGGAATTGTAATTAATGCTAGAATGCTTGGAAATTCGCCTACAATTGGATTGAAAATGCTGTGACTCTCAGTTATACTAGCAACTAAATCGTTATTATCAGTAACATTGATTTCAAAATCATAGTTTCCATTTACATAAGTAAGAGTGTCTATTGATACAAACAAGTAATCACTATTAACAGTCCAAGTGTTACTCCAACTACTGTTTTTCATAGTAAGTTGAACTTCCTTAACATCAGCATAATCAAAACCAGCGATTTCTATGTTGATTGTTCCTGAAAACGGAGATCCTGGAAAAGTTGCATCTATGGTAGGAGGTGTATTGTCAAAATCAGGGTCATAAATATTTATTCCTTGAAAAGAACCTACCCATGCTTCATGAGTATCAGAGATATAATCCATTCTTCTAACAAACAATGTTGATAATCCATCCGATTCGTCTTCATATTTCAGTTGACCATTTGCCATATTAAAAACATATAATCCTGAATTAGCTAAGATGTATATCTCGTGACTTGAAGATACGTAATGTATGTCGTTAATTGAAGGATATGCTATTAGATGGGCAGCTGGAAAATCTTCGAAAGTTTCTAGCGCAGTACCGAAAATCCTTACATTTGGATAAGGTTCTAAACCCAACCAAAGATTTCCTTCAATCCACTCTAGAGATTGAACTTCCCAATTCTCTGCATCTCCGAATCTTTTTATTTCAGAGAGTGAAGTTAAATTGTAGAGTATCAAACCTGTGTTGGTTGCAACATAAAGAACATCACGATTTGGATCTTGCAGAACTGCATTCACTTCAAGTGTCGTTATTTCCTCAGTGAAATTTTCTACATGATAGAAACCAGTTTCCCAGTTGTAGATTATCATAGATCCATTTCCACCGATTCCTGCATTTTGAGCCGCGGTGGAGTAGTAAATCAAACTTTCATTATGTGATGAAGAAATGTCTGCAACATACCTGTACTCACTCAATGGAAGAATAGATTCCATATTATCGATGGTGGTTGAAACGATATCATATCTGTATCTATGATGATACATTACTCTAGCTGTCTCAAGCAATTCTCCTGCAGTATCTCCGCCCGCACCACCTATCCCTGTTATAAGGTGTTCTACTGAAGTAGGATTTAATCGTGTTGGGCTAGTTGGATCAATTCTGTCCAAACCTAATAGAGTTGAAATGTAAGCATATCCGTCGACTGGATCATAATTGATATCAGTCGCTATGTTGTGAGCTATTCCCAATATATCTGTTTGTTCTGTAATTGCTGTGGTTGGTTGAGCATAATCCACTTTTTGTATTCTTTGAATTGTACCAATAATTAGTTCCCTTGTAACTGAATCTAATCTTATAGATGCGAGCATACCTTCAATTGGATAAGGAGCTCCAGTTACAGTAGATATTGGATAACCACTGGGTAAAGAACCGTAAGTTGATTTAGCTACGGCCTCCATACTTGTTGTATTGAAGACCAATAAACCGTATTCAGCATTTGTTGAATATGGGGAAACAATAAACCCTAATTCCTCTTCAGTATCACACACTAAATCAAGAATTGATCTTGAATAGTAAGGAGTTTGAGTATAAGGATATGTTATGATAGTATCATTGTCGGGAAAAATCACGCTTAAGCCATCACAGATATTAGTAGTCTCATTAAATGTTGCGACAAAAATTTTCCCTAACGAAGGGTAATATTTCACAAGTCTGGAATAATCATTTGGAAGACCATCACTAGTTGTATACCATCTTGTTGTATTCTCTGAAATGTCTATTTTGTACACTCCTACAGATGTTCCAATATATGCAAATGATTCAGAAGAATTTACATCTACAGTGAGCATTTTTACAGTTGCAGCAGGAGGATTATATCCGCTAATATCCACTTGTCTATCATTGATTGGATCGTATACAATCAATCCGTGAGATTGTGTTACTATCCAAACATAGTGAGTAAATGGATCTACGTCTATAAAATCACCTAATTCAAAATTAGTGGCAACTCCTGTTAAAATTGGAGTAGCTGTTAGAGGTGTATCTGTGTAATTTAAAACATCTACACCTTGTATCGAACCTATATATAGTAACTTAAGGTCTATATCAATCTCTAAGTTCTGTATCTGTACATCGGTTAGCCCAATCTCATCTTTGTAAACAGTTTGATTAGTGAGATCGTCTCTCTGAATCAAAGCTAAACCTTCTGGAGCGTTGGTGAAGATTAAATTATCCTCTTCACTTACTGCTAAAGCAACGTGACCGGGAGGACCATAAATGTGTTCAAAAGCAGTATCACCATTTGCATTAAGTGAAAATTGATTGTCATTGTAATCACTCTGGAATGAGGATACTGATACACCAGATATTAAACTTGTAGAAATAAATAAGACTGTTAAGAAAATTATGGTCAATTTCCTTTTCATAGAAGAAGATAGAATTCCAATATTATAAGTATAATTAATGTCCAATTAAAGAATGAATTTTCAAAATTTCTATTCTAGGAAGGTTAGTTTATACATTGACTAAGATTCGTTTGTTTGAATTCTCTTTGAATCTTTATCATAATATTCCTTTATTCACTAGAAATTCTACATAATTAACATCTTTGACATAAGCCTTCATCTTTATTGCAATTTTTATTACGTTTTCAGATGATGCAATAACTAATCTGTTTTTGAAGATCTCCTCTTTATCAATTCTTAGGAAAAATGTTTTTCCATCAGAATGAAATCTCTTCTCGAATTCATTATTTAGATAATCTTTCTGTTCTTGTGATAATTTTGAAGCAATATTTTCAAGAATTTTACTCATATCTTTAGTTTTATTAAAATTTATAACTACATACTGTATTGAATTATTGTATCCACCCTCTAATTCTTCTACAGTTATCTCTGTTTGTTCGATTAATTCTTCTGGAATGAGATTTGCTATAGCTTCCATATTTTTATCAAAATCTTCTGTAGAGTGAACAGAAAAACTAAATTCAATTTTTGTTAAAGAGATAGTCATCTCAACCAACTAATTCAAATAAAATAAAATGAGAAGGGATTTAATTTCCTCTTCTTCCATGACTTCGTAACGATGGTCTGATCTTTTCTGCTCCATAACCCTTGTTACGAAGGCCTCTTGATTTTCTTCCAGAGCTGGTTAAACCACGATGAACTCTTCCTCTATGAACAGGATTTTTTAGATAGACAGTTTTATCACCACGATATTCTCTAATAGATAGCCAACTTGTACGTGGATCTTTAGCTATTGCTGGATGTTGTGGATCTACAAGAATTATTTCAAAGAATTTATGTCTGCCGTCTTGACCAACCCAATAGGAGTTCAGAACCTCAAGATTGCTATACTTTCTTGCGACACGCTCTTCTGCAATTAATTTAATGCTTTTCTTGGGGGTGATTTTATTGACACCCATGTTGCGTGATTTTCTTCCTCTTACAGGTCTTTTCTTTCTTCTTCCCCCTCTTCTGACCTTGGCTCTGACTATGGTGTATCCTTGCTTAGCCTTATAGCCTAAAGCTCTTGCTCTATCTAATCTTGTAGGACGTTCAACACGTTCAGCGACCCCCTCTCTACGCCATTGAATAATTCGTTGTCTCATCAATGCTTTAAATTCTGGAGTATTACGGTTTTTCCAAAAATCTCCAATATACTTGTACATACTTTTAGTCATATTGTTCACCTACGATTCCCGTGAGGACATCTCGTTGGTATGTTCCCAAACAAAGAGTTGGTTTTAAAAGTTGTGATTTTGATGAATTTTATAGGAACGATATTTATTTTGAAAAATCGTTCTTTTATTTAAGAAAATGACAGTTTCAAAAGTAAAGAAAACTGATTACAAAGAAGTTATTGTATATGTTTCAGCGATTCCTGTGCCCATTAATGATGCAGTACCATTAGTGATCCTATGGGGTTCTATCTTGTTAAAATGGATTTTGACAACTGTAAGTCTATTTGTTCAGAAAGAGAAATAATTTTGGTGTTTTTATATCCAAAATTAGCTTTTTTATGAGTAATATTGCCCGGTATACTTGAAAAATTACGTATATTGGGAGAAGCTGCTAAATATGACCTTTGCGCATCAACAGCATCACCTCGCGCTCATACTCCGGGTTCAATAGGAAAAGCGGTAACAACTGGAGTGTGTCATTCTTTTCTCCCAGATGGTAGGTGTATTAGTTTACTCAAGGTCTTAGCAACAAACAGCTGTATTCATGATTGTAAGTATTGTATCAATTCTATAAGAAACAACAAGGATTTCAAACAAACCATTACGTCCTTTGAACCTGACGAATTAGCAAAATTGACAATGGCTTTTTATCTCAGAAATTATATTGAAGGATTATTCTTAAGCTCTGGTGTTGGAAAAAGTGCTAATTGTCAAGCTGAGATTATACATGAAACCCTTCATCTTTTGAGGTATAAATACAATTTTGATGGATATATACATGCTAAAGTTTTACCTGGAATTGGTAAAGATGAACTATTTAGAATAGCAGAACTGGCTGATCGTGTCAGTTTGAATGTTGAATTACCTAATAAATCCCGTTTTAATGAAACATGCTCAACAAAAGATTATGCCAATGACATAATTAAGGTCTCAAAATTTCTTCCAGAAATGAGCAAAACTGGACATATACCTGCTGGATATACGACTCAATATGTCATTGGAGCCGCTGGAGAAACAGATAAAGAAATATTGGAAAGCATTTTCAAGTTCTATAATGAAGACTGGAATTTTAGAAGGCAATATTATTCCACTTGCTTACCAATTGATGAAACACAAAGAAATCTTCCTAGAAGTTTCTTTTTAAGAGAACACCGTTTATATCAAATAGATTGGTTGAGGAGAATTTACAAGTTTTCTCCAGAAGAACTTCTTTCGGTAGTAAATGAAACGGGATTTATTCCTTTGAAAGTTGATCCAAAGGTAACGATAGCTAGAGAGAACCCTGAATTCTTTCCTGTAGATGTGAATAATGCACTATATGCTGACTTAATGAGAGTACCGGGTATCGGACATACCTCTGCAACAAGAATCATTAAACTACGAAACAAAGGTGTAGCGATTTACAAGAATGAACAACTAAAAACAATAGGTGTAGTCTTGAAGAGAGCAATTCCATTTCTGAAAATAGGGGAAAAGAAACAACTTACTATGGTGGATTTTCAGAAAACAGAGGAGAGTGATTAATATCTCGTGGTTATGCGATTTATCAGCTGGAGAATATATTGAAGCTGCTAAACATCATAATTCCTCAACATCTGAATTTATAGAGAAATCTCTTCTTCTTATGAAATCAAAACCTCATGAAATTACAACAGGTTGTAGTTCTCTTGGTAAGCTAATTAAGAAAAGAGCTAATCAAGTTTTAAAAGAAATCCATTTCCTATCTGCATTTGTGAGGTTAAAACCTTATCCTGAAATGGTACTTGTCGGAAGTTGCAAACCAGAACACAACACGATATACTTTGCAGGAAAATCAATTGCAAAAAGATTTGATCAATTTATAATTATTCTTTTTGCTTCTCAAAATTTTGCTGTAGTATCAAATAGAAGAGATATTCCAGAATTTCCAGAATTTAGAGGCAGTTCAAGAGAAAAATTGATTGATTCTGTTAGGAATTTTGCTCGAACAAATCTTGATCAACGACTTCCTGAAGAAATAGTTCTAGAAGAAGGAGATTTTTTGTGGGAGCAATACTATGAAACTCAGTTCTTGGAACAAAGATTGAATCCTAAACTTTTTCACAAGTTTATACCCAAATATGCTCTAGAAAAAGCAGAAATGAAAATTGAAAGTGATTTTCTTGATAAGGTTACAAAGAAATCTAAAGGAAAAATCACTTTAGATAGTTTTTTAGAATCTTGAAAGTATCAAATTATTCAATGAAAAGAAAAGTTCAAAAGATGTTTGTAATATTGGTAATTGATTATTATGTCGTCTTTTGGAATTCATCAAATTGGTGCAGTGAGAATTGAGAAGGAAGCTTGTTATATTGAAATTTATCAAACCTATACTCCAGGATTAAGACACATTGAGAATTTCAGCCATGTTTATGTGTTGTGGTGGATATCAATGAGAGATAATCCTAAGGACAGATCAAACATGCTAGCAACACCCCCTAGATTGACAAAACCTGTTGAAACTGGAGTCTTTTCATCTCGAAGTCCTGCTAGACCAAATCCGATAGGTCTTACTAAGGTTAAATTATTGAAAGTGGAGAATAATAGATTGTACATTGATAGAATTGATGCTATTGATGGTACACCAGTATTGGATGTTAAACCATATTTGCCTGGGGATAGTATACCCGTGGATGAAATTAAACTCCCAGAATGGTTTGAACACCTGAAAAACAAATAATTTAACTTCAATTTTTTCACATCTTTCTTTTTAAAATTTTTTGAGTTTTTATATTGGGATGAAGGTATCTTTCTGATATTATGGTCAAGAAAGCTCATTATTCGAACAAAGCATTTGTTGACGAAGGTAAAGTTATTATTGTAACTGGAGCTTCCTCAGGAATTGGCAGGGCAGTTTGTTTGGCTTTAGCAAAATATCATCCTAAACTAGTGATAATAGCACGTAGAAAAAAAAGATTATTACAAACTGCAAATCTTCTGAAGAGAGAAAAAATCGAGGTTATTCCAATAGTGGGTGATGTGAGGAATAGAGAAGATAGAGAAAAATTCATTGATTTTACTATGAAAAGCTTTGGAAGAATTGATGTATTAATAAATAATGCGGGGTTAGGGAAAGCCAATTTATTCATTGAACAACCTGAAGAGGAAATTGATCAGTTAATAGAAACGAACGTTCTTTCACTCATAAAGATGACCAAACAAGTTCTCCCAATAATGAAAAAGCAAGAATCTGGTTTGATTATTAATATGTCTTCATCACTTGCACTGTTACCCGTATATCCTTTTGCAGTTTATTGTGCAACAAAATCAGCTGTAAAAGTCTTCAGTGATAGTATAAGACAAGAATTCAAAGATTATGGGATTTTAGTTTCCACAGTTATGCCAGGACCATATAATACTGAATTCAACGAAGTTGCAGGTTTAAATGGAGCAGCTATTCCGGGGTACACCGTAGAAAATCTTGCTGATGCAGTAGCAAAACTAATAGTTAAACCGAAGAAGAATCTAATAAGACCAAAATCATATGTTCTACTAATTTGGTTTACAAAGAAATTTGAATCAGTTAAGAATTTAATAACATTAAAAATTGCTCAAATGATAGATAAAGGAAGAATAGAAAAACCAGATAAACTCAAAGACACAAGTATGAGCCCTGAAGAAACTATAGAGTTACTGGTTCATGAAAGAAGGTAGGATTAAGCAGTAACAAAATACTTGCCTTCTGATTTTTGTCTCTTATCCAACTGTGAATCTCGTTTGTTAACTCTTGGGCGTAGGGTTCTTGGATCCTGCCTAAAGGTTATATTCATTTTCTTCAGAAAATCATTCATACCGTTTTGTAGTGATCCAATCCTTCTTGCTCTTCCTAGTTCTCCAGGTTTGCCATCAAACACCATAATTCTATCAGAAGTAAAATTGAGCATCATTACATCATGTTCTACTACAATAGCTGGAAACTCATAATGAGAAACTACTCTTTTTATGACTTTAGCTACGTTTACTCTATCTTCTGATGATATATATGCTGAAGGTTCATCAAGCAGATACAGATGTGCTTTTCTCCCTAAACATGCTGCGATTGAAACTTTTTGTAATTCTCCTCCAGATAAATCACATAACTTTGAGTCTAGTAGTTTTGTAAATCTAAGAGGTTCAATAATTTCTGACTTATGCCAACCACTACTCAACATTACTGGATTTATCTCTCTCAAATATTCAGTAACGGTTTGTTCCGATTCTGTGTAAAGATATTGAGGTTTGTGACTAACAATCAACCTCTCTGTTATTTTTTCATCTTTCTGTACACTTTCTGGATTTTCTCTTAATATTTCTTGTTTACTCATCTGAGCCAGAACTTCTGTTTCTTGTGATATCGATGTAGGTTCTAATACTCCAGCTAGCATTTTTACGAAAGTTGTTTTTCCAATACCATTTGGACCTATAATGCCAACAACTTCCCCCTTGTAGAGTTCTCCTCCTTTAACGGCTAATTCAAAAGATTCAAATTCTTTAGTCATATCACCATATCGTAAAGCTAATCTAAACGAAGTATATTTGTCTTCCATAATAACTTTTTTGAAAATTATCGGCTCAGGTCGGAAACGCATATTTTCCGAAGGAATATAACCATCTAGAAATATATTAATTCCTTCTCTGACAGAATATGGGTGACTAACTATCCCGTATACACCAGCATCCCCATAAAACATATGTACGTGGTCACTTAAGTAATCAAGCATTGCAAGATCGTGCTCAACAACAATAATTGTCTGTTTTGGGGATTTCATTTCATTAATGTATTGAGCAATTTTGACTCTTTCTTGAACATCTAAATAAGAAGTAGGTTCATCAAATAAATAGACATCAGCTTCTCTGACAATGGTAGCTGCAATAGCTAACCTCTGAAGCTCCCCCCCACTTAATTTGCTAATCTCTCTCTCCCAAACTGTTGAAAGCGAAAATACATCCTTAATTTCGTTCTTAATACCTTTCTCGTCGACTTTTCCAATTACTTCCGACACATTACCCTTTATGACTCGCGGTAACTTATCTACGTTTTGTGGTTTTAGAATTATTTTCAATTCCTCATTAGCTAACCTCTCAAAATAGCTTTGAATCTCTGTTCCTCTGTAATTTTCTATTATCTCATCCCAATCAGGTGGATTATCGAATCTGCCAAGATTAGGTTTAAGATTTCCTTGAAGAATATTTAATGTAGTACTTTTGCCTGAACCATTTTGTCCAACAAGTCCTGTTACTTGCCCCAATTTTGGCATTGGTAATCTGTGTAACTTAAATCCATTTACACTATACCTGTGGGTTACTTCTTTGTCTAGTTCTTCGGGGAGATTTACAACGGTAATACAATGAAAAGGACATTTCTTAACACATATAGCTACTCCTGAACAAAGAGATTCGTGAATTACTGCTTTATTTGATGGAGGATCAAATGAAATTGTTTCTCTTCCTGCCCTTACTGAAGGACAAACTTTGTAGCACAATTTTCCACATTTGTCTGGTCTGCATTTTTCTTGGTTTATTACCGCTACTCGAGTCATCAACTAAAGGCAGATTGATTTATTTAAAAATCTAGAGATGGGATAGAAGATGTTCATTAAAAAGCGAATGTATAAATAAGTTGTTGTGAAATAGAATACCGTAAGGAGTAAATTT
Source organism: Candidatus Heimdallarchaeota archaeon (assembly GCA_021399395.1). GTDB lineage: Archaea > Asgardarchaeota > Heimdallarchaeia > Heimdallarchaeales > Heimdallarchaeaceae > UBA460. Next base: position 83,376 of record JAAFKJ010000115.1, read on the forward strand.
AGTATGCCTGTTCCAGATGATATCCTAGCAAAAGAATATAGTCTTGTTATGGAGAGAGCATATGCTTTTGAACCCATAGAAGGAGACTTAACAAGATGGAAGGGTGTTGTACCTGCAATAACAGATGACGGAGAAATATTCATAGAAGTTCTTATTGTGCTTCCAAGTGATTTTCCATCATCCCCACCAGTAGTACGTATTCTAAGTCCAGTTACCCATCCAAATTTAACTCAAGATAAAGTATTAGAAATGCGAATGTTAGCTAGGTGGAGATCAAGTTATCATCTTTTCCAAATAATAGTTGAAATGATTAGACTCTTCTCCAAAGTGCCTGCTCGATCAATAGATGAACAACCACAAAGGATTGATCCTGTAGTTCATTTAAATCCTATAAAAGCACAAGAAGAACAATTGTCACTGATTCTTGAACAGAAGAAGAAAACACTTGTGGAAATAAAATCTAAAAGAACAACTGATCTTTCAAGAAGAGCTTTGCAACAAGAAAAGAAAATACATCTTGAAGATGAGGTTCTTGGTGTGGAAAATGAGCTTTTTGCTATTGAGCAACAATTTGAGGATTATGAGATCCCAAGCCATGAGTTTGCTAAAAAATATTTTAATTTGAAGAAAAGATTGTATCTTCTAGAAGCAAGATCGTAATTATACCTCTTCTTCTATTATTTCAGTTTCTTTTTTCCCATCATTTCTCATGAGTCTCTTAGTAAGGAAGTACCATGCTGTTAACCACATTCCAACTAAAAGAAGACTCAAACCAACTTTTAACCCTGCAAACAAAAAATTCAAACCAGGGAGGGTCGATGAAGGTATTAACATAATCCCCTCACTTATTACTGCACAAATTCCTACGAAAGTTGCAAAAATGAAGGTTTCAAGGCCAATAATCTTCCACAATCTTGGTATCAGCTGGAAATATTTCACTATACTGTCTCCAATGCTTTTAAAGAACTTAGAAGTTGATTCTAGAACACTCATAATATTCCCTCCATTGTTAATCTGATTAGAACTGCAGTAAGAAGAGCAAAAACCCCACTAACTAAAGTAAGGATGTTGAAAGTTTTAGCTATGTTTTTCTCATGAAGTGGACCCTTTTGAATAACTAATCCTACTAAAGTGATGGGTGCTTTTGGATTGCCTGTCGATTCAATTTTCCAATCATCAGTCATCTTTGTAGGTCTTGCCATCTCTCCCCTTTCAAACAAACCTTTGACACTGCTAATTATCCCAAAAGCATTCATGATGAAGGGTATCATAGCTATGATTATTACAACTTCCAATCTACCTAAAATAGCAATTATACCTAGTGCTGCACCTACTGTAAGACTTCCAGTATCTCCTGCAAAAACCTTTGCTGGGTATTTGTTGAATATCCAAAAAATCAGAAGCGTACCAATCATCATTAAGATAAGAACATAAGTCAGATCCAGAGTCTGAAAATTCAATTCAAATATAATCAAATTGGCAAAGAAAGCGAATGTTAAAACTATCATTGAGGTGGTAGCCATAGTTCCGTTGAAAACATCCAACATATTAACAGAATTTGAAGTGACTGTTATAACAAACGGAAGTAGTATCCAATATACTATTGTCAATCTTGTTTGACCTACAAATGGCAATAGAGGTTCAGGAACAAAAATGCCGGTTACAATTAGACCAGAAACAATGATTGGAATTGCAGCAATTAGAAGTAATAGAGGTTTTAACATTCCACTTAATCGAAATAGATCATCAATTATTCCTATTATACCTGCTATTAAGAGGGTTAAGCAGAATATTCCTAAAGTCAACTTCTCTTGAGGATTATCTACTAAGAAAATTAGTATAATTGATGTAATAATAACAGACAAAAGTATTATGGTGCCTCCCATTTCAGCAACTTTTGGTTGCTCCTTTTTATGAATATCAATTCCGTATTTTCCTTTCTTATGCATAAAGCGTATAAGAAGTGGTAATCCTACTAATGATAATATCATAGGAATAAAAAATGATAGAATGTAAAAAACACTGTTGGGAATTATAGCAGCCATTAGTCAAATCTTCGAGTAGTCTATTTGAAATTTATTGTCGAAGATTAAAGGTCTTCCAGTTTTTTCAAAGCCTTAAGTAATTCCGCTTTGTCCCCACTTACTGCCTCACCAAATAATTCAGCAGATTTCTTCTCCTCTGGTGCAGCTACTGCTTCAGGATCAGTTTTTAGTACTTGAGGTTGAAATGTATCGGTTGTAGGAATAGCTTCTTCTTGTTTTGGTGGTGCGGGTATTGCGCCTGAAACCTCTTTTGATATTGGACTTACATCTCGCTCTCCAGTGTCTGTCACTTGTGAAGCAGGTTTAGGAATAACTGAAGGTGTAGGTATCTCTGTAGGAGCTTTCGGAACAGGTTCTACAATTGGTTTTGGTGTAGGTTCTGGTGTAAATGCTGGTTCTGGATCTGAGATTCTTGTCGCAGGTGGTGGTGTAGGGGTAGGTATTAATGGAGCTTCGATAGTAGGTGGAACAGGTTCTTCTACAACAGGTTTTGTCTCGGGTTCAGGAGTTACAATCTCTGGTGTTGGTGGTGGTGATGCTGGAGCTTCTGGCATTTTTACAATTTCAGGTTGTGTTTCCTTAACTGCTACATCCTTGAAAGCTTGAACTTCTGTGGGTTCAACTACAGCTTCTTTGTGTACGCTTCTTGCAGCTTCAATCAAAAGAATTCTTTCGTTCAAACTATCTAATCGTTTTTCAAGTTTAGTTATTTGTTCAAAAGAGCCTGGGGTGGATGCTTGCGTACTAGGTTGAGCTATACTTGGTGCTCCTCCATCCTCCAAATTTTGAATTCTTTCTTTTAGTGATACAACTACTTCATCATAATCTTTGAATCTTTCTTGTACAGCTGCAACTATGCTTTCAACCATGTTTTTAATCATGTTGACAGAATTCACTAGAGATTTTACTTCATCCTTTGTCATCTTAAATCTACTTGTTACTATATCATTTATTTATATAAAACCATTGCTAAAGGCTAGGATTTCGCTATACAGACTTTAGCAGAATAGGTTTAATATTCAATTAACTGGAGGCTTTCCAGCATTTCTATGAAACTTATAAGATTCTTTGGTTGTACTAATCGCCAATTGATCAGCGCTAAATTAAGCAGAATTTCTTTTACACTTCTTGTATTATCTATGAGATTAACTATCTCAAAAGTAAAGCCACCATAATTTTCCATCAAAATTTTTGATAATTGTTTAATTTCAGCAATTTTCTCTTCAGTAAGGTTTGTTGTTTCTTGTAGAGATTCTGGGTCGTACAAAGTTTGGTAGATAATTGAACTATTGAACGGGCCTTCCCATTTTCGAAGAGGAATCTTGTTTAGTAATTCAGAAATTCCCTGCTCTAATTGAATAATTTCAGTTTTTTCTCTAAGATTTTGAATCAACTGTTTGAAATTCTGTAAATCATTTTGAATAAAGTTTGTTAGTTCTTCATCTATATCCCCAAATATTCTCTCAATTTCTTCTATCAATCCTTTTTCATATTTTTCAAAAGTGTTGATTACTTGATTCAATAAGAAGGACTTTAATTCTCTTTCACTATCATTTTCAAGTTTATCCAAACAGGTTAATTCATAGGTATACATATCTAGAAACAGACCCTTTCTCTTCTGTAACCCTTTAAGATATATTCTTTGAATTTCTCTAGAAAAGTCTCTTTTGTAAGAACTTGCTAATATTGTGGCTAAAGCTGTACATCCTACTCTCTTCAAAGTTGTCGGATCAACTTTTTCAATCGTGTCAAGATTAGTATGGTGGAATATATCTGAATGCCCAAACATAACAGATGGAATTCTTGCAGGTTCATCGTTGAACAATAAGTGATCTGAACCCCCAGCAAATTGCTTAATGCGAAAATTCCATGGAAACTGCCATCCACCTTGCTCAACAATCTGTGTATTGTCTTTTATCTTATCAATTATTTCAGCAATCAAATCATTTAGAAATGTGGGTGTTGATATACTGGCCTTGTTAACTGTAAAAGGATAGCCAACTAATGCAGGGTGCTCCCCAACCATGTCAAGGTTGATACATAGAATAGGAGAAAAAGCATTTGATTTAAAATTCTCTTCTATCCAAGGTATTGTACCATGAAATTCAGGGACCCACAAAAATCTGATTGTTCTTTCTGGGGATTTAATGGTATTATTATTCAGCAATGTCTTAATGGTTTTGAAAATCTCCATAAGTAAAGCGCTTCCAGAAGCATTGTCATTTGCTGAAGGAGCAGGATGACAAATGTGAGCAATTACAATGATCTCCTCCTCTGGCTTTACACTCCCCTCTATTTTTGTGGATAAAACATGCATTTTCCCATTATAGAGATCCGCCTTAATCTTAGCTTGCACAGTAACTTTTTTCCCCATTTTTATATGATTTATGATTTCTAATGCTTGTTGCCTGGATAAAGAGAAACCAAACGTTGACTTATCTACATTGTCAGCATTTGGCCATAATCCAACATATTGGATCATTTCAGAATACCCTTTAGCTCTTTCTTCAGTAGGGTATGCAATAATTCCAATTGCACCATTTTCATATAATCTCTCAATCATGGTTCTAGGACTTGCAGAGGTCAGTACTATTTTCCCCTTTACATCTATATTTTGAAAGTCTTCTCTCTTTCCCTCATGAACATGAATCACTTCAGCTGTAATATCAATAGATTTTGAGTGGGTACATACACTTTCTGGTACTGCTGAGAAACGACATAAGTTCTTCATTTCAGGTTCTATCAACGTCAAAGAACCATCTTCTATATCCCAAGAAATTGGAGTATTCCAATCATAGTATCTTTTAGTACCATCAGCTATATATTCATGTATTTGGAAATTAGCATCTCCAACACTTTTTAATTCATCTCTCAGTAATTCAATTGTCGTAAGAAATTCGGTGCTTGCTTGAATCCTATGATATTGAGAAAGTAATCCAGTTAGTTTTTTAGCTCTTTCTCCAGAAAGTTCTCGTGCCGCAATATTAACTAGTTCGTCTAAATGCATGATTTTGAATTTATTTCTTTCAATAAATCTTTTTTGGAAAGGAAATCCTTTTTACAACTGACATTTCCCACAGTAGAATGTACTTCTTTTTTCTTGAACAATTCTTGTAATTTCTGTACCACATACTTTGCACAATTTTCCCGCTTTTCCGTATACTTCATGCCATTTCTGCGCTGAACCTTCCTCACCATATGGGTTTCTATAGGTATGAATAGTACTGCCCATACTTTGGACAGCTTTTTGTAATATTTCAGAGATGGCTTTCCCTAATACTTCAGTTTCTTTAGATTTAAGACTTTTAACAGTTCTTAGAGGATTTATTTTAGCTCTGAATAATGACTCTGACTTGTAAATATTGCCAATTCCAGCTACTATCGTTTGATCTAGAAGTACTCTGCCAATTGCTTTCTTCAAGTTTTTACTTTGTTTTAGTGCTTTCTGGAAGTCTAAAATTGGAAAAGGTAATTTAAGACCATCCAAACCAAGTCTTCTGATGGGGGAATATCTCATAACCATTTCATAGTTCCCAAATTTTCGAAATTGGCCGAAGTTTCTAGCATCATCAAATATTGCACTTGTCTGCGAATCCTCGATAACAATTATTACTTTTGCATGCTTAATCTCCAAATTATCTTCACTTTTCGAAGAGATAATCCATTTTCCTGACATCCCTAGATGATTAAGAATCACTTCATTGTTGTTGAAAATCCAAATTAGAAACTTACCATGTCTTTCTATCTTACTTAGAATACTCTTTGAAAACCCCGTAAATTCGTCTTGTCTTCCTTTGTACTTGTTGTATTTTTGAGAAATTTCAGTTAAATCTATCGATTTGATTTTTTTACCTTCTAATTCCTTCAAAGTCCTTAAGGTATATTCTACCTCGGGGCCTTCTGGCATTATTTAAGCATCTCCATAATTTCCTCTTCCATTGTCTTTCTATTCTCTCTTGTTAAGTGGAATACAACTGTATCTAATCTTTCTTTAATCTGTCTTGTATAATTATTGTCTCTTAACATGATTGTGCCTAACACCAGTTTATTATCCAGACAATATTCCAGAAATTTCTTGAAGGAGTTTGAAAAAAGCTCCATTTTTCCTATTTCATCAATTACTATAATCTCTGGATTAGATTTCTGAATTTCCTTTTCCAAATGTTCAATTACTTTATCTATACTTTCTAAATACACACCATAACTAGCAACCCTATATCTACTCGATTGATTGTGTTTTGACGCTAAGGGAAATTCTAAACCCGAGATAGTTTCTATTTTAAATCCAGTTCGTTTTCCTTTTTCTCTTATTTCATTAGTAACCATACCCATGCAAGTTTTGTTGAGAGTTGCAACTAAATTATTGATTAGAGTCGTTTTCCCAACTCCAGGATACCCTGTAATTAAGATATTCTGCATTTTATCAACATTCTCAGTTATTTTGATTAATATTTGGTTGTTATTGTTCTCTCTCTTGAAAAATCTTATAAATCTGGCTTTTAATGTTCTCAAAAATTAGCGACATTACTTTGATACTCGAGTGTGAGAAAACATGAGCCAAGATTTTAGAGGCGTTACAATAGATAGACGAATAGACCTTAGAGGTAAATCTATTGTTCGTTATGAGAAACATGGGAGGAGATATGAGTTACTGGTTAATCCTCGTCCTGCATGGTTATTTTTACAAGGTGAAGAAGTAGAAATTGATGATATTTTTGAATCATTTGTTGTTTATGAGAATTTATCACGTGGAGCAAAAGCTACCAATGATGATTTGGTGGTCTCTTTTGAGGATTTAACAGAAAGAGAAATTGCAATTAAGATTTTGAAAGAAGGTCAACTGCAATTAACTGCAGATCAACGAAACGAGATTTTGAAGGAAAAAAGAATCGAAATAGTTGACTTCATACACATTCATTGTATAAATCCAAGAGAAAATGTACCTATACCTAAAGATAGAATTGAAAATGCTATTCTCGAATTAGGTGTAAATATAGATTATAAAGAAGAAATTAAAATTCAGGCTTTAGAGATTATTAATTTACTCAAACCTGTTATGCCAATTCGTCTTGAATCTGTAAAATTGGCACTAAAAATCCCACCAAGTTTTACTGGGTCCCTTTATGGATCAATCCGTTCTGCTGGAGAATTAATCCAAGAAGAATGGTTGCCTGACGGGAGTTTAGCTGTTTTAATTCAGATTCCATCTGGTACACAAGCTGATTTCTTAGAGGAAGTAACTTCGCGAACAAAAGGAAAAGCACAAGTCAAAGTAATAGAAAGACTCGCAGATTAAATAAGAAATACAGGCTGTGATATATATATGTCTGAAGTTAAAATAAAGAATCATGAAATAGTTATACCAGGTGATTTACTAGCTGAAGGTACTCTTAAATATGGAGATGGGGTTATCAGAAGAGGTAACTTATATTATTCTACCTTAGTAGGATTATTCCAAGATAAAGGAGATTTTATCCAAGTTAAAGCACTAAAAGGAAAATACCTTCCCCGACCTGGAGATTTAGTTATAGGAAAAGTTGTAGAAGTTGGATTAACAAATTGGATTGTTGATGTTGGCTCACCATACTCGGCAGTTTTAAGTGCCAATAATGCAACTGAAAAAAGATTTGATCCGGTAAAGGATGATACAAGAAAAATATTTGATATAGGTGATATCATTCTTACAAAGATTATGAGTTTTGACAGAACAAGAGACCCACAAATTCTAACAAATGAAAGAGGATTGGGAAAACTTAGAGGTGGTCGCTTAGTTGAGATAGAAGCAGCTCATATACCTCGAGTAATAGGAAAGAAAGGTACTATGATAAATATGGTAAAAAGACTTACCCACACTCAAATAATTACAGGTCAAAACGGACGAATCTGGGTACAAGGAAAGAAAGTAGAAGATGAATTGAAAGCAATTGAAACTCTTAAGAAAATAGAACTGGAAGCCCATACTCAGGGATTAACTGACAGAATAAGAGAGATGCTTTCAAACGGTCAAACAGAAAACGAGGTGTAATATTATGGCAGGAGATGGAACCGTCCAACTTATAGATGAAAAAGGTAAAAGACTTGATGGGCGTATAAAAAAAGAATTACGTCCAACAGAAATAAAAATAGGTGTTGTTAAGAACGCCGATGGTTCAGCAGAAATTCGTATGGGTAAAAACATTATAATTGCTGCAGTTTATGGACCAAGGGAATTGCATCCTAAGCATAGGGCTCTACCAAATAGAGCATTGATTCAATGCTTCTACAGGATGTCAACTTTTTCTGTAAATGATAGAAAAAGTCCCGCTCCCTCAAGAAGAGAAAAGGAAATTTCAATGATTATATCTGATGCACTCACATCAGTAGTGCTAACAGAAAAATATCCGAGAACAACTATTGATGTATATCTTCAAGTACTTCAAGCTGATGGAGGAACACGATGCGCAAGTTTGATAGCAGCATCAGTTGCTCTAGCCGATGCAGGTGTGCCAATGAGAGGTATAATATCTTCCGTCGCATCTGGTCTAATAAACGATACAGCAGTACTTGATCTATGTGACATAGAAGATCAAAAGGGTTCGGGAGATATGCCTCTGGGTTATTGTCCTACATTAGATGAAGTTTCTCTAATTCAATTAGATGGTGTATTTACATTAGATCAATTTGATGAATGTTTAGACTTATCAGTTGAAGGTTCAAAGAAACTCTACGAAATGCAAACAAATGCATTAAAACAAAAATATGCGGATATTCGTGCAGAAGTAGTGGTTGATGAGGAACCTAAGAAAGAGGAACCTAAGAAAGAGGAACCTAAGAAAGAGGAACCTAAGAAAGAGGAACCTAAGAAAGAGGAAC
>JAAFKJ010000116.1 GCA_021399395.1 Candidatus Heimdallarchaeota archaeon
AGGATAGCCAAGCGGACAACGGCGCTGGTCTTGAAAATCAGTTCCTTATAGGATCCGGGGTTCAAATCCCCGTCCTGGCTCCAACTCTTTAGTTCATCTGAAAGTGGAATTTAGTTATAATGGTGTTAGGTATTTGTCATCTATAGAAACTCCTTACGTATTAGGTATTGCTGAGAAACCACAAGCAGCTCGAAGACTAGCCTATGCCTTAGACGAGAATAATAAACCAACAGTCAAGAAATTGCGAAACATTTCAGTTTTTGTTTGTACAAGAGATAACAATCGTATAGTTATAGCCCCTGCAGTTGGTCATTTATTTACTCTTTCTTCTATCGGTAAAACATGGAACTATCCAGTATTAGATTATGAATGGGTACCAAGTCATACAGTAAGTAAAACTGCTAGAACTAAAAACTTCACTGATGTTTTTAAATCTCTTGCAAAAGGAGCAAGTAATGTCATTATTATGACTGATTTTGACAGGGAGGGTGAGGTAATCGGTTATTTAATACTGAAGTATCTTATTGGAAAAACTGATGCTGAAAGAATGAAATTTTCTACTTTGACAGTACGAGATATACTCCAAGCTTATGATCAGAGAGAGAAATCACTTGATATGGGTTTTCTAAATTCTGGTCTTATTCGTCATTATGTGGATTGGTTATATGGAATAAATTATTCCAGAGCATTGAGTCTAGCAGTAAAGAAGGTTTCAGGTCAATTCAAAACAATTTCAATTGGTCGCGTTCAAGGACCTACATTAGGTTCTGTTGTAGAGTTGGAAAACAAAATCAAAATGTTTCTTCCTATTCCTTTTTGGACTATTGAAAGTGAAGTGATTCTAGATAATAAGAAGTTTAAAGCTTTTTATGAAAAATCAAAGATTGAAATTCAGAAAGAAGCTGTACAAATTATTAAAGATTGTAGTGGTTTAGCAGGTAAAATAACTGACGTATCTTCAGAGATGTCATATCAGTATTCTTTCCCTCCTTTTGATTTAGGATCACTTCAAAGAGAAGCATATAGATACTTCAAATTCTCCCCAAGTAAAACTCTAGAATATGCTGAAAACCTCTATTTGAAGGCTTTAATTTCATATCCTAGAACCGATAGTCAAAAATTACCAATGACTTTAGGTCATAAAACCATACTTTCCAAACTAAGCAACCAAAGCGATTATAGTACTTTTGCTAATGAAATAATCTCTAGAAAGAAGTTCAAACCAAGAGAAGGGAAACGTACAGACGCAGCTCATCCGGCAATCCATCCAACAGGAAATGTCCCGGATAATTCACTCTCAGCATCTGAAAGAAAAATCTATGATTTAGTGGTTAAACGTTACCTCTCCGTTTTTGGTAGAAGAGCTGAAATTCTCAAGGGTATAATTGAGATTACTGTAAAAACTCATAAGTTTGAGGTTCGAGGTAGTAAAATAATAGATGAAGGGTGGATAAAATATTACAAACCATATTTCTCACTTTCAGAACAAATTTTACCGGACGTTCAGTTAAATTCTGATGTTAAGTTTTCATATATTGAATCAAAAGAAGACTTTACTTCTCCTCCTTATAGATACAATGAATCATCTTTACTAAAGAACATGGAAACAGAGAAAATAGGTACTAAAGCAACTAGAGCAGGGATTATCAAAACTTTGTTTGATCGTGGTTATGTCGAAGGCAAAGTAATTTCACCTACACCATTAGGGGTTGGTGTTGTAGATGTTCTACAAAGTCAATATCCAATTCTTGTAAAGTCCGAAATGACTAGAAACTTGGAAGATATCATGGAGGATGTTAAGAACAAGAAAACGAATATTGATTCTACAATCTTTACAATAAAAAATGAATTGAAGGATTTACTGATATTATTTCATAAGAAGGAAGAGGAAATAGGTCAATCTCTTTATGAAAATCTACGTTTATCGGAAAAATCTGAACTTGTGGTTTTAGGAAAGTGTCAGAAATGCAAGAAGGGTGATTTAAGGATCATAAAATCTAGAAAATCTGGAAAGCGATTTATTTCCTGTTCAGCTTATTTTGATAAGAGTGTTAAATGCACCGCAACATATCCATTACCCAACACTGGAACTGTTAGATCTACATCAAAGAAGTGCCCACACGACGGATTACCAATCATAGAGTGGCAGAGAGGTAAAAGAAAATATCAGATGTGTATCTCACCAGACTGTCCATCAAAGAAAGAGGGTGATAAAAATTAGCTCGAAAAAAACTTTAGCTGTATGTCCAATTTGTAAAAAAAACAAAGAAAATTCTCAAGAGAAGTATTGTAAAAATCATAATGCAGCTAAGAAGTTGCTCAAACCGGGATATTTATCATGGTTAAAAGCATATGGTTCAGTTTCATGGGATGAGTTTCTTAAGAGATTATTAGATTTAGAAGGTTTAGTTGGAGATTTTATTAAAGAAATAGTTGAGTATGAGTTCTATTTTCAATAAAACCCCCATTCAATTTTCCTCTCCCCATTCTTAATCAATGTTAAGAAAACAATGCGGTGTGAATTTGTTCTTTCTCCGGTAACCCCTCAATCTTCGTTTGACCAACTAATATTGTTGGTAAAGAAGAAATTTCCAACTCTTTTTTTGTGCTAATTTTTATATTTTTGTAATTAAAGAGCCCATTGTATTCATCTAGAACATTTCTAAGTATTTTTTCAGCAATGTTACAGTATGGACAATCTTCTGTTGTATATAGAACTATTTGTTTCATCTCATACATTTTCTATGCTAAAGTATTAAAAATGCAACAAAAATTTTCGGACTAGCGTAGATGATAGTGTAATATTACAAGCACAGAAACTTTGAAGCTAACCCAAAAAAACTAAATAGAATCACAACTGCAGGGATTGTTTTTGCATTTCGGACATGAATGGGCGTATTTTTTGAAGAACATTTCTTCGACATCAATTTCAGCAAGATTTGCAATACTAAAGATCCAAGCAATTACATCAATGATTTCTTCTGTAATTTTAAGCTCATCTTTCAAGAGAATTGCTTCTGATAGTTCTCCAACTTCTTCAACTAATTTTAAGAATGTTTTCTCCTTTCCTCTTGCTTTATCCTTGTTATAGAAAAGATTCCTCATTAATTTTTGAATGTCGTGAATATACGTCACCCTCTGTTTTCCATTTGAAAATGTGTTTAAGTAGGAGAGACGTAAAGAAAATTACCTACAATAACAACAACAATTAGGATTAGACTAAAAGCAACAACGTACCAAGGACCAATTTTTACTCCAGGTAAATCTTCATCATAATATCTCATTAAACCTGCTCCTGTAGCAGGCATTGGACTTGTATCACGCTTTTGTTTCTTCCTTTGAGAAGTTCTTCTACTCATATTGCTCAACTGAGTTTTAAGATAGAGATATATATGATTTTTTATCAATTACATTTCAGTTGACCAAAACAAAATAATAAAGCTTCAAAAAATGAAACCCATCATCAAAAAATTTAAGATGTGATTAACTTCAAAGAACTATAACATACAATGACCCCGTAGCTCAGCTGGATAGAGCACCAGCCTTCTATGTAAAGCTAATATGCGAAGATAGTTGGGGGTCGCGCGTTCGAATCGCGTCGGGGTCGCCATGTTTATTTCCAATATATGGAAAAAATTTCTTTACAAACAAAAATGTTGCCCAGTCATGAATCCATCTAAGAAGCTTCGAAAATTGGTTGCTGAAGGTTATCAACTTACTCCGGAAGCCTTTTCCTATCTTAATTCTTTAGAGGACGTAGATTCAGTTATTGATGAGATTCTTTCTTCTGGAACAGCTCAACTGATACTTTCTATAGATGATATAAACGAAATAATTAACCAAGAAATTGAAGAAGTTAAGTCTGTTGATCAACCAGCTGATGAACCTGTTGATGCAAAAGAAGAACAGATTATGGTTGAAGATAAAACAGAAGATAGCAAAAGTTTGGATTCAAAAGTCTCATCTGTGGAAATCAAAAAAGATGATTTAGTAAAAGAAAAACAGTTATTACCTAAAGAAAAAAAAATACGGACAGAGGTAAGAAAAGAAGCAATCTCAACTGATTTAGAGGTTCTTTATTCCCCCAAAGTCACAAAAACTCCAGCTTCAGCTGCAAGTTTTCGTCAGTATTTTAAGAATAGATTTGAAGTAATTAGCTCCTATTTTTCGAAAAGAAGAGATATTGCAAACAGAGTCACAACCAGTGATTTAGAACCAAACAAAGATAGAGATATGGTGGCTTTAATTGCTCTTGTTACTAAGATAAAAAGGATAGCACAAAAAATAGTCATTATTGAAATGGAAGATCTGTCTGGAGATGCAACTGGTTTTATTTATGCTTCAAATCCAGACCTTATTCAATCGTCTCAATTCATTTTGGAAGATTCAGTCTTATGCTTTGTTGGAAACTGGAGAAATAAACGATTCAATATTAAAGATGTTCTTTGGCCAGATATTCCTTATACGCACAAATCAAACTACTCGTATGAATCAGTACTCTCTCTACACATCTCTGACATCCATGTAGGATCAAAGAACTTCGCAGGAAAACTCTTTCATCGGGTTATTAATATGATAAATGGTGACCTAGAAGATGCAAAATATAATAAAATAGGAGAAAAAATCAAATATCTTTTTGTTGCTGGAGACATTGTTGATGGAGTTGGAGTTTATCCAGGACAGAAAGATGACTTGGTAATAGATAGTATTCAACTGCAGTATCATTTAGCTACAGAATATTTTGATCAAATTAGAAAGGATGTTGAAATAATTATCATTCCTGGGAATCATGATGGTGCAAGGTCTGCCGAACCTCAAACCCCCATACAAAAGGAATTTGCTCAAGATCTTGTTAGTTTAGATAATGTTCATCTCTTAGGGAGTCCTTGTTACTTGAAAGCACATAATGTAGAGATTATGCTCAATCATGGCAATTCAATACTAGATATTAATGCGGCAATACCTGCTATTCCACATGAAACCTCTATTCCTGCTATGAGAGAGATGTTAAAAAACCGTCATCTCGTGCCTATATACGGGAGAAGAACACCTATTGCACCAACACCGACTGATGAATTAATTATCTCGAGAATTCCTGATATTTTTCATACTGGTCACACGCACATAGCTGGAGATGACAGATACAAAGGAGTATTATTACTTAATTCTGGAACCTTCCAATATCAAACAAGTTACCAAAAAAGTATGAATATCAATCCTACAACTGGATTAACATATATTGTAAATCTAAAAAATCTGGAAAGGTCTGAAATAAATTTTAAAGAAATACATTGATAGGAAATTTTACCTATTCAGGAGGAATCTCGTCATCATCAATTTGAACATATGACAATATGTCAGCAATTTGTGGTGCATGATTGGATAAAACAGCTATCGCTGTCTTGAATTCTTCAATATCACTAGTACCACCAACTAGATGAAAATCCCCAATAGATTTGAGAATCAAGAAACCATTTGTACCTCGGACCATTACATCATTAATTGGCGAAAAATTCAATCTTTCCAATGCTAATCTAGCAGCAGCAACAAGTGCAGCACCTATGGCGGACAACTCTGTTGAGTTTGCTTTTTTATCTCCTGCATAAAATGCTACTCTATCTCCAGTTGCAGTTAAAACAGCTAAAGCTTCTAATTTAGCTTCTTGAGTGATATCTTTCAACTCTTTTGCTAATGCATATGCAATTTTCCTTTCTAATCTCATTGCTCTCTAAATCACTTTAAGCTAGAATTATCTTAATTAATGTTCCTATGGTTTCTTGCTTGTCAAGATGTGATGATTAGTTTCAAGAAGTTTTTCTAAAGCTTCTGATCATATTTGTCTACTTTTTTAAGGTGATTTTTCCAATAAAAATAATATTACAAACAAGTGAAGAAGAAAGACTTTACTTAAGGAATATTTTTAAACGCATTTCTTTATTCAACTTCAAAAAGTACTGCAGTACGTTATAGTACTTTAATATAAGGTGTATAAAAATTGTCGAGTGATTCAGGTATTTCTGGAACTCTAGGTCGTTTCTGGAGAAAAATAGTAGACCACTTTGAAGATTATGAATTCGATAAAGTGGTTCTCCTTAATAGACTTAGTCTGCTAATTATTCTTATTGCTGGTGTTATGATACGATTATTTTCATTGATGAAAGGATATGATACTCTCATCAAAGCATTTGATCCTTATGTTCAGTTAGTGAGTGCTGAATTTATAAGTGAAAATGGTTTCAGTGCATTCATACATTGGTTTAAGGATAATTCATGGTATCCATATGGATTTCAAACTGGACAAGAACTATATTGGGGTGTTCCTGTAAGTGCAGTTATTATACATGCAATCCTGAACTTCTTTGCGATAAATGTTTCAATTCAACAAGTAGCTTTCTTTAGTCCAGTTGTGTATGGTCTACTTACAATAATCGCATCTTATTTCTTAGGAAAAGAAGCTGTAAGTACAAGAACTGGTCTTTTTACGGCTTTTTTTATGGCATTCTCGCCAGCTTTTCTATCAAGAAGCACGGCAGGTTTCTTTGACAATGAATCAATAGGTATTCTATTCACAGTACTGACCTTATACTTCTTTATTAGAGCAATTAAGCGTGGTGGAACTATTTCTGCATTTCTTGCGGGTATAAGTCTGGGGCTTTTAATTGGAAGTTGGGGTGCATATAGATATGTGTTGGATCTATTACCTCTTGCAGCATTATTTCTTGTATTAACCAGAAAACTAACCTACAGATTGATAAAAACCTATACAATCACAATAGTAACGGCACTGAGTATAGGTTTTCTAATTCCAAGAGTAATGACAAATAAATTCTACAATATAGAAGTGATGATACCTGTTTTAATGATAGGTTTTCTAATCTTAGTTGGATTAGTGCAAAATCTATCAAGGAACTTAAGTGAAAAAACGTTCAAACAAGTTATAATTGTAGGATCCATTACAATATTTGTTCTTCTAACCGTATTAGTGACAATCTTTCTGTCATTAGGAATTTTTTCAAATATTGCAGATAAATTCTGGGCTGTAATTCTGCCTGGAGAAAGGACGAGTATTCCTATTATTTCTTCAGTAAGCGAACATCAACCTATGACTTGGGCTGAGCTTTTCAACAACATCCATGTTATGATGTTTTTGATGCCTCTAGGCATATACTATTGTTTGAAGAAACCAACTGACGTTAATATTATCATCCTTACTATGGGTATTACAACCATTTACTTCTCTGGTTCAATGGTAAGACTTGTATTATTATTGGCACCATCTGCTTCATTATTGAGCGCTATGGCTATTGACAAACTTCTCTATACCTATTCATTAAGTGCTCATGGCAAGATTGCTTTAACAAAAAGAAAATTACGTATTACCAAATCTATTGGTAGAGATGAAGCTGTAATCGCTTATCTTGTGATATTTGGTTTGCTACTTACATTTACATTTCATAGTATAAAACTCGCTGACAATTACTCACAATCTGAAATGGCTCCTGTAATATTCCTAAATGGAATTCCAGCTTCTGATTGGCAAGAGGCATTGATGTGGTTGAGAGAAAATGGTCAAAGCGACGGAATTATTGAAAATAGTGCTCCAGTAGTTTTAAGCTGGTGGGATTATGGTTATTGGATTACGAACTACGGAAATACTACGACGCTCGTAGATAATGCAACAACAAATAAAACCCAGATAGGTATGGTAGGTACTATGCTAATGTGGAATTTCTCAGAATCAGTGAAGATGATGTATAAGTATAATATCAAATATGTGCTGATAAACTCTCAAGCAGGTCTTCCAGGACTTGGATCAGATTTAGGAAAAGCACTATGGTGTATTAGAATAGCAGAATCAACTGTTCCAAGATATGGTATAACAGAAGATAATTTCTATGGGCTTTCTGAAGATGAGAGACAATATCTGTATTATGATTCATTCTATGACTCAGTCTTATACAGATTGGCAGCATATGATGAATTAACTGGTTACGCTTGGACTCCTGATTTTGATGGAACACCAACAAGTAAAAATCCTGGTTTGTTAGTTTCAGCACAGTATTTTCCAGTTCATAATTTGAAAGGTCCAGATGGAATTACCTATTTCTCCGAAGTATTCAGAAGTTATGGTTTAGCTTCTAATCCACAAGACTCTAGAAGATATCCTTTGGTAAGGATTTTTGAGGTAATTTATCCTGAAAACATAGAACAACTATCTGCAGAACTAAACTATGATTATCCTGAACCAATTGAGGATGAAACTTAGAAATATTTTTCATCTTTTTCTTTCCTTATTTTTTCTGTTTTTTCTTCCATGTAAGATTATAATAAGAAGGTTTAACATCAAAAGACTAGATTTTGTATGCGGCAGATAGCAAATTCAGAGCAAAGCTTATTTCTGATAAAGACAAGACCAAAACGCTTTTAATAATCTTTGGAGGGGAGTTATTAAAGTACATTCAATATAAAATAATAGTACTGTTAATTAAAAAAAGGTGTAAAATAATGAGCTCAAAAGGGAAACCTCATTTAAATCTAGTAATCATTGGTCACGTTGATCATGGTAAATCTACTATGACTGGTCACTTACTCTATGTCTGTGGAAGTATATCTGAAAGAGATATTCAGAAATGGGAAAAAGATGCTGAATTAATCGGTCGAGGCAGCTTTAAATTTGCCTGGGCTCTTGATAAACTAAAAGAAGAGAGAGAAAGGGGTGTAACCATTGATCTTGCGTTTTACAAATTCCAAACAAAGAAATACTACTTTACAATTATTGATGCTCCAGGGCATCGTGACTTTGTTAAGAACATGATCACTGGTACTTCCCAAGCTGATGCTGCTATTCTAGTTATCAGTGCCGGTACTGGTGAGTTCGAAGCTGGTATTAGTACAACTGGACAAACAAGAGAGCATGCATTGCTTGCAAAGACATTAGGTGTAGATCAATTAGTCGTAGCAGTAAATAAAATGGATCTTGCAAATTATAAGCAAGAACGTTTTGAAGAAATTAAGGACGAAATGGAAAGAAACCTAAAACTCTTTGGTTTTGATATCGCGAAAAAAGTGAAATTCGTACCAGCAAGTGGTATGCAAGGTGATAATCTTAACGCTAAGTCAGATAAAATGCCATGGTATGACGGTCCTACAATGCTCGAAGCATTAGATACCTTCATTGTACCACCCAAGCCAAGCGATAAACCTTTGAGATTACCTATTC
This sequence comes from Candidatus Heimdallarchaeota archaeon, assembly GCA_021399395.1. Lineage (GTDB taxonomy): Archaea > Asgardarchaeota > Heimdallarchaeia > Heimdallarchaeales > Heimdallarchaeaceae > UBA460. Next base: position 9,221 of record JAAFKJ010000116.1, read on the forward strand.
AAGATGTTTATACAATTACTGGAATTGGTACAGTGCCTGTAGGTCGTGTTGAAACTGGTATCCTAAAACCAAAAGACGAAATCATTTTCCAACCAACAGGAAAGAAAGCAGCAATTATGTCCATTGAAATGCATCATGAAATAATTCCTGAAGCTATTCCCGGAGATAATATTGGTTTTAGTTGTAAAGGTTTAGCAAAGAAAGATGTACGACGTGGAGACGTTGTAGGTCATGCTACCAAACCTCCAACAATAGCTAAAGAATTTTTAGCTACAGTTCAAGTAATAAGACATCCTTCTGCAATAGCTGTCGGTTATACTCCAGTTATCCACTGTGGTACAAACCAAGTAGCAACTCGTTTTGCTGAGCTGAAGACAAAAGTTGCCAAAGGCGAAAAGACTGACAAACCTGATTTCCTAAAGAATGGTGATGCAGCTGAAGTAATTATGATCCCAACTCGTGATATGGTCATTGAATCATATACAGAATTTCCACCACTAGGTCGTTTTGCTGTTAGAGATATGGGTCAAACAGTAGCTGTAGGTATTGTTAAGAAAGTAACTCCAAAATAGTTCTTTAACTATTTTTTCATTTTTTTATTTTTTCTTCTGATATTCAAAATATAAGTAAACTATGAAAAATAGAAAAGAATCAGAAGATTATTTTTCTGGGACAATACTGTCAACAATATTCTCGGGTATAAAAGGTTCAAAATCATTGTAATTTTGTCCAATACCTAAGTATAATATTGGTTTTTCACTAATATGAGTGACTGAAACAGCAGCCCCACCTTTTACATCAGCATCAATTTTGTTTAAAATACTACAATCGATTCCAACTTTCTCGTTAAAGAGGGTAACTTGCGATATTAAAGAGTTACCAGTTAAAGCATCACCAACGAATATCTTCAGATCTGGTTCGGTGACAGAACATATTTTTTGCAGCTCAGACATAAGATTTGAGCTAGTTTCAATTCGTCCTGCAGTGTCAATTAGTACTACATCTATTTCCTTTGAAACAGCGTGATTAATCGCATCAAATGCTACTGCTGCTGCATCTGAACCATAAGTTTGTGCGATAACTCTAATCTTCAGATTTTCTCCATGTTTTTGTAATTGCTGAATACTTCCTGCTCTAAATGTGTCTCCTGCAGCGAAAACACAAGAAAATCCATTATCATTGAAAAACTTCCCTAGTTTTGCGATGGAAAGAGTTTTTCCAACTCCGTTTACCCCAAAGAAAGCAATTGTATAAGGTGTTTTCTTATCTTTGGATTTCTTTATCTCTGCTAAAATATCGATAGGTTTCTCAGGTGTCAGAACTTCAAGCAATACTTCCTTCAATGAAGCTAAAACAATACTCTTGGCATTAGTAAAACGAGTGTGCTCTGTTTTAGAGAGTTTGATTGCCAAATTCTTGCTTATTGTTTCTGCAGTAATTACTGCTACTTCGTTTTTTATGAGAACGTCCTTTAGTTCTTTAGTTACTTTAGCAATAGATTTTTGAGAAAAATCTGTAACAGTTATCTTCTTGAGTGCCTTTGAGACGCTCTTTCTAAGTTGATCAAACACTAGATTACCACGTCTCCAGTTTTACATGACAGATTTAACAACCCTATCAATTTCTCTTAAGCGCTCTAAAACTTCATTATAACTAGCTTTGATTTGGGTGAGTTGGGTCTCAATTTCAGACTTCTTCTTTTTAATGCCCTCAATTGCCTCAGGTAATGAACGTTCACTATGAACACCAGCACCAATGGTTGTAATTACTTTTTCACCATCTTCAATAGAAGCATAGATGAAATTCCCTGCACCAATAGGAACCAAAATCTTCTGATTTTTCTTGGTATCTTTAAGATCAACTAGGGTTTGTTCAGCTGTATGAATTTCGTTAAAATATCCATTCAATAGCTCAATTTGTTGATTATATCTTGTTGCTTGTTGCTCTAATTGTTGAGCAGCTACCATCAAGTTATCTAATTCTTCTTTGGAAACTTTTTGTGTAGGAGAATTTTCGGACAGTTCTTTCACTTCCTTTTTGGAATAGTTAAATCATCTTCAACTGCAAAGGTTTTTACAACTTGATTTTTAATTTCGTCAGGATTTGTTATCTCTCGAATATCCTTTGGATTTATATAAATCATGTTTCGTTTTACTTTATGTTTACTTCCTAAAGTATTGTAAATATGCTCTATAGCATCTTTTTCACTTATTGCTCTAACATATTTCCCAAATGGAATTTTACGTTTTCTTTTTCGAAATTCTCCGCGAATATGAAATGTTTTGACAGATGTCATTTAGTGTTCACCACGTTCTGCTATTTGCTGATTGTAAAAGGCTTTTTCAACTTTTTGAATCTAAAGTCATTAGGGCGATAATAATATTTCAAAGATTCTCATGCTTTCTGGACCTGTACTATCAGAACCAATAACAGCACCATTTGAATTAGCTAAAATTCCAACTCTAGGGTAAGGAATACCACGATTAATTGTACAAACGTCTGTTTTCACCTTAAAAACTGAGGATATTTCTTTGATTTCTTCTTCAGAAAGAAGCGGATGAACAAGAGCACCTTTATTTGTACTCATAACAATACTCCCAACAAGAGGAGATCCTAATAAACTACCCACTGTAACTTCAAAGTTAAGTGCATCTTCTATCTGTTTTTGAGCAGGTTTTTCAAACATATCACTAATAATGGCACCCTTATCGTTGAGAACAATAAGATTACCCAAAGCAGTTAGGTTGCTATTTAGTTCAACAACTTCCACATTGTCTCTTAATGAGTCACTTAGAATGTTGAATTCTTTTTCCCCTACGGTTGATGGAAGGAAGAGTGTATCGGAATTTCCAACTGCCATGGTTCCTACAAGAACTGAGTTAGAAATAGTGGTTTGGATCACTTTGACTTGCAGTGTTTCGACCAAGGTGTTCTCTGTTATTTCCTTTACTCCAAAAGGAACAACAGCATATTTCTCTGTTGCCAATGCAAAGACTCCTAAACCCGAATTTCCTAAAACATTTGTCTTTGCAATATCCAAGATTATCGACCTCAAAAATAATTGAAAAGAGAAAAAACTCTATTCAGTTTTTTCCTCTTCTGTAGATGTTTCCTCATCTGGTTTTGGTTGCTCTTCTACAGGTTGTTTATCAACAACAGTAGTTTCTTCTTCTTCCTCTTCCTCTTCCTCGTCCTCTTCTTCTAATTCGCCTGGAATAGCGATACCATCTAACTCTGGACGAGTAGCAGCTTCAACCTTATCGTGGATTAATTCTACAGTTGCAATTTTGTCTTCCTCTATTGTTTCAACAATTGCACGAACCTTAATTTTTCTTGGAGGTTTTCTTATTCCTCTTTTCCACATAAACTCGTTTAATTCTTCATCAATTATGACAAAATCTACTTTTGTATGCTTAAAGATAAACTCCTTGAGAAGCTTAATAGCTCTAGGTGTTCTCCTGTATGGGGCTGTTTTATTCAGTTGTGGATAAAATGGAATAGTATAAATGTTCTCTATAGCTTCTTGAGACATTCTTTTTCATCTCCTATCTTTTAATATTACTAGCCCTCCACCTTCTGCGTTTAGGGTGGGTTCTGAAACGTCGGTTAGTTCTAATAACGCACCAACTAGGAACGGGGCTATTACTTTTACCTTCTCTTGCGTATCTGAGTTTTCTGGGTAAGGTTTTATTTCTCGCCATTATAATCGCCTTATATCGATTTTAGTTTCACGCTTTTGTCCCTGGATTTTACGGAGTATGTCTTTCAACTGAGCATCAGTTAATTTATCGGATAATGATCCTTGCTGGGCAAGTTGTATTAAGCGAAGCTCAACAGCTTCTGCAAGTTCGGGACGTACTAGCTTTATGTTAGCAAGTCTTTGTAATGCTTCTTCTGTTAAGATTTGACGAAGTACAGATTGTTTCTGAGCTTCAAGAGATGCTCGTTGCTCTTCTTGAGATTCTTGTACTGCTGCTTGTTGTTGCAATTCAGCAAGTTTTTTTTGCCTTATTGCTTCCATTTCTTCGTCATCATACATCTTATTTCACATCCTTTCAATGGAGCTTATACTGCTTTCAATCTTAATTTGCAGTCCCTTAATATCTTTCTAAGGATGGGATTTGTCTTTTGATTTCAGCTGAAAGTTTGTCAACGAAAGAGTGACCTTTAGGGGTAATGACACGACCAACTATTACACGGCCTTTACTGCCATGACCACTCTTCTTCTGAATGTAATTAGCTTTTTCTAATTGTTGCAGAACACGTCTGATTACTGCACCACTGCCTCTAGCAAAGTGTTCAGGTTTTACACCTCTTCTATTACGACCACCATAAGCAACTCGCAATCTTGAAACTCCAATAGGTCCATACATGTAAATTTTACGTAGTATTGAGGCAGCTCTAATATACCACCAGTCTTCTTGTACTGGAGAACTTTCTTTATGTACTCCTGTTTTGGCATAAATTGCCCATCCTGGAGGTTTGATTTCTGTCTCTTTTTTCAATTCTTCAGTAATTTTTTGTATTAGTAAGTCCGCTGGAACATCGTAAGCTGTTGGCATAACTTTCACTCTTATTGAATATAGCGTATGCGACCGATAAGTAATAACCTAATAAATCTTGCTAATGAAGGGAGAAGAGAAGATATTATCTAAATAAAAAAAGAGAAAAAATATGAGGAAAAATTGGCATAGTAACAAGAAGACAGGAGGTGTCTAGCTGTATCCTACCATACGTTCTCTACCTAAGTAAGAATAGCTAGGGGTGAGGAAGTCTGAACGATTGTTCTACGGGTTTATATATGAAAGTACACATCGTATTTATCAGTCTCGGGGGAGCAAACCTCTTTTCCAAAGATTACTTTGCTAGTTATATAAGCTTATGTTTTTTAATAATCAATTCAAGCCTTAAGAACTGAAAGAGTTAAGATTTGCGAAGCAAAAATCTGATTAAAAGTAAAAGAAAGAATTAAAAGCAAAGTATTGTAATTAGAGATATCTTCAATAGGAGAATACTAGATTGAACGAGACCAACTCCACTTCAAAGAAAAAATGGAAACAATGGTTGCACTCTATTAATACAGTAGATGATTATTTTGTGATTTTTGGTATAATTCTCAATGCTTTCAGCTTAGCTATTAGTTTTGCATATGGGCACATAATTGCAGGAATAATACTTACTGTATGTGAGATTATACTTGTTGGGGCCTATATTCTGAAACTGTTTTGAGAAAATTACTCTTCATCATCTGTGGATGTAAACCTTTCAACAATATATTGTCCAATTATCTCAAAAGCCTTCTCAATATTTGATCCAGTCTTAGCTGATGTTTCCAAAAAGAAATTCTCTATTGAGAGATCTTTGATTTTCTTATTGAGTTCATCTATAAACTCTTGCGCTTCTTCTTGAGTTACTTCTTGTTCGTCTACAAGATCAACTTTGTTTGCGAGAATTATAACTGGAACTACACCTCTTCCACTAAATTGATACAATTCTTCAATCCAGTTACTTAGATTGAGAAAAGTCTCTCTACGTGTGGTATCAAAAACGGCAAGAGAACCAAAACAACCCTTGAAAAATCTTGGTCGTACGTTTTTAAACATTGGTTGCCCTGCTAAATCCCATATTTGATACTTAATCTGATACTCGTCAACTTCCTTTGTTGTTGCAGCAAAATCTGCACCTAAAGTAGTCAAATGTTCTTTCTGAAAACCATGGCCTAGATATCTTTGCCGGATTGAAGTTTTTCCAACAGCAGCATCCCCAATAAGAACTAGCTTTATCATATAAGCGTTTGTGGTAGATCGTTGCTTTGTCTCCTCTTCAGTTTCCTTCTTCTCTGTAATAGGTTTTTCTTTGTGTTTGTCTATGTTCTCTTTGAACATCACGGGACCTTTACCAGATTCTTTCTTGGATTCATCTGAAGATTGCTTCTTCTTAGCCATGTTATCTGATTAAATAATTCATTTAAATATATAAAAGTATGTGGTTAATCAGTGGCGGCTTTAATCCTTTCTAGGGGTATGTTGGTGGATAATTTTATGTTTTTTAGCTAGTTTTCCAAGTTCTTCAGCTTCTGGAATAGATAAATGAAATGGTGTTTTTTTATCTTTAAATGTCCCTTCAATTAATGCAAAATCAACATCCTCTATGAATTCTTTCAGACCTTCAAAATAACCTGTATCCCCAGTATAGAGAATTTTTTCACCTTGTTTTTCAATTATATAACCTACAGATGGTATGTTAGGTAGTTCTTTACCTCCGATAATCGAGCCACGATGTTGAACAGGAAAAGAAGCTATGGTAACTTGATTAATCTGTGTTTCTTTTTCTATTTCATGGATTTTCAGCTTATAAGGAATGGAATCAGAATAACTTTTCTGAAAAGCCGTAACAATACCCTCTATTTCTGTAACCCCTGATGGAAATATTAGTAGTAATTCTTTACTCCTGTTTATCATTCTTAGAAAACCTAAAAGCGAAAACAATCCTCCAACATGATCAAAATGACCGTGAGTACACAAGACTGCTTGGATGTTCTCATAGAACATTTTCGGTAGAGAAACCAAATCTCTAAGGATACCATCTCCAACATCAACGAGGTAAATATGTTGTTCTTCGATATCAAATACAAGAATTTGTGTGGCTAAACCCGCTTTTGAGTAAAGAACTCTTACTTTAAGATGTTTGCCTTCCCAATCCCAGAAATCTATTTGAGGAGAAGTCATGAATCAAAGTAAAACTGAAAACAAATATCTCTTTCGATACCTCTGCCGATATATATTTTTACTTGAAATAGATATAATCTAATTAATGGGCGTTGCACGTGATATTTTGTCTAGATTTCTGCAGGGACTCTCTATAAAGTGGGAGATGAAAGAAAAATATCACTTAGCAGCAAAAATGGGATATTATAGTTATTATGTGGGCGGAGGAGAATCTGCTGAACTCTTGAAACTTGCAGCTTTAGAAATGAAGGTTGAGAAGTACGATTCTGCGATTCAATTCCTCGAAAAATATCTTGAGGAAAACAAAGATTCTGTTAAAGCACTTCTTCTATTAGGAATAGCACAAAGGCAAAATGGAAAATATGAGGAAGCAATAAAAACCCATCTGAAATGCTTAAAGAAAGGAGAAGAAAATGCTAATGTTCTCTATACTTTAGGTTTAGATTATGAAAAAGCAAAGAAAATCAGAACGGCTAAAAGATATTATTCGAAAGTTATAGAAACTGAACAAGCTTTTGCACAAGCATATTTTCGTCTAGCTCACCTCTATGTGCAAGAGAAGAAGTATGATCTAGCTGTAAATCTATATCTAGATGGTTTATCTCTTAGGGAAGGAACAGCTAAAGATTGGATAAATCTTTCACTATGTTATTTAATGACATCAAATCTTAAGGCAGCAGAAAAAGTTCTAGTAGAAGCCTTGGAGATTTTTCCCCAATCATCGGAAGTTCTTTTTGCGTTGGGAACTTGCTATATTAAGAAGAGAAATTATAAGAAGAATGCAATTATTGTAGCAAAACTAGATGAGAGAGAAGAGATCAACTTAGCATTGTCTCTAAAGGTAAAAGAAGCATTAGATAGGAAAAACTATGAGTTGTTAGAAGAACTATTAAAACAATTCGATAAACAAGAAAGAACTGCAGAGTATTGGTATATGCAATCACTAGTAGAAGCAAACATAAGCGATGAGAAAAAGGCAATTTCTTCCTTAAGAAAAGCGGTAGCAATAAATCCTAATCTAAGAAAGGAAGCTATAAAAGATGATAATTTTGCAGTAATAAGAGAACTAGTGGAATTCAAGAATATAGTATATCCAAGAAAATAAAAGAGAGGATTTCAAGCATACTCAAACCATTGAACAGCAATTACCATATCTGCGTATAAGGACCTTTTAGATTCCATTTTATGATAGTTAACGCTTACAGGGAAACATTGGAAACAACCCCATATTTAATTCCAAAACATAAATTATGCAAAGCTAATATAGTGATTGAAAATTCATAAGGCATCGCAGAATGTAGAATATTTTTAAAATGAAATTAGAGAAAAATAAATTGGAGCTCAAGATAAGAAAAATTGACTTCTAAAGGACTTTTCTTCTGTTTTCTTAATTAGAAAACAATTATATGTATTTATTACATAGTATATTAGATGAGAAGACTATTCAGACGTATTCTTTCTCTTTGTCTTACTTTCTTAGTTATTCTTAGTCTTTTTATCCCACTATTCCAAGCATCTTATTCTGGATATACAATTTACACTCGCATAAATAATATAGACTTTCCTCCGCACAAATCACCTATGACATTTTTCCCAAACCACACTCTGTTTGAGTTTGATTATTCTCTGGAGCTTATTAATCCATCAGGGATAGTTCTCTTTATCAGAACACCTTCAACATGTTTAATCTTTAATTCGGGGAACATAACTTTCGAAGATGATCAACATGAAGGTTATATCTTAAGTGGAAACATTGAATGTGGAGCAGCCTTTACAAACCATGAAATTCCACCAGGAATCACTGACGTATCATTCAGATTCTATATTTCTATTAATGGCACACTTGAAAGCCTTCCTTACGGGAACTACACAATAAGTATTGCAATCCCAGATTATTTGGAAGAGCATGAATATGTACATTATCCCTCTACTATTTATTACTCAAATTCAAATCTAGAGATACTTCACAAAGGTGAGAACGAAACTTTCACTTTTCCTACAGTTCCATCTTTTCAAAGCATCTCCTCCTATTTATTGTTAACTTTCATGGTAGGGTTTACTATTGTGATTGTCATAAGAAGAAAGTATTAGTAATATTATAACAGGGAGCAAAATATGATTGAAACAAATTCATGTGAAAATCATTCAAGATAAGAAAAATTGACTTCTAAAGGATAGAAAAGTTTTTTATTAAAAGAAAGGGAGAAAAAACAAGAAACAAAATCAAGCGGAGTTGGCAGAGTCGATATGCAGCGGTCTGCAAAACCGTGAACAGGAGTTCAAATCTCCTACTCCGCTCCAAATTCTTTTCTAATATTCTTAGGAAAACTTTATTTTATTTACATTGAATATCGATAAGATGAATAAATCATTTGCATATTTCCTTATCCTAGGTTTCATTTTTGGTGGTCTCCTTTCTTCTGTCTCTTTCAGTGTTGCTAAACAATCTTCTCCAGCTGATTTTCCTTCTTCAGAGCTTAATAGAAGGAAACATGATCCAATATTAATAGAAAGTCAAAGTCAGCTTGTGAGTTATACTTTTCCTGGCTCAGGTACCAAAGATGATCCATACAGAATAGAAAACTACAGGATTATCTATGAATCTAGCTATGGTGAGGATGTTAGAGGGATCTATATCATGTCTATATCATCTTATGTTCTTATAAGAAATAACTATATCAAAGGATTTTATTGTGGAATTGATGTAATTAAAACAAGTGACAAGGTCAGTGTTATGGCAAATGAACTTGATGCAAATGAGTGCGGAATAGAATTTCATTATACGACGAATCAACGAATAATTGGGAATAAAATTGTTAATAATCGTGAAGGTCACGCTATTTGTCTTTACAGTAGTTATAATATTACAGTTCAATATAATGAAATAACGGATTGTGGTTGGATTGGTATAAACACAGGATATGGTGTAACAAACTGCGAGTTTTCTTATAATACCGTAGAACGAAGCGGAAAACTAGTACCAAAACCTGAATTTCCTTTTTTCGCATATCCGTATGGTATAAGATTGAGCAGTTTAGCATTCGATAACATTGTCCATCATAATAATTTTGTGGATAATAATCCTGAGGGAACATGTCAAGCATTGGATGATGGTGAGACGGGAAATCAATGGTATGATCATGTAACACAAACTGGAAATTATTGGTCCGATCTGGGCAACAAAGATGTTTATTATATAGAAGGCCCAAGTTCAAACAATGATATTTATCCTCTCAAAGAATTTCTACAGTATGATAATCCTTACAACACTGCAGGTGATTTAATAAGTTGGATAATTTCGATTATGGCTATTTTTTCCTTTACAGCAGTTGTAATGTACAGAAAGAAGATACTTCTTTGAATATTGCTGATCCAATTCTCCGTCTCCGCTCCAAACTCTTTTCTTAGTAATTCTACTCCTTCTTATTGCATAATCCTTTTAAATTTTGAATTTATTCTGCTTTTTATGTGTACAATTCGAGGAAAGGAAAAAATAGTTTTTACTATGCTGTTATTGGGAATATTTTTATTTTCAGCTAATTCACAAGCATCTTTACTGGGTGTTTATTATCATGACACTTTTGGTTCCTATGGTACTGGAGATGGACAATTTAACAATCCAATTTGTTTAAGCACAGATGAAGCTGGCAAAATTTATGTTGCAGAAAAAGAAAATCATCGAGTTCAGATTTTTGATTCTGATGGCACTTTTATCACCAAATTCGGTTCCTATGGAACAGGAGATGGGGAATTTGATTGGGCCCATGGTATAACTGTAGATTCTTCTGGTAAAATATATGTTTCAGACCTTCGCAACAACAGAATTCAGGTTTTTGATTCTTCTGGTGTTTTTCTTTTCAAATTTGGTTCATTTGGTACAGCTGATGGTGAGTTAAATTCTCCTAGTAATCTAAGATTTAACTCAAGTGGGTATCTGTATGTAGCAGATTCAGAAAATCATCGAATTCAAGTTTTTGATTCTTCTGGCAATTTCGTTTTTAAATGGGGTGTTCAAGGAACAGCTAATAGTGAGTTTGACACTCCAAATTTTGTCCAGTTCGATTCAGAGGGAAAAGTATATGTTTCAGATAGAAATAATGCTAGAGTTCAAATCTTTGAACCTGATGGTACTTTCATAACAAAATTTGGTTCTTCAGGTACTGGAAATGGGGAATTTGCTTCTACAAGAGGAATAGCGATAGATAGAAGTAATCGAATTTTTGTTAATGACCCAAGTAATCATCGTATTCAGGTTTTTGATTCTGAGGGTACCTTTATTGGTAAAATTGGTTCCTATGGTACTGGCGATGGAGAATTCAATTTACCTACAGGAATAGATTTGTTATATGAGGGTAATACTACCTTTATCTGCGTTTGTGAGCACAATAATAACAGGATACAAATTCTTCGTTACGATGAAGAAATAATAACTGTGATAAAAACTATTACAATTACAGAGGAAGCTGGATTTACACTTACCATTCTCATAACTACATTCGCTTCTATGATAGTTTTAGTATACCTGAAAAAGAAAAGAAAATCAAATGTTTAGTACTGTAAGAGTGTAAGTCTGCAAAACCGGTTACCGGAGTTCGAATCTCCTACTCCGCTCCAAACTCTATTTTAGCGTGTCTTCACTTCATAAAACTTTCTTCAAAGCTTTAAGGAATCTCTCAACATTTTTTGGTTGTGCAGTATGTCCCATTAACCCAATTCGCCATATCTTGCCTGCTAGTGGTCCTAACCCCCCACCAATTTCGATTTTATGTTCAAACCGCAGTTTCTTTCTAACTTTTGCTTCGTCAACACCTTCGGGTATAGTTACCGCATTAAGCATTGGAAGACGATATTTGTCTTCAACATACATTTTCAAACCCAATTCTTCCAACCCTTCTTTTAATTTATTGTGACATTCTTCATGCCTTTGAAATACTTTTTCCGCTCCTTCTTCAAAGAAGAGTAAGAGCGCTTGGTATAGTGCGTACAGCATGTTTATTGGTGCTGTGTGATGATAAGATCTTTTGTGATCCTTTTGCCAATATTCTCCTACCAAACTCATATCCAGATACCAGTTTGGAACTTTTGTTTTCCTATTTTTAATCTTTGACAAAGCCTTTTCTGAAAAACTAACAGGGGCTAAACCTGGAGGTACTGATAAACATTTTTGAGATCCGCTGTATAGAGCATCAATTCCCCAATCGTCAACTTTTACTGCAATTCCTCCGAGACTTGTAACTGCATCTACTAAGAATAGACTCTCAGTTTCTTTAATTATGTGTGATATCTCCTCAACTGGGTTCTTCACTCCTGTAGAGGTTTCTGCATGGACCATTGCGATGAGATTATAGGGATTATCTGCTAGTTTTTCTTTTACTTGTTCGGGATCGATAGGTTTCCCCCACTCAAATTCCATACTGTCTACATCTGCACCTAAACGTGTAGCTACTTCGTACATTCGTTTTCCAAAAACTCCATTTATCAATATTAGGACTTTATCTTTTGGCTCAATCAAATTAACAAAGCAAGTTTCCATCCCTGCAGATCCCGTTCCAGATACTGGAATTGTCAATCTATTGTTGGTATTCAATATTTTTTGTAGTAATACTTGAATCTGATCCATTATCTTAATGAAATGGGGATCTAGGTGCCCTAAAGTGAAACGGTTGAGGGCTGCATATACGTCTGGGTGGACACAAGAAGGTCCCGGTCCCATTAGCAAGATTTCGTCAATATCATCTAACAAGTTTGTCATGGTTTTTCACGCTTCTAAGGAATTGTAATATCTCATCTGATAATAAAATGAAACTATTAAAAAACTATATGTGAAGCTGTTCATGTAGTGATTCAATTCTAGTTTTTTCTTGGTCTAATATTCTTTAGGTATTATGACATTTTAAATGCACAATTATGATATCTTTCACCCGGAAACCCGATTTAATAGGTGATTCTTATGGTCTATGATGTAATCAACAAGATTTGCAAGAACGCGAAGATGAATCACGAACCGTTTTATAATTCGGTAGAGTTAAGGGGAGATCTAATATTGCTGTTCAGAGATAAATTGGTTAAGGAATCAGAAACAAAGAAATCCATGATGTATGAAAAATACATAGAATGGAAAGAAACAAAGGACAATGAAGTGATAGAAGAAATAGATGGAGTAATAGCTAGATTGAGAGATTATTACAAGGAGAAATTGATAATATTCTACAAAACAGCTGAAATTAGAGTATAATGCCCATCTTACACATAATCACGGTGTCTAGGTCTCATTCCCTTTGTTGTTCTAGAGTTTACACTTTCGAAACATATTTCAATCTTGTTTCTTCTTTTTTCGTGGGTACTTGATATGCCATTCAAAGTTTTCATTGGCGGTTTACTTGAATATGACTCTGGAAAAACTACTTTTGCTAAGGACATGATTGAAGAATTTGAAAAAACCATGTCTATGAAAACAGTTCCGTTTAAACCATTAAGTGGTAACAATTTATTCTATCATTATAATCAAATCAAAAAACATGTGAAGAAATATGAGAATTTCATCTCTTTAGATATAGTTAATCTCATGGAAGGGTCTAGTGTAGATGTTCCCATGGTTTTAGCAAACCCCGTACATAGAGTAAATACTCAAGCTATCCCATACCAATTCTACAAAGAGGGATCACTTAATACCTTCCTTTCAACATACTCGTCAAGTGTTTCATTGTTTCAAAGACTTACAAGGCATGAAAAAGATTCAGAATTTAGTTCTGTCTTTATAGTGAATGAACCCATACACAATAATCCCAAGTGTTGGAACGATGAGTCTCTTTCTGAACCAATTTTGAAACAAGCAAAAGATTTGAAATATTATCGAAATGAACATGAATATTATACAATGAATAGCAAATTCTATGCAGATGCAACAGAGAGTTCCTTTAATTATCTTAAAACAAAAGCTGATGTTATAGTAATTGAAAGTTTTAACAATTCAGCTCATCCAGCTTGGTGTATAAGAGAATCTGATGTGATAATAATTGTTGGACCTGGATCATACTTCAGATTTGAGCCAGATTCTTACTTCCGTGCTATAGACAATTTTAGAGCTATTCACAGAAATAAACCAACAACAACTGAAGAAATTCTTAAAATTACAACTCCTGCTGAAGCATTACCCCTATCTCTTGATCCTAAGAAGAGAAAAACAGAGATTAAGGGGTTAGTAGAGAACTTACAAAAGAAGATAGAAGAATAGATTTGTCTTTCCTGCTATTGCACGTTTTTTTTGTTGTGTTTTTAAGCTAAATTATGGTTTAATTATTGATTGGTGAATTAATTGTCTATATACAGTTCCAAATACGGAATGGAGTCTATCAACGCCGAATTACTAGAATGTATAAACGAATTACGATTTAGATCTATAGGGATAGTCGATGTTGCTGTTGTGTCTCTTGAAGGTTTACCCTTAGTATCTCTAGTCTTAGAAAGAATAGAAGAGACTAGATTTGCTGCAATGACTGCTGCAATGGTTTCGCTTGGTGAGCGTGTAGCAGTAGAATTGAATAAGGGTTTATTGAAGAAAATCTTTGTAGAAGGAGATCATGGTTACATAATTTCGATGCAAGCAGGAGAAAATGCTGTTTTAACAGTCAGTGCAACTATGGACACAAAATTGGGATTGTTATTCTTAGATATGCAACGAACTACAGAAAAAATCGCTAAAATCCTCTCTTACCATTAAATCTAGCATATTAATCAGTTTATCTTACTGCAGTTTGTGTAATGATAGTCGCTAAACTCAAAAACTAATTATCAAACAAAAATTCTCAGGACGAAAAAGAGAAAAAGGACCGATTCTAACTTATTTTGATTTATTTGGTACAAGCAACTATGTATTCACTAACAGAAGTTAGACAAAGGATAGTGAAAACTGAACAATCTTTACAAGAATCATTAGAAAGAGATGGAAAGAAGAGAAGTGGTTCGTATTACACTCCAGATTTTATTGTTGAATACATGGTAAATAATTCTATATCACAAGCAATAGTTGATAGAATAAACAGTTTACAGAGTAGATCTGAATTTAGAAGCTTAAATGAGTTAATCAAGTGTCAAGATACTAAGATTCTCACCCTCTTATTCAGAGAGATACTGCCTAATTTTATGGTATGTGACATTGCAATGGGGTGGGGGGTATTTTTGCTGCATACTTTTGATTTCTTTTTTTCGTTTTATCTTGCTTTTAACTCGTTTATTGTTGAAAATATGAATAACACTTTGGAACAAGAGAAAACAGCAAAAGAGTGGATTATTGATAATATCATTTCAAACAATATCTGTGGGGTTGACTTATCTCCCATTTCAGCAGAACTAGCAAATTTGAAATTGATTGAGAAGGCATTGCTACATTTAAATCAAGAAGCTGCGGTTTTACCTAATTTCAATCTATTCACAGCTAATAGTCTTTTAGATAAACAGATCTTCTCTAATGATTTAAAAGAGACTTTTAATAAAGAGTATTTTGATGTAATTATTGGTAACCCCCCCTATATTAATGTGAAAAAATTAGATGTGAATGAAAGGAGAACATATTCTAGGTTATATCAAACCTATAATCCAAATGGGGATATCTCTAACGTTTTTTGGGAAAGAAGTTTAGAACTCTGTAAACAAGATGGCCGAATATCACTAATTACTCCGAGATATTGGTTAGAGGGAAATGATAGTGATAAACTTCGTGAATATCTGCTATCAAACTCCTCAATTAATGAGATAATAGATTTCAGGAGTAACAGATCGCTTTTTCTTTCAACTGAAAATAAACTAGGTGTCGATACGGCTATAATTTCAATCAAAAAGCATGAAAATCAAGAGAATAATATATCTGTGTTAATTTCTCTCAATAATCACACTATAAACTCAATCGATAAAACTAGTTTCCGACAGCTTACCACTGATCAGAACTTATTATCTAAAAAACGTTGGACCTTTGAAAAAACTCCTATTATAAAAATGCTTGAGGATAGTGCAGATTATTATCTAGGCGATGATAAAAAACACAAAGAATTTAGCGGAATTTGTCATCTAGGCAAAGGTTGTTCCACTGGAAATAACAAGATTTTCAAATTAGCAAAGTTGTCTGACAGGATTTTCGAAGGTCACAATAAGATTAATGTTAGTTTGGAGAAACAAGAATTGAGTGCTCTAAGATTATTAGTGAAGAACAGCGATATTTCGAAATTCAAATGGACACCCAGATCTGATTACTGGATATATCTGAAAGGTAAGGATATTGAAGATTATCCTAATATTAAGGACTATCTTTCAAATTTTACAACTGTTTTAGAAAGAACTCAAAAGAAATATGGTTTGAAAGAGTATTACGATTATGCTGCTTATCGTTCTTTGGATTTGATATCCAATCAATTAAAAGTAATATGTCCGTATCAAGCAATAGAGAATAGATTCGCTTTGATTGCTGATAGAAACGTATCAACGATTAATGAAACTGATGTAATTACTTTAGTTATTAAAGAGAACATGAGAGAAAAAATAGATTATATGTATTTACTTTCAGTGCTAAATTCAGAGTTAATTCAATATTTTAGTATGATAAACAACAAAAAAATATATAATTTGTATGATTTTCGTTCCAATCAAATAGCTAATTTTCCTATTAAGAAATGTAATAAACAGCTTAGTTTTAGACTTCTAGCATCTCTTCTAATACAAATTTTGAGGAATTATCAAGAATCAAATTCAGATATTCCTGGAACTAGTTCACAATCATTATTTTCAATTATTAACGCACAGGTCTATGAGTTGTATTTTGAGGATTTGTTATCAACAGAGCTTAATGAGACAATAGAGAAATATTTTGCGTCATTTGTTCCTAAAGAGCTGGATTCTCTTAGTATGACAGACATATCTAAGATGCTCAAAAGCATTTTAGATGATGATTCAGTAAGAAAAGATTTAGAGAATATTAATAATCTTATTCAGGTTCAAGATATTCGTAAGTTTATCAAACTCTATTCAAAATAGGTTGTTTTCCTCCAACCAGCGAGTTGGTGTCGATATCATTGCACCATGCTCCTCTAATTTGTCTATTAAATTAGTAAATGCTACGACATTCTTCTGAATTTCTGTTTTTGTTAAATATCTATTTTGAGAGATGAAATAAGCAAAATGCCAAGAGTGTAAATTTATTGAGATGTAAGAGTTCTTGTCTTTTGAGTTTTTTAGAATTTGGACATAGTTTTTAACTACTTCTTCTTCAGATCTCTTTCCTTCAAATAAAGGCCACAAATAAGTATACATTCCCTTCATGACACTCTCTTTTGGTGTTTTTATAACTGGAAACTCAATAATATCGTCATTAATTTTATATGGAAATATCCCTGCTTCTGACTGCTTGTAGATTGAGCTATCGTGAGTGAACTCTAGTTTTGAGAGTATGTCAATTGTATTTGATGAGAGTTTCATATATGGTGCTCGAAATCCATGAACTTCTGTTGATAGTAGGTTTTCAATTTCTTTTTTTGCACTTTGTAGTAGCTCAAACTCTTCATCTTCGGAGAATTTGATTCCTGTCTCTTCTCCTGTCAAATCTTCATGGTCATAACCATGTAATCCGTGTTCAAAAAAAGGTTGATTGAGTTTGCTAAACGAATTTTGCTGTAATTTGTTAAATAGCTTCAAACTTCTTGCTTCATGGTAGAATGTTGTAGGGACCTTGTTATCATTTAGATAAGTGATTAAAGGATTAAAGGATTCTATTGTGCCTTTTAGGGATACAGACAGTTCAGGATCCTTTGTGATTTCTTCTGATTCGTTTTTTATTATGTTACTTACTGCATGTTTGTGTTTATCCATGGGTATTGCATAATCTCTATCAAAATCAATACAGATGAATACGTAACTCATATTATCAACTACAACCTTATGATTTTAGTGTTTTACTGCTAAAATTATAGTTTTTCCCCTCACATCTACAACTTCACTATTGGTTAGTTCAGCGATATTTCTTCCAATATCTCTAGCGACATCTGTAGGAATTACTTTCAAACATTTAATTTTGACTGCTCTATCCTTTTTCAATACATTCTGAACTTCGCGAATTATCCCTTCAGTTATACCTTGTTTACCAATTCGTACTTTTGGGGATTCTAAACGAATTTTGTTAATTATGTCCTTCATTTATGCCCTCCTTGCGTTGGTAATATGGTATTCTAGTATATCTGTTACAGTTAAAACACAGTGTTGCAACAACTTTGTTGGAGGAAGAGAGTCGAACACGACAGTTTTTGCCAGGATAAAGAAAGCTTTTACAATGCTTACAAAACCTCTTTTTCCATTCAGAAGGAAACTTTATTCTTGTTCTCATTTGTAATTTTCGGGCTTGTTTTGCTAGTTTTTGAGCTAAATCATTATCGGTTTTAATTGTCTCATTAGCCTGCTCCATTAGAGAGATCACTTGGTCTCTAATGTCCTCTTGAGATAATATCTGTGTTTTCTTCCGTCGAGGTTTTCGTCGATTTCTCTGAAATTGAACAGGCTTATCAGTTGGCATTAAGTTTCTTCCTTGTCAGAAGATAAGTAAAAGGCTTATCAAAGTTTCTTTATGTTGTTTTTTCAGAAATCAAAGAAATAGAAGATGTTAGGAAGGAGGAGTTGGAATGTTCTTAACTAGTTTTTTCATTTCATCTTCAGAAACTTCCTTTCCGTAAGATACAAGAGGTTTAGCTGGTTTTGATTCAACATTAATATTTTCGATCTTTATCTTATAGGTACTATCTTTAGCTTGTTTTTTACCGAACAATGAAAATAACCGGTTTCCCTCGTATTGTCCTGGTTTCCTCTTTCTTATGAAACTAGGAAACTTTACTAGTTGCAATATCTGAATAATTTTATTCTTAGGAGTTACTATCGTCTGATTAATTTCTTTATGGGAAGGCAAAGCTTCTTTTCGAGCTTTTCTTTTAGAAATTGTTTGAATATTGGGTATAAATCGCTCGATTTTGAAATATGCGTCCCAGTCGGTAGAGGTTTGTTGTTTATTTGTTAGACCTAATAGGAACAAGACCTTGTTACGTTTTATTTCATTTAGAGAGTGGAAACGTAAAGTAAAAGAAATTCGTTCTTTGTAGAGAATGGAGAGTTGTTGCAATTTGTTTAGAAATTCAATGCTCTCTTCAAAAGTTGATCCTTTATAGGATATGAGAATATTTCTTAAAGAATCAAGATTCTTTTTCTGTTTTTTAGTGGTTTTGGAGCTTAAATTTATTTTACAGTTTCCAAAACTTAGCAAATCTTGGAAATATTGGATAACTTCACCATTAGCCTCTTTTGGTAAAACTAGAGAAGAAAAAACCCAATATTTATTCGCAATTTTAATAATTCTTGATTCTGATGTCTTTTTCAAAGGCGCAAAGTAAGCTTCCATTAAATCCTCCGCAAACCTCATGTGGTTTGTAGTAGAAATTATCAAATACGGACTAAGTGGTTCGATGATTTGCATTTTATCAAGAAGAGTAGATACTTTGTTTATTACTTCTCCAACGTTTTCAGCTGAAATAACTAAAATTAGTTTAAGAGATGATTTTGACATCTGAATAACGTATGAATAACCAAAAGAATCAAAGAAGTTGAAGATCCTTCTAGACAGTTGGGATAGAACACCATCCTCGATTTTAGTAATGGAGAAACAAATAACAGAAATAGCTTGACTATCTGACTCTAATATTACAAAATCATCAGTATTATGGATTTGAAACTTTGACATAGTATCCATTATTATATAGAGATTAGAGCATAAAAACCC
Source organism: Candidatus Heimdallarchaeota archaeon (assembly GCA_021399395.1). GTDB lineage: Archaea > Asgardarchaeota > Heimdallarchaeia > Heimdallarchaeales > Heimdallarchaeaceae > UBA460. The sequence continues at coordinate 28,751 of JAAFKJ010000116.1, forward strand.
AAAAATAAATGGAGAATAAATAAATTTAGTCTCTCCATAATGCTTCGATAGAAATTTCTTCAGGCTTGCTCAGATGAGGAGATTTTACTTCTGCAATAACAATTGTAACTGCAAGTTCATCATCTGGCATCATATCATCTATGTTACATCCCCAAACGAACTCAGCTTTAGGATGGATTTGATCTGTAATCATGGTTGTAATTGTATCAACTTCAGTCATCGATATGTTTTTGTTAGCTTTAATATTAACTAGAGAACCAGTTGATGAGTTTATATCGACATCAAGCAAAGGATTAGATAATGCGTTTGTTATTGCTTGAATAGCTCTATTTTCACCTTTTCCTTTTCCAACACCAATCACAGCAGGACCACTTCGACGTAAGATTTTCTTTGTATCTGCAAAGTCTACATTAACTCTTGCTGGTAGAACAATTAATTCTGTTAAACCAACAACAGCATTTATCAAAACATCGTCTGCCAATTTGAAAGCATCCCACAAAGTGAAATCCGGTGCATACATTAACAATTTCTCATTGGGTACAACAATTATGGTGTTTGAATATTCATTTAATTCTTGTAATCCCTCTAGAGCGGTTTCCATCTTACTCTGTCCCTCAGATGCGAAAGGTAGTGTGCATACACTTACAACTAAACAACCTTCTTCTTGGGCTATTTTGGCAACATGGGGAGCTGCACCTGTTCCGGTACCTTTACCTAATCCACAAGCAACAAAGACCAAATCATTTCCTCTAACAAGTTCTCGAAGGTCTTCTTCATTCTCTTCGGATGCTGCACGACCGATATTGGGGTCATTTCCCGCTCCTGTACCGTTTGTTAATTCTCTACCAAGAAGCATTTTTCGTTCTGCTTGAGTACTCAAAAGATGCCTCGCATCAGTGTTAACTGCAACGGTGGTTGCTCCAATAATGCCCCCTCTTGTCATAATATTGTTGATGGCGTTAGATCCTGCACCGCCAACTCCAACAGCTAATATTCTATTAGATTGAAGAACTTGTTGTATGAAAGAATCTACAGAGCGACTGGAAAAACGATCGGAAGAGCCACTTTGACTGCTTAGAAGTTTTTCAAGTTCCTTATCGGCATCCTCGCTGTCAAAAGTTTGATTTTTATCATCTGGATTTAAACTATCTTCTTCCTCATCTAGATTCATTATATAATGTTCATCCATATGTACTCAGTCAAATTTTGTATAACACAAATAACAACGCAAATATGACCGAGAAGACTCCTCAGTATTACACTTTTGATTTTTTTCCTGTTTTTAAGAAAGAGAATTGGTGCACGCGCCGGGATTCGAACCCGGGTTCCAGCCGTGGCAGGGCTGAGTCCTACCAACTAGACTACGCGAGCGTTTGTTCTTGTTGTTGGTACGCCAACCGGGATTTGAACCCGGGTTCCCAGCTTGGAAGGCTGAAGTCCTACCGCTAGACTATTGGCGTATTTTCAACTACATTTTTTGTTCAAACCTTTGTTTTTAATCTTTTTGTTCTATTTGTTGTTTTCCAAACTTGTAAATGGTAAAACATTATTAAAACAAATTAAATGTATTTTATGGCATTACTTCATTATTGAATATTCTGTTTAAACTTGTTTTTAAAAATAATGTAAAAAAGTAGAAGTGAATGGGTATTATTTACTTACCCCATTTCTCAAGAGATTTGGCTAGTTCGACATGATCTTTTGCATATTCATCAAGTGATATACCTTTCAAAGTAGCATCTAGAGCTTGTTTCATAGCCATAGCACCTTTACGAGTTCCATCAGGGTGACCGTGAATTCCTCCTCCAGCTTGAATGATGAGGTTATTACCACCATGTTTTACCAAGTTAGGTATTTTAGCAGGATATAGACCGCCAGATGCAACTGGAAAGGTTTGTTTAAATTCATACATAGGATTAAGCATAGCATCTTTGATTTGAAGCTCAAGATCTAATTCTGTATCCATTTTACCTTGACCATATGATCCTATGTGAAGCTGATCGCCACCAACCATACGAACTATCTTAGAAACTGGTAACATAGAAATACCGTGTCTCTGGTTACGAGTAAAAGCTGCATGCATAGTTCTATGAACATGAATAGGTACTTTAATACTGGGATCAGCTGCCATTTGAGCCAATTCTTGAAATCCGGTGAGAATAACGTCTATCATAAGACATTTTGCTCCATTGTCTATAGCTTCTTCTATTCTTCTCCACATAACATCATGTTTAGCTGTTACATTTACTGCATGGATTACAGTTCTTCCTGTTTCTTCTTTTACTTGATCCATCTTTTCTAATACGGCAACTGTTCTATCGGATATTGGACAGAATGGTTGATTGCTTAGATTTTCGTCGTCTTTGATAAAGTCTACACCACCTATTGCTGCTTCATAAGCTACTGTGGCCCATTCTTTAGCAGTCAAACCCATCTTTGGCTTAACAATAGTTCCTACATGAGGACGATTTGGAAATTCACCTTTGTCAGTTCCTAAGATTTTACGAACCCCTTCAACACCAAATTTTGGTCCAGGAAAGTTTTCAGCAATACTACGAGGAAATTCAACATCCAACCATCGTATATTGCGAAGGGCACCCAAACCAAAAAGATTACCAGCTAGCATGGATAAAATGCTAGTAATTCCTGCTTCAGTATCAAAAGTTTCTGTTTTAAACCCAATTAATACTTCTCCACTCTGATATCCATCATGGTCACCAATGATTTTGGTATCCAAAATCTCTGCTCTTAACCTAGGGATGATATCAATTTCTGTGTTTTCAATTGTAGTAAGCTTGGTCCATGTACCAACACTTTCTTCGTCACATATTTCTTCTGCAGCCACTTCAACTGACTTAACATGCTCGACATAGTAGCGAGCGACTAATAATTCTTCATATTTATCTTTCATAATTTATTACCTCATAATTTAATCATAATTATATCATTTCATCATTCATTACCATGAATGGATATTCTTGTTTGACTATAAGATATACAACTGCTGGTGAAAAGACTCCAGCTTCAGATATGATTCCATCTATAAGCTCATGCGATACTGTTTCAAATGCTGGATTAAGGAAATTGAGTCCTTTTGGAGGATTTTCCCATATCTCTTCACTTTCTCGCATTTCTATCTCAGATAGTTTTCCTATACTTGTTTCTGGATCATATTTCAAGAGATTTATCGCCGAATAAAATGGAATATCCATTTCACGGGCAGCCAATGCTAATAATCTTGTTCCTATCTTATTGATGACTGTACCTTGACTAGTTATAGAATCTGCACCAGTAATTATGATATCTACATCGTGTCTGTTCATTACCCATCTCATAGCGCTGTCTACAACTTGAGTTGTAGTAATTCCTGCATCTACAAGTTCTTTTGCTGTTATACGTCCTTGATAACGAGGACGTGTCTCAGTACAGTAAACTCTAATGTCTTTATCTTGTTTATGTGCCTCTAAAATGATGCCAGTAGACAAAGATGAATGACAATGAGTCATGATGGTACTCCCCTTCTTTATTCGATGAGCACCATATTGGATAACTTTTCGTTTTGATTCCTTTAATAGATTAATGTATTCTTCTGCAAAGGATTTTACTACTTCTCTTGCCTCCTGAATTGTAGAAGCTTTATCGTGAAGATTGTAAACAATATATCTTAAACCATTTCTTAATGCTGGTTCAGTAGCTCTTGCTGTTGCCAAAGCTTGACGTGCTTCCTCTAATTCCTTGAACATGTTATCTATGGAAGCAACTTCAAGACGCTCTGCTAGTGAAGAAAAGGCATTGACGCCCTCAATAGCAATATTAGTCGCACCTTGAATTTTAAGTGAACGAATATCATCTACAATCTGTATAAATGCTGAATCCAATTAAATCACCAATAGACAATTAAAGACAATAACGGGAACCATAATAAAGAATTGTGGTTAGAACAATTTTTGGTGGGACATGAAGGATTCGAACTTATCCGAGTTTTTATACCATTTTGCTCATTATATTTTGAATGCATTCTGAACTCTATAAATTTTCTAAGGGTGATTTAGATTAACACAGAGATTGAAACTGAAATAACTGACAATGAACTATCCAAAGCAAGAGAAATTGAAGAGATGAAAGGAGAAATACGAGAAGTTCTACAGCTGATAAATAAAACTAAAAAAACAATTACTAAACTCCAGAAACAGAACAAGACACAGTTCCTTGAAGAAACAAAGAAGGATAATTCCAGTTATAGTGTCAATAATTCCAAACGAATACATTTAGAAAGTATCGAGTTTCACAGCAATATCTCTTGGGATGTCCTACTGAACCTAACAGAAAAGAAGTATGGTTCTCTCGCTGATAATGACAGATTGTTTGCAGATCTGATTAAATCATTGTTTTTTCCCAATCTAGACTTAATTAAAGACGTTCTAAACAATAAAACCAATTTAACTGAATGGAAGAGAAATATCAAAGATTTGAAATCGATATTCAAAAACCAAAAAGGAATTTCCTTTGGCGAATACATTTTTAGAGAAAACTTGAGATTCTCTCAAAAGATTTATGATTCATATAGAAAACTGGATTTATTTGGTAAGGATCTCGATAGGGATTATAAACGGGATATTACCAGAGATTTCTTCGATAAATACGGTTCTGATATTACTGATAAAATAGAAAAAAAATATGGGTTATTTTATGAAGAAGCAAGAGTTTTTACAATATACCTTGCTTGTATGGCTGATTTTGATAAAACTGTTCTGGGTTTTGATTACGGTTCTATGCATGAATTCTTCCAAAACGTTTGGATGAAAATCAATTGTAACCAAGATAAACTAAGGCAAAGACAATATGTATCCGATAACGAGATAAAGCAGATAGTTCATTCAAACTTTTCTAGATTTAAGACAAGTGTATCCTCAGGATTTGATTCTTACTTTGTTTTACTCAATCAAGAGGAGTTTGAATTATGGTTTGTAGAACAGAAGTGTGGTAATAGTTATGTGATATGTAAAAACTACAAGAACATTGCTGATCCATTGCACAAGTCAGTTTTCAATTTAGCTAACAGACGCACAGATAGGAAATTACAGGATTCTTTGCAACAAGCAGGATTTACTGTCTTACAGAGCATAGACTTTGCTGGCGCTCTGTTTAGGCGTTATACTTACTACTATGATGCAATAGGAAATAATTTTCTAGGAAAAATGAAAGTCCAAAAATATACTCATGATTTGATATTTGGAATAGAAAGAAATGGATTCCCAAACGCAAAACAATTGGCAAGAAAGCTCATTAAAGCAGCTAAGGATAATCATAGATTAATAGCCCTGATTCAAAATGGACTTACCTTAGGTGAAGATAGAAAAGTGGTAAAACATATTGATCTAATTGACAAAAAGAAGCAAACAATACGTATTTTTGGGGAGATATTCACTTTCAAACCAACACGAAATAAGAAAGGAGAATATATTGTAGCGATTGAGGGCTACTCTAGAAATTTACTAAAGAAAATGAAAAAGAACGACCCAAAGTTTAATCCTGCACCGTATGATCAACTGAATAATATCTTCCAAACTATCTCGCAAGGAAGAAACTGTAGGATCAAAGAGAAGTTATCCTCTGATGAGTATATCAAAGTTATACTTACCAACTATAACGATATACTCTATGAGATTTTTAATTATCTTACCAACAAAGAAAACTTTGTCTCTTTTGAAAAACTCAAAGATGGTAGGACGTTTGTGTGCAGCGAAATAGCTTCAGAAGAGATATCACCAGTAAGAGAGTGGTTAGAGTACAATCAACAACGCTATTCAGCAATACCCTATATTACTAACTATTTATGGAAATTACCTTTCTTTGGCAAACTGAGAGAGATAAGTAGAAATGACAACTTAAAAATGAGTAAAGCAAAAGAGTTAGCATACAAGAAACTGTTTTCAAATAACGATAACGAAGTGCTAAGCTTCTTGGAAGAAATACAATCAGATGATTTTGCAGAGGAAGATTACGAGAAGAGAGTGAAAGCAAATCCTGAATACTCTTTTCTATTTGGTTTGCTGTATCTGTTAAAAGGGAATACATGGTTAAAACTTCGAAAGAACTTGTTTGAACAGGGAGATACTCTTCGTGCACTTGTTTTTCTGGATGAAGAAGGAAGACCAGTAAGAATATTTGGAGATGATGAAAAACTCGATTCAGTGGAAAATCCATATCTGAATATTAAAATGGATTTTTATGAAATCTTTAGTAAGAATAGATTATTAGATCGCAACATACTCTCAACTTTTCCTATTGCTATTAAGTCAGGGAAATCAGCAAAAAGATATCCAGAGTTGAAGTTTAGATTCTGTAGAGCAGATGGTAGAAGAGCAGGAGAGAAAGGGAAGGAAGCGAGAAGGATGTATATAGAAAGAATCAGAGAGAAGATAGGGCACATAGAAGAAATAAATGATGTGATTGATATTCTGATTTCGAAACCAGCAATTGCTTTCAATCTGTTAAGGGGGGAAAATAGAGAAGTAATGATGAAATTATTCATATTTTTGCTCTTTGAATATAATGAGGTTTGGAAGGAGTTTAGTAAATCAGTAATAGAATATTTGGAGAAGAAACTTCAAATTCCTATTGACAACATGGTTCTAAGTAATAAATTTGTTAAAAGAGGATTGAGCATAAAAGTGAACTCAGTAGAAGTGAGTTCTAATGGTAAATGGTTGTTTCAATATGAGGTGTTAAAAGGATCAACTAAAGTTTTAGAGAGAAAAATAGAAGTTCTTCCAGCTTTTACCAATATTCGAAATAAAAATACTTCAAAAGAAAATTTGAATCTAAATGAATTAACTTTGTTTTGTGACCATAATCCGCTGTACTTAAACGTTTTATCTATTTTAGAAGCAGAAGTAATGCCACTTATCCTAGTGAAAAGTGAGAAAAATATAATTTCCAAAATACGTAAAAAATGGAAGAATGGTGTAAATTGGATGGAGAAAGCTTGTGTATAGAAAGGTGGTGGGGCACGACGGATTCGAACCATCGACCAATCGGTTTCTCAGTTTTGACTCATAAAAAATATGAGCCGAGCGCCTCTTAATTGCAAGGTACGCAACCTTGCAGTTTCTAACCAAGCTGAGCTAGTGCCCCTTATTCTACTATATTGCCACATGCTTCTTATTTTAAGTTTTTTCTTCGCTTCTAAAAATATCTTCCAGGAATGTATTCTTTTAAATTCATTCTTGGTTTAAAACAACCTTCTAACTAAGAATCTTATACAACTGTTAAGATCATTGTATTTTTTCATCACGTTTTGGTCCTGAAAGGATTGGATTTACGTATCTTGAAATAGATTCAGATAATGTATTAATTTCTCCAGTTGAAAATTTCTCTCCTCTTTTTTTAGAACAACTATTACATAATCCTGCTGGCAGTACTACTTTAGAAACCAGATCTTTTTTTTCCCTACTTATACACCTACCACAAAGGGGTTTCTCACATTCCTCACATGAAAATCTAGCTGTAGCTCCACAGTTTAAGCAGATTAAAACTATTTCTTCATTCTTCTCGCTTATGATTATCACAATAATATTAATAGAATTCTCTAATATTAAACCCCAACACTTTCTCTGAGTTTGAAAAGTTAGTCCGCTAGTAAGAAATCTGCTTCTTCAGCATTGAAGGAACTTCGAACAAAAGGTGCTGATGCAACAAATTGAAAACCCAGTTCATATGCTTTTTCTTCATATTGTTTGAATAAATCTGGATGAACAAACTCCTCAATTTCCAGATCTGAACTTGGAGGTTTAAGATATTGTCCTATTGTTA
>JAAFKJ010000017.1 GCA_021399395.1 Candidatus Heimdallarchaeota archaeon
AAAGAAGTAAAAAAAACAATTGAATGATTTCATTCAGTTTTATACTTGTTAAACCACTCAACTATTTTCGCTAATCTATCCTTCACATGTTTGGGTTTTCCTGATCTGCTTAATTCATGTCCTTCCTCAGGATATCTAATTAATTCTGCTTCAACACCTACTTTTAGGAGGGATGAAAAGTATTCTTCTCCTTGATGTATTGGAACTCTAAAATCTGTTTCAGAATGAATTATCCTTGTAGGTGTCTTTACTTTGTCAACATAAGCAATAGGTGAAAGATCCCACAGAGACTTCATATCTTCCCAAGGATAAGCACCTAGTTCATTTTTCATCAATTGGGTAACATCTGTTGTTCCCCAGAAACTGACACAATTGTAGACTCCTCGTTGAGGTACAGCTGCTTTGAAACGTGTATCATGCCCTATAATCCAAGCGGTCATGTATCCTCCATAGGAACCACCTGTAATGAACAGATTCTCCTTATCAGTATAACCACGTTCAATTACTTGATCTACGCCTTTCAAGATGTCTTGTTCTGGTTTAGTTCCCCAGTTTTTTATGATATATCTGAAATCATACCCTCTACCACTTGAACCCTGTGGATTACAATAAAAGATTACATACCCTTGTGAAGCAAAATACTGATACTCAAACCACATTGAAATTTCGTAAGGACTCCAAGTTGCATGAGGACCACCGTGCATCTCTAGAATTAGTGGGTATTTTTTACTTTTATCAAAACCTGGTGGCTTAACAATCCATCCTTGAATTTCCACATCGTCATGTCCTTTATATCTAATTTCTTCTGTTTCAGCTATCACTTTTTCCTTAAGAAATTCTTCATTTGATTTCCATAGAGTCTTTAGCTCCTTATAGACGAAATCATAAGTTTGTAGGATTGAAATATTTTCTTTAGTTGAAACACTAATTGCGATTATACCCTGTGTACTATCTACATCATATGAATTAATTAATGAATCTCCACCATAGATTTTTTCTAAGGTTTCTCTTTCAATATTGAATCTATAAACAGTATTTCTTTCCCATTCATCTGAAATGAAATACAAATAGGTAGATTCTGCGTCAAATATGGGTGAAAAGGAATGATTATCTATAGTTTCACTTACCCATTTCTCCAATCCTGTTGAAGTATTGTATAATTTTAGATGGCTGTTTTCAGTCGAAGGAAATTCTACGTTTATTAAAGTATTATAGACGAGCCACCTACCATCTGGAGATAAACTGATTGCTGATCCGAAACCTGTAGCAACTCGTAGTACTTTCTCTTCTTTCGATTCAATATCAATTTCAAGTATTTCAAATTCATACAAGTCGTTTAATTGACCTTTTTCCTGGGGCTTTACAGCAAATATTTTTTCATTGTTAGAACCGATAAATGGACTGAGATAATTTAGAGAGCCACTTGTAATTCTTGTCGTTTCCTTTGAATCTAAATCTAGAATGTAGACATGACTTAGTCTATCATCCAGAAAATTAGTTCCTTTTCTATAAACAATCTTTGATATAACTCGAGGATCTAATTTTTCTTGCTCTTTTTCTTGCTCTTTCAAATTCTTGATTTTAGCATCAAGATCAGAAAGTTTCTCTTTCTTCTCATCATCTTTCTTATTTTCATCTTCTTGCTCTTCAAGATTTACTCGGTGTGTAAAAACAACTTTAGTGCCATCTAATGACCAATTAAATTCACCTACACCATCTTTCATATTTGTATATCGGAGAGCTTCACCCCCAGCAACTGGCATTATGAAAATTTGAGGTTTGGCTTTGTCTCCACCTCGAGCAGAAAGAAAAGCGATTCTGTCTTTTTGAGGAGAAAGTTTCATACTCTTATCTTGTGATAGACCGCTTGTAAATTGAATGGGTTCTTGATCCATAATTGTGTAAATTGCAGAATTGTACTTATTTTCTTTTTGATTCATCGTTTGTTCTTCAAATAGAATCGTCTTTTCTGGTAAAATCTTTGTAGTCATTACCCTTTTGAACGAAAACAAATCATCAAGTTCAAATTTCTTTTTTTCCATTTAAAAGCCACTTATTAATTTGAAATAAATTGAATTATCATTTTAATAATGTTTACATGAATCTATGATTTGTTATAATCATAATTTTAGAGTGTAAATTTTAAATACCCTTTATGCATTATTATTTGCTTGAAACAGATGGGCTTCATTGAGAGATATCATAAGTTCCTTGAAAAATACAAGATAGTAATTATTCTTCTTTGGCTAGTTATTCTCGGAGTAGGCGCATGGTTAGGTCCAAGATTTTTAGATGAAACCTCATCTCATTTTGAAGCACCTGAAGATTCTCCAAGCGTTATCGCTGATGCAGTTCTTGCGGAAGAGTTCCCAGAATATGTTAACCAAACAAGTGTGGTTATTATTCTACGAATGAGAGAGGACAATGTCAGTATAATTAACGCTCAAACTGAAACTTTCTGTTCAGATATTGAAACAGACATTACTAGCTCTGAGTTCAATCAGTATATTGTATCTATACTGAACTATTATGTGTTAGTAGATGCAAATCTTAGTTCTTATGCATCAGCATTGATTTCCTCAGAAGAAAAGTCTATGATTATCAACATTGAATTTGAATATCCAGAAGAGGGAGATGTCATCGGTACATTTGTTCAGTTTCTTAGAGAAGAAATAGAAAAACTCGCAACTACAGAAGATTATGATGTTTATCTAACAGGTTTCTATGTAATGTACATTGACATGCAAGCAGCTACTGCAGAGGATCTGACAAAAATGGATATGATTGTTCTTCCAATAGCTTTAGTAGTTCTCGCTTTTGTTCTAAGAAGTCTTAAACTAATGATTATTCCAATAGCGTCTATGGGAATTAGTATCCTAGCTTCTTTTCTTATCATGTACCCACTAGCTCTTGTTTGGGACATATTTTCATTTGTTCCCAGTGTAATGATGTCTTTGGTGATTGCTCTTTCCATTGATTATTCTTTATTCCTACTCACTCGATATAGAGAAGAAATTCTGAAAAAGAAATCTGTTTCAGAATCTGTTCTAATAATGAGCAAAAACGCAGGACATACTATTACTGTGTCAGGATTAATCCTCATAGTTTGCTACATGGGACTCATTTTCTTCCCATTAGAGCTTCTTTCAACTATAGGTCTTGGAGCAGCAGTAACGATATTCATAACACTAGGAGTAAATCTTACGTTTACTCCAGCAATTCTCCTGACATTTGAAAATTTCTTCAAGAAATTCACTTTATACAAGAAATTGAGCAGAAAGAAAAAAGATGAGAAAGAGGATGTCAAAGAGAGAGAAATTGCTGATCAACTAAAAAGTATATGGTATAAAATAGGAAGGTTTTCTACAAAATATGCTCCATTTCTAATCATTGCTATTATTATTATCGCAATCCCAGTATCAATTCAAGTATTCAAGTTTCAACGGTCTATAGACTTCCTTCAGATACTTCCGAGGGGATCAGATTCAGACTTAGCTTATACAGCATTCAAAGAAGACTTCAGTCCAGGTCAAATGCTTCCTTTCTATCTGATAATCAAAACCAATCAGACTAATGGGCTTCATTCCACGGAATTCTTCAGTAATGCCAGTTTAATACTAGAAAGGCTTGTAACGGATACAGATGTTGATATAGAGAGTTTCACGTCGATTGTTTGTTTAGCTGGAACGTATGTGCCTTATTCTTACGCTAGAAAATTCTTGAATGATTCTTATTCTGAATACTACACTTCAGAAGGAGCTATGTATAGACAAATCTTCGAAATAAATACAAATTCTGATAATTCTACAACCACAATCAGTATAAACACACCATTTGATCCATGGGGAGATAATGCAGAGGAGTGGGTAAAAGCAACTCGATCAATCATAGATGAGGTTGAAGAAATCTATGGATACGCAATCTATCTAGCAGCTGGTTCAGCGTTTATGATAGATGCAATCGATGCAGTTTACAAACTCTTCCCACTGATGATTATTATTACAATACTAGTAGTCTATATTATCATAGCACTAATGTTTCGCTCAGTATTCATACCCTTAAGATTAATATTGACAATAGGGTTGACTCTCTCTTGGATATACGGGTTGAGCATCCTTGTTTTTGAAACAGCGACTTTCCATACGATTGTACCTGCACTGCAGAGAGTAACAGCTCTTTACTGGCTTGTTCCTATCATGTCTTTCACTATAATTATTGGATTAGGACTTGACTACGACATATTCCTACTTTCCAGAATCTCGGAATTCAGAGATAAGGGATTCACAGAAAAAGCTTCAATTCACAAAGGGTTGTATAAAACGGGAAATGTCATATCATACGCAGGAATCATAATGGCAATAGCCTTCAGTGGATTAATGCTATCCAAAGAGATGGTATTAAATCAATTCGGTTTTATGCTCTGTATTGCTGTACTCATTGATACTTTCATTATTAGAACCATTCTTGTTCCAGCTATAATGTCACTCGCTGAGAAATGGAATTGGTGGCCAAAGAAAGTACCAGAGCCAACAAAAACTGAAATGGACATTGATTAAAGAAAAAGAGAAGAAGGGGGATTAGAAGTATACAATCCCTATAGCTCTCCAGAAGAAAGGTAGTACAAAGGCTATCAACAATAAACCAAAGATATCTACAAGAAATCCTACTTTAACCATTTCTTTGACTTCATATTTCTCAGTACTATAGGCAATCATGGTTGGAGGCGTACCTTGAGGTAGCATGAAATCAACACTTGAACCTATTGCTGCAACAACCGCCAATAGCACAGGATCTATTTTGAAGAGCAATCCTAAAGGTATAACCAAGGGGACAAGTATTGACGCTGATCCCGTATTCGACGCCATGAATGTCAAAATAATACTAACTACTGCTATTAATGCAATGAACACTATACCACTAGAAATACCAATTCCTTCTAAAGAATATGCTATTAAATCTCCTGCACCCGATTCTGTAAGAATAACACCCAGAGTTAATCCTCCTCCAAAAATTAGGATAGCATTCCAATTCAAATCGTTTATATCATTTCCTTTGAGTACTAAACTTTTATCAAATATTGCTGGAACAAACAGAAGGAAAGCTGCAATTATTGCGACAATTGAAGAAGAGAATGTTGGAAATAGGTACTTCTTTATTGTTCCTTCCAAGAACCATAGAATTAATGCTAAAAGAAATACAAGAAGCACATAGATTTGCTTCTTTTTTAGATGACCCATATTATCTAACTCTTTCTTTACTGCAGTTTTAGCATCTGATATGCTCTCTTTTGGCACTTCAGGTTTGTACACAAACCAAAGATAGAGCCAGATTAGAGGTAACATTAGAATAACAATTGGTAATCCAAAAATAAACCATTGACTAAAACTAATAGTTACACCAGCATATTGAGATAATAACGCAATTGCAATTGGATTCGCAGGAGTTCCTATGGCAGAGCCTATGCCTCCAAGTGAAGCACTATAAGCTATACCTAAAATCAGAGCTTTACCATACTTGTCTATTTTTTCTTCATCAATCTCTTTGTTAACTTTGAGCTTATCCGTTACTGCGACTGCAATAGGAATCATAGTTGCTGCTGTTGCTGTGTTACTCATAAACATAGACAGAAAGGCGGTAGCAACCATCATTAGAAGCATAAGAATTTTGGGTTTATTTGGGCTAATTCTTACAATGTTAAGTGAAATCCACTTATCCAAACCTGTCTTATTCATAGCTTTGGAGATAATGAATCCTCCTAAGAACAGAAATATTACTGGTTCTGCAAAAGGAGCAAGTAGACCTTTTGCACTCAGATTTAAAGCAATAACACCTATAACCGGAATCATTAAACTTGTAGCTACAAGTGGTATGGTTTCCAATACCCATAAAACTCCCACTACAAACAATAATGATAGAACAGCATTGGATTTATATGGTAATCGTAACGAAAAAATCATCCACTTCTGGTCTTTATAATCTGTTTCTAAAGAAGAAGCGGGTAATATTAGATCAAGCCCATCTTCGATACTACTTGAAATTTCAACACTGAAATTACCAATAGTTGGAACAGGATTTACAGTTTGGTTCATTGCATCCGTTATAGATGCTCTAATAACCAGCTGTTTGTTATATCCTATCTGTACTTTGGGTGCATAAGCTAACCACAATGTAAGATTATCTCCCAAATCATATGTTTCTATTACTTCAGGAAACGTTGTTCCATTGAACAATTCAAATGTAAAATTAACTTGTGTTGTATATTGATTAGTGCCATTATCGTAGAAACAGTGAAGTGTAGCTTCATGCAATGCTTCCTGTTTTTCACCTGCAACTGTACCTTGAGCAAAGCTCATGGTAAGTGCTATAACTGTAACCAGTAATACTACTGAAATACTTATCTTAGTTATTTCTTGCTTACTTATTTTCATTATTTTCCCTCTTATTTAGTTCTAGAAAGAACATTCAGTAGAACTCCTTGGTTATAATATCGATTTGTTCTTTGCTCAAATCCAAAGGTGCGTGAGCAGGAATAACACCTTGATTGAGAGTGAAATCTCTCTCTTCATAGGTTGTTTTGTGTTCGATTTGATAGAAGATACCAATGGGCAGATTATCTTTGATGAATTTTTGGTTTGAAAGATCTAAAGCTGCATAGAAGTCTTCTTTATCATGATCTGTATCATCAACTTTGTAAACTCTTTCTCTGAAATAGTTGAAAGTTTGATTTCGATTGAAAGTTATACATGGGCTAAATACATCAACAAATGCAAAACCTCTGTGATCAATCGCTTCTTTGATAATATAAGAAAGATGTTTAAGATCACCTGAAAAAGCTCTAGCAACAAAAGTGGCTCCAGCTGAAATCGCAGTTGCGATTGGATTAAGTGGATTTTCTATCGATCCTCTTGGAGTAGTTCTTGTTATAGTGCCTACAGGTGTTGTTGCACTTGCTTGTCCAGTTGTTAGACCATAGACGAAGTTATTGGACACAATTGTAATAATGTCTACATTTCTTCGACATGCATGCAAGAAGTGGTTTCCTCCGATACCATATATGTCACCATCGCCTCCATAAACTAAAACTGTAAGTTTCGGATTTGCTAGTCTTATTCCTGTAGCAACAGGTATTCCTCTCCCATGTACTGTTTGAAGACCATAGACTTTCAGAAAGTTTGGCATGTGTGAAGAACAGCCTATACCGCTTACCGCAACAACTTCCTCTGGTGGAATCTCTAATTCAATTAATGCTTGCCTAATAGCTCTCCATTGGGAGAAATTCCCACATCCAGGACACCACGTAGGTTTGAAATTACTCTCATAATCTTTAATTGTAAAGTTGAATTCTTCACTCAATATTTAACACCTCTTTAACTTTCGCAATAATTTGTGACGGGACTATTGGTTCTCCATCCCATCGTCTTAGATTGTGCTTGATGTCAAAACCAGTTTTCATTCGAATATAGTCATTCATTTGACCTGTAAAATTCTGCTCAACACAAAGGACTTCCTTCGCATTGCTTAGAATCTCTTTTACTTCTGTTTTGTGAAATGGATTAATAGCCTTTATATGTAATTGATTAGCTTCAATACCTTCTGCTTTTAGTAATTTGATTGCTTCTCTAAGTATATATTTTGTTGAACCCCATGAGACTAAAGTTATTGATGCTTCTTTTTCTCCGTAAATTTTTGGTTTTTCAAGTTCCTCTAAAATATACTCCAGCTTACGCATTCGTTTCTTAACCATTTCCTCTCTTATTGGAAGTGTTTCAGGTAATCCTGCTAATGTGGATGCAATAGATGTACCGCTTTCATTTCTTTCACTTGAACCAGTGAAAAACACCCCATTTTTGGTTCCAGGAAGAGTTCTTGGTGATACACCAGTTTTGGTAATCTTGTATCTAATATAGTCTTCAGAAGGTTTGTCCAAAATTGCAAACCTTGAGTTCTTCCGCTCTAAATCAAATTTTCTTACTGTTGCAATGTGTTCAGATAAATATAAGTCTAATAAAACTATAACAACAACTTGATATTTCTCAGCTATTTCAACAGCATCAACACCAACATTGAACGCTTCAATAACTGAACTTGGAGCCAAGATAACCTTTGGAAATTCTCCTTGACTAATTCCATAAGCTTGGAAAAGATCTGCTTGTTCTGTTTTAGTTGCCATACCAGTTGACGGACCTGCTCGCTGTGAATTGATTACCACGAGCGGTATTTCCTCGATCCCTGCCATTCCAACTAGCTCAGACATAAGGCTAAAACCTCCACCAGATGTACCAGTTGCTGCACGAGCTCCACAGTAAGCAGCACCAATCGCCATGCCTATAGCAGCAATTTCATCTTCAGTTTGTTTGACAATCATCCCAAGTTTAGGAAGATGTTTTGTCAGATAATGAACAATGGAAGTGGCAGGAGTCATTGGATAGCCAGAATAGAACTTTAGGCCAGCTGAAATCATCCCAAGAGCTAAAGCTTCGTTTCCAGTAATAATCATCTGCTGAGCTTTTTCGTATTTGTGCTTTTCCCATTTTATCGGCCACTTGTTTTCTGTTGCAAATTTATCTCCCTTCTCCAGAGCTTCAAAATTTGTGAAAACAACCTCTTCTCCCTTATGACCAAATTGCTCAACAATTACCTCTTTGATTAAAGTTTCATCTAACCCTAATATTTGGCTTATCGCTCCAAAACCTACTATGTTCTTCAAGACTTTTAATTTCGATATATCTTTAGTAATATTAGCTAAAGGAATTGGTAGTTTCTGAATATCTTCAGGATAATCGAGCTCATCTAAATTGATGTAATCATTATCATAAATAACCATTGCATCCTTATTTACACGTACTCTGTGAATAGCTGCAACGGATTTGTTCAATAGAACGATGATGTCCGCTTCTTCTCCTATGGAAAGTACCTCGTCAGTTGATGCTCGAATCTGATATTCATTATATCCACCTCGAATAACAGATTGATAGCTTCTGAATCCAAGAACATTGAAATTATGTTTTTTTAGGATTTTGCTGAAAAGGTTCCCTAAGGACACTAGACCGTCTCCCGCACTACCAACAAATCGAATAATAATATCCTTTGTCATTGAGCTTTTCCTACCGTAATAAACGCTAACAGCTCAAGAAAAAGGTAACTTATAAAATGATGTGTTTGAACACAAATTAACCCATATACCAAACCAGTAAGACTATTTCAAAAGGCAGAACTGCAAGAGCGATTAAGGTTAGTAAAGCGATTGAACGACTTGTGACCACTTCATCCAAATTGAAATACTTTGCAAATGCTGTGTTGGCAACAGCTGGTGGAGCTAAACTCTGAATAGTCATCGCTATAATCATACCTGCAGGAATTGGCAAGAAAAAGAGTATTAAAACCACTAACAACCCTCCACCAAATCTAGCGATAGATTGTCTTACTAACGCAACTTCCTTCCACTCCTTCTTTTTAGGTAATTTGAAGCTTAATCCAACCAGAGCTAGCATTATTACCATTGATATATCTTGGAAAATAACCACCGCTAAATGATCTCCAATCGAGAAGAAGCCTAAGGAAACTTGATTCAGATTTGTTAGTTCTGTAACATTGTTTTTTACAAAATCAACAAAATGGTGAGCTATAGTAAGCTGTCCTAGAGAAAATCTAAGAATCAACCCAATTGCCATTCCAATTGTTGGAGGAAATAGTAACAATCCTTTAACTACTTTCCAAATCGATTTTTCCTCAGTAGAACCAAAATGCAATCCAAGATATACACCAATTGTATTTCGATAAAATGTTTGAACTATAAGATACAGAGACGCCGCGAGCAAACCTTCTGCGAGCATATCTCCTGACATAATACCGATTATAATTGGAAACGGAAAGAACAGTGCATTCATAAAACCTGTAGTACTTATCTCAGCACCAATTGTTTGACAAGGTAGATCCTTCTTTTTCTTTCGAATCATTAACCAGTCCAAAATCATTGAGAATCCCATACCTAGAGTGGTAACTAGTACGATAAACCACCAATTAAGGCTAGTTAATGAGCCTGTATCCATATCTAGAAAAACAACAATTAGAAGTGCAGGAGTAAGAATGTTAATACCCGCAAACAACAGCCATTTACCAGCTTTTTCAGCTTTAGACCATTTTTGAAGGAGGAAACCACCTGCAATTCCAGCATAGATAATCAGTATCCTAATTGCTAGTTCTGCTATATAATGGAGTGCCATTGAATGAGCAAGTAGAGTGCGATTAATAAATCTTTTATTTGTGCGGAAAAGAAAAAATTAGGAGTAAATGCTCTTGAGATTTTTGAGCATTTCTGAATAGATGGGGTGTTTTTTCTCCTTAGCTGTATCTTTAGCAAGTAACAATTCACTCAGATTTTGGGTTGCTTGAATAATTGTAGTTGGAGCAGTTGTTTCTATAAGAGGATATCCTTTAATTAAGAAACCTTGGAGAATTGTATTATATCTAATGCATATTCGAGCTAGAGTTTTGCTTTCTTCTTTAGGTTTAATACTTGTAGGTTCTTCAATTTTCAACCATTCAAGAGATCCTTGTTTGGATATTGTAATCATCCACAACATTATAGCAAATCCAAATAGAGCAGTAGTATTCCCTACTATAGTATAGTGATTGAAAAACTCGAATAGTTTTGCGATTTCATTTAAGATTTCTTTATCCTTCTCAAACAGCTGTAATGACAGAATGAAATCTTTCTGAAAGTCTGTTAATTTCTTCTTGTATTTAGCATCAACAAGAAGATATTTGTCTCTCGAGTCTTTCATTTCTTCATAAGTTTTATCAACAATCGCAAGCTCGTCAATCAGTAGATTGAATTCTTTCTTTTTCACTGGAGCAACTTTTAGTTCTTTGATATACTCCTTAGCTTTTTCAGCTATTTCTTTCAGTTTTTCAGTTACTTCTTCGTCAGTTACTTCTGTTGAAAACTTCTCTGGATCTTTTCCTTGAAAAGCTATCTGAGACTGTTTAACCCAAGAAAGACCTTCTTTTAGTTTCTCTGGAGTAAGTAGTTTCTGTATAGTTTTAATCAAGATATACTTCTTCTCTTTGAGTTTTTTAGTTTGAGATCCAACAACAGAAAGAATGAATGTTAGAGCATTTGGAATAATATTATATGGATCCATTTGTTGATTTCCACGCATTGCTTGGAAAATTAGATTCTGGTCTATCCATTCAATCAAACCCCCTGTAATCATAGAGAACAGTGGATTGAAATTTGAGAATAACGGCATTGAAGCGTAGAAGTTAGCCATTGATATGAAAATGTCTTGATATCCAAAACTTGGTGTTTGTTTGTATTTCTTGAAGGATAAAACTTTCTCATCGAAAGTATATTGCATAGAGTAATAATACAAGAGATGTTTATTCATACTAACTTGTGCAAAGTCCTCTGCTTCAAAATCTTGACCTGTTTGAATTGCTGTTAAAACATCTGGGTTGCTGAACAGTTCTATTCTCTCTGCATCCTCAATAGTTTCTTTTATTGCTTCTTGATCTTCAGGATAGAGCTTTTCAAGTACTTGAAAAACCCAATGAATCATGAAATTATAGATGAACTCTGATTTTCTAAGAACCTTCCTCCACTTCAACCATTGTTCAATTTTCTTAGCATGTAACTCTTCCATTTTGTCTAAGTCTTCTTCAGTGATTTCACGTGTAGAGTAGCGCAATGGAAAAATGGAAACTGGTTTAGATTCTTTGAAAAGAAAACTTCCAAAATCTTTCACTAAGGTTCCAAAAACCAATTCGAGGTCCATCATAGCATAACGAGTTATAACTTTCGCTTCCTTGAAATAGTCAGGAAATGTTGCTCCACGCTTGTAAAAAGCTACTTTTAGAATTTGATCATAAATAGGTTGTATGAAATTCTTACCCTCTTCATCCAATCCTTCAAGAAGGGTCTCTAAGTTTACTTTTTCTTTAATATAATATTCAATCAGAAGACCACCAAAAGTTGTTGCGACTAGATCTCGATGATTAAGATAAATCTCTAAAGCTTTATCTGTCTCTTTGGTAGTTTTCTTTATTTTTGCCAAGTCTATTTCTTCTGGCAGTTCAATAACTTTGCTACTTTTATCCTTCGGAAAAAGGTATTTACCGCCTTTCTCAAAAGCTAAAACTTTTTTCTTTGTTAGTAGACCAAATGATATCTCTGCATTTTGCAAAGTTCCTTTGAATAGAACAACATCCATGTTTATTCCTCACTTAAGTCCTTCTAAATGCGAACAGCTAATAAATCTTTATTTCGACGATAACGGAAAGAATTAAAGAAGGGTTCAGAGATTTTTTGTTGATGAACAAGCAAGAATCTATAGAATTTTTACTTGAAGACCATAGAAAAATGGAGTTCATTATTAACACATTACATGATGAAGAAATGGTTCAACACCATATACTAAAAGCTTGGACTATCAAGGATATTATTGCCCATCTTGCAGCATGGAATAAAGAGTTGAAGAAATCTATAGATGCAATTATTTCTAACAAAGATATCTGGTTTCGAGAAGGAGGGATAGACGATTTTAACAAGATTCAAGTTACAATCAGAAAGTCTAGAAGTTTGAAGGAAATAATTGATGAATGGCAGGATTCTTTTAGCGAGTTGATAGATAGGATCAAACAACTTTCAGACGAGGATTGGATTTTTGAATCAGAATACAAATGGAAAGATGGCAATCCAATCAAGATTAAACACCTATTCACTCACCAATATTTAGGATTTGGTCATGAAGGTGGACATGCTTGGCAGATCGAAGATTACTTTGAGAGCGATAGATGTGCTTGTAGAGTATATTAGATGTCCATTACTCAATGTTTAAATTGTGATTCTGTCCGTTGTTTTTAATCATGATTCTCGATAAATACCTATCTGATACAGGTCGATATGTAAGTGAAAATGTTAATCTAGCAGCTGGCTCTCCTGCATGGGGATTACGTGCAAAAAAGAGAGCTAAGGAACATTCAGATTTCATCAATGCCACAATTGGTGCTGCTACCGAGGATAATGGTGATTTAATGTCTTTTCCAACCCTTGTTGAAGAGATTAAAAAACTCACAGCTACACAGCTGTTTGCATATGCTAATATGAGAGGAATTTCTGATTTTGTACATGCTTGGAAGAGAGACACATTAGATACATATCCTACCAATCTAAAAGATAAAGCAGACAGGTTATCAACACTTCCAGTAACATCTTGTGGTGGTCTAACAGGTGGACTAATGCTAGCTAGTCAATTGTTCTTTAATCAAAACGATCCACTTCTAGCTCCTAATACAAGATGGGGTAATGTAGACAATGTCTTTTTCAAGAATCAAAGGTTAAGAGAAGAAACTTATCAGCTAGTTGATAAGGAAGGTAATCTCGCTTTTTGTAATCTCATCGAGAATCTAAAATCACTTCAAACTTCTGAAGATAAGATTGGTATCTATCTCAATTTCCCAAATAATCCATCAGGGATTAGTCCAACACAAGAACAAGTTAAAGAGTTTCAAGATGCCCTTATTGAAGTGAACAAACCTACAGTTGTCATAGTAGATGATGCTTACGAAGGGTATGTTTATGAAGAAAAAGCATTAAACCACTCAATTTTCCCCCATTTAGTAGGATTGAATGAGAATGTTCTTCCAATAAAAGTAGATGGACCCTCAAAGAGATTCTGTGCATATGGAGCACGTTTAGGTATGGTAACATTAGGGTTTGGAGAAGAAACTGAAGACTCAAAGAAATCAGAGGTTAGAGAAATGATTGCTAAAATTGCTAGAACAAATACTGCAAGTTCTCCAAGAGGTATTCAAGAAGCCCTAACAAATGTCCTCACTGATCCTGTAAAGAAACAAAAGATTGCTCAAGAGAAACAAAGTAATCTTGAACTAATGAAAAAGAGATATAATTTAGTTAAAGAATATGTAGAATCAAATGAAAACAATGTTCTTCATCCTGTAAATTTCAACTCTGGATTCTTCAGCTATTTCCTGTTAAAGACTCAACAAACTGCAACTGAAATTTCATCTAAACTTCTAGAACAAGGTCTTGGAACAGTACCATTTGTTAATCAAAATAATGGTTTGAATGGCATACGAGTTGCCTTTTGTTCAATAAACACAGAAAAAATAACTAAAGCATTAGACATACTTTACTCGATAAAATAAAGAGAAAAAGAAAGGTTAAAAGCATAAGAAGTTACTTTAGAGCTTCGTCTGCTTTTCCTTTGAAAATTTTCCAAAGCTTCATTTTCTTTGCTTCACCAGATTTTATCTTTCTGAAGTTTTCACCTTGACGGCTTAGTACTACAAAAGTAATCGCCACCATTGTTGCAAACGCTACCCATCCAAATATCGCTATTTCATTCAAGTCTATCAGCGGTGATGCATTAGCCGGTGAAACCCATGTCCAGATATATTCTCCCCAGAAAATGAAGATTACACCCATTACTATGAAAGTGACAAGGTATGTTATTGCGCTGTACATTATTGCAGATCCTAATACGAAGTAAAGTACTAACCAGAGTGGCATGAATATAGGATTGAAGAAGATCATTGTACCTAAAGTAGATGCAACTCCTTTGCCTCCTGGACCCCACAACCATATACACCAGTTGTGCC
Source organism: Candidatus Heimdallarchaeota archaeon (assembly GCA_021399395.1). Classification (GTDB taxonomy): domain Archaea; phylum Asgardarchaeota; class Heimdallarchaeia; order Heimdallarchaeales; family Heimdallarchaeaceae; genus UBA460. The sequence goes on from JAAFKJ010000017.1 coordinate 14,623, forward strand.
CTAGTATTGCGGCTGGTCCCGCAAAAGCAATAACCCAGATGTCAGCTTGACTATATGTAAATGATATCCATACTGCTAACCACATAGCAAAGAATCCTTTTAACATATCTAGTATGGCTTCTATTATACCAACAGTATAAGCTAATCCCTTAGGTTTCTCTTGTGCTTGAAAAGCTCGGATAACATTTCGTCCTCCGACATTTTTTGATCCAACTGTACGAATATCTATTTTCAACCACAGTTTGACTACAATCCAAGCAATTGGTATTGAACCTAAAAGATAACCCAGAGCTGCTGCCCATAAAACGTCTAAAGTTATCATGTAATGATTCTCTTCTGAAGCTTCTTTAAAAACTTTGTTCGACTGCCTAAGTTAGCTTTTAACTAGTTTCCTCAAATGATTGTCGTTTAGAAATATTTTTTATCCCATTCTATTTTTGTAAGTTGATTATTATGGCTAAAGAAATTACTTTAGAGAAACTAGCTTCTATTCCATCTTACTCTTTTATCACACCCAATCATAACAAAGATAAAGTTGGGTTTTATTGGAACAAAACTAAAAGCCAAGAGTTTTACATTATTGATCCTAAAACTATGGAATATGAGCAAATAACAGATGGAGAGTTGCCTAAGGCAATTAGAGCAGGATTCATCTGGTTAAAAGATGACATTCACATCACCTATACAAGAGATGTTGATGGTAATGAGCAGCATAACATCTTTCTATATAATACTGAAACAAAAGAAAGTGTTCAATTAACTGATACTCCAAAAGCTCAAGAATATCCAGTAGATATTAGCCCAGATGGCAAGAAACTTCTCTTTGCCTCAAACCGCCATGACCAAATGAATTTATTCATCATGGATTTAGAAACAAAAGAAGTAACACAATTAACAGCTTTTGATAAACCAGTTTGGGGTCTAGCTGAATGGGCTGAAAATGGTTGGATCTATTTCAGTTATAATGATACTTACAATATTAAGAATAACGATGTTTGGGTAATTAAACAAGATGGAAGTGAAATCAAGAAATTGTTCTCTGTTTCAGAAGATTCAAATGATAGTTTTGGAAGCATATCTTCTGATGGAAAACTTATGTCTATAGAAACTGATCATTCGGGATTAACTCGAGCAGGTGTTTACAATCTTGAAACCGATGAAATTTCTTGGCTTGGTGACGGTAAATATGAAGAAGCTCCTGCAAAATTCTCTTCTGATAATAAGAAACTCATTGTTGTTCGTGTTAATGAAGCAGAATTATACCCCATAATTTATGATATTAAAACAGGTGAAGCTAAAGTACTCTCATTCAAAGGACTGACTTACTATACTAGATTTGTTCTAGATGATAATTATTTGATTTACATGAGAATGGATTCAAAGACACCTGTTTTTCTTGCTCGCTATGATATGGCGAATGATAAAGAAGAAATCATGATACCACCTCAGACAGATCTAACAGCAGAGGATTTCTATGAACAACAATACATAAAATATCCAACTTTTGATGGTCGTGAAATTGCAGCAACTGTATACACACCAAAATTAGAACCAGGTAAGAAGTATCCAGCTTTAGTAAATGTTCATGGTGGTCCAACAGGGCAATATTTCCAAATGTTTGATATGTTCTCTCAAGTATTTGCACACGAAGGTTTTGTTATCCTCAATCCTAACATCCGAGGAAGTACAGGTTATGGAAAAGAATTCATGGAATTAAATCTCAAAGATTGGGGTGGAGGAGACGGAAAAGATGTAGTTTATGCCAAGAAATACTTAGAAACACTCGATTATGTAGATACTAATAAAATAGGTGTATTTGGTGGTTCTTATGGAGGATATATGACTTTTATCCAATTAACTAAATATGCAGATGCAGGATGGAATGCAGGTTCTGCATGGATAGGCATCTCTGACTTGAAAACAATGTATGACAAATCTAAACCTCATTTTCAATATTTCCTCATTCAGCATCTAGGTTCCTATGAAGAAAATGAAGAAGTCTGGAAAAAAGGTTCAGCAATGACTTTTGTTGATAGCATCTATGCGCCTATTCAGATGATCCATGGTGTAAATGATCCTCGTTGTCCAGTTGAAGAAAGCAGACAGTTCAGAGACAAACTTCTAGAAATGGGTTGGAAAGAAGGAACTGAGGGTGAAAAAACATACGAGTATGTTGAATTCACTGATGAAGGTCATGGTGCTTTTTCTGACATAGGAATGAGAATCAGAACTTTCAAACTATTCATTGACTTTTTCAAAAGAAGATTACTCTAACTTCTTTCTTTTCTTTTATTTCTGTTTTTAATCATTAAACTAAAATAAGCTAGTAATCTATTTTTTCGTGATTAGAGATGATTCAAGAGCTCAAAAACACAGAAGATCTCGAGAAAGCAGCCAATCTAGCAGCCCTTTGTTTTCATGATCCGATTAAAGAAATGAAGGAATTTTATTCCCAAATACAAGAACTTGAAATGATTGGGATCTATGAAAAATCCATTCTAACAGCTGCAGCTGGTTCATATAAATTTCGAATATTCATTAGGGATCAAATTTTAGATTGTGCTGGTGTTGCTAATGTTATGACAGATCCTGCTTATAGAAGGAAGGGATATGTGAAGGAATTAATGATTAAGATTCTAGAAGATAGTAAAAATCAAGGTTATCCTATTGCAGCTCTTTGGCCGTTTGATCATGATTTCTATAGAAAATTCGGTTTTGAGAGCGGAGAAAAGACAATCACCTTCAAATTCAAACCTGGACAGATCAAATCTGATTTCAAAATAGAAGACAATATAACAATCGAAGATGTTACTGAGAAGAATGATTTCCTTCCGTTAATTCAAGTAGCAGAAAATGCTCAAAATAAGTATACAAGAGTTTATGGTGACGTGGCTGCTTGGCAAATGAGAGGAAAACTTCAAGGATTCAAGACCTATTTAATTGAGCGAGATGGAAAGCCAATAGCATATATTTCTTTAAAATTCAAGAAAGTAAAGGAATGGGAGTTTAACATGAATATTATGGATTTGGCCTATGTTGATATAGAAGCTAAGCACACTCTTTTTGCATTCTTAAAAAACTTTGAAGCTGATATCACCAATATTTTCATCAATCTACCTTATCAAGAAGAAGTTGAAAGCTATCTAACTTCTGTAAATGATGAACACAAGTTCAATCAATGGCCAGCGATGATGAGAATACTAGATATTCAGCAGTGTTTTGAACAATTACACTATCCTAAACATCTTGAATCTAAGATTTATTTCAAAGTTGAAGATAAAATAATTTCTGAAAACAGTGGTATATGGGAACTGGATATTCAAGAAGGAAAATGCAAAGCATCGGTAATTGAAGATGGAACTGTAGAGATGGATAAAGTACTAGAAATAACCATTAACCAACTCACTCAAATCTTAATTGGCTACTCATCTATTGCCAAACTTCTAGAGCATCAAAAAGCAAAAATTCCAAACGAATGGACTACTAAAGAATTGTTTCCAGAGGTACCTACAGCTATAATGGCATGGTTCTGATTCAAATAAATATAAATAGAACGAATGCTAATAATTGAATCATGAGCGAACACGAAGTTGAGAAGATAGAGAAATATCTTATTCCTTTTGCGCTACAAAGATTTGATTTTGATAGTTATCAAACAAACTTTCCCATGAGCAAAATGGCTATGAATATGGCAAAAAAAATGATGGGCAACTGGTTAAATGATTACGTTACTTGGCTTGTTAGAGCTTTTACTAGATGTCTATTGAATGTTTCAGATGAAATCTACCTAAAAGATCTTGGTGCTGTTGTTGCTGCTGAAGCAAATTATATGTCTGGAATCGGACCAATGGGACCTTTTGAAAGACAGAGTATGTCTCAGGGTTCTGGAAACCGTGCAGGTACTGAGAATTTAGTAGAAACAGAGATACATGTATGGTTACTTCACCTACAAGAAGAGAACATGTTACCAGGAATCTACGAGCGGTTTACAGGAAAATATTTTGTAAAATAAGCAAGAGAAACAAGCTTTAAGCTTAAATCTTCGTTTTTTTTCGATTATTACAATATAGAAATATTACCCACAAGAAAATCATTGGTAAAGGAAAATGTAACGTTGTAGTAGTAGGTCTTTTTAGATTCTCATCCAGAGGATAAAGATCATTGTTTTCTGCTTTTCCATTGATATGGTAAGTACTGCTTTGGTTCAGATCTGACCAAAAGTTTCCCTCCAAAGCCTCTTCATCAAACCAATAGTTATCTTTTCCTGAATCGTATGCTTGTGATGATCCTTCGACATTGTTATGGATAAAGTAATTATGATGAATAGAATTAGATCTGGAATTCTCATCTAATGACACACCAAATTCAGTGTTATTTCTAATTAGATTATAGGTCATTTTACATCTAAGAGTGTCCCATGATCTAATCCCATGCCAACCATTAAACTCAATTGTATTTGAGAAAATTTCTGAATCATATACTGAATATGTCATTATTCCATCCCTTTCATTGAAACCGATTAAATTGTCATCTATCACCACATCTGCATAGATTATTTCTAGTCCTACGATATTGTTATTGATGATATTACCTTTTATGGTAGCACCTCTAGCATCTACAATCATTATTCCCCAGAAGTTGAATGAGCACACATTATTACTAAAAGTGTTATTTTCACTATTAATAGAAAAAATTCCATCTTCGCTTTGATTTAAACATGTATTATTCTCAATTAGCGTATTGTTAGTTGAATACAAATAAATACCTGAATCTCCATATTCATCCAAGTGGGTTACTTGCTCATATTCACAGAAGTTATTTGTTATTTTAGCTCCGTTTGTTCTACTTATTTCTATACCTCTACTAGCTGTCTGATGGTTATAAATTGTATAACAAGTGTTATTGGTAATAGTTGCAGTATAATCAGCAACATCACGGATGTAAATACAAGTCCATAGAGCTTTAATTGAACAATTTCTAATAACAAAATGCTTTGTAGTATCTTCAACAAGAATTCCTACACCATAATTGTAAGTGTCAAATACATAGTTTTCAATAATATATGGATCTAAAGTGGTTCCTAAACCTGAAAAACCATAATCTGTGAAATTTTGATCATTATATATTAAAATCAATTCAAGAGATTCTGATTCTATGGTATCTGATGAACTAGTAACAGTACTATTATCTGAACATTCTTCTAATTCGCTAAAACATGGTACTGATAATAATACACAAAACAGAATTATTAATGTCAGATATTTGCTCAGTTTACCCATCCTTAACTTCCTTCAACTATAACAATATCAATTTTAGAATAATAAAGCTTGTGGAAACAGAAGATTTGTTGTAAGAACAATTTGAAAAATCAATACCAATAAATTCCGATTATAATAACTTAAAAAATGAGAAGAAAGAGAGAGTTTTTTAGCTATAGAAGTCGTCTTCTTCGCGAACGTTTATATCCCCATCTTTGATAATAGGTTCTACTTGGTAGACTATTCTTCCCTTCCAGAAATACTCACCAGTACGATAAATAGGATTCTTCCTCAGATAAGCTAAAGTGCTTCGTGGAATATCATATTTGTTGCTAATAGTTGACATTGTAACATTATCTTCAAACATTTGAAAAATATCAATTAGCTTTGGTCTCATTTCCTCATCAATTTTTAGTTTACCATCCTCTATCTTATATCCTATAGGTGGTCTAGACATGATCTTCTGATCCTGTATTCTACGTTTGATTCCGTACATTCTTTTCTGTCTATATTTCTTCAACTCTTCTTCTCCCAGCAGATCATAGATTCTTGTAACTAGCATTTCTTCAGATTCTTCTGTAGCCCTGATTTCAACTCCTCTGCTTCGGAGTAGTACAGAAGCGTATCCAAGCATATCAACTTCTCTCGAAATTCTATCTCTTGTCTGTACCCACACTTCCCTGATTGGGTCTTCTGGTCTTTGAGAATTATAGGTTGAGATGAACTCCAACATTTCCTTAAAAGCTGGTCTTTCCTCTATATGACTATCTCCAGAAACATCTTCATCTACGAAAGTGTCTAGAACGTGTCTGTAGCCGATCGATTGTATTTTCTTATCAATTACATCAAACTGAGTATCTCTTCCTGATTCTTGATCAGCGGTACTAACTCTCACATAAGTAACGACATTCACATGCATAGTTTCCAAAAAGGTGGGTACTTCTTATAACCTAATGTAATCCCTAAATAGTACTTCAGAAATATGGTAGGCCTATCTAATTTTGTCGGGAAAAATACTTTACCGAGTTTAGGATTTTAAACGATTATATTTCTTCATTATTTCAACTAGTTTATCATGAGGAAGAGCATGGACCTTGTTGTCATTTATTCCTTTCATTGTTTGTGCATTTACAAGAGCATTAATGATTGATTCTTCTGTTGCTTCAGCTGTAGCTTTAAACAATGGATCAATTAAATTATCATTCAATGAAGTGTAATTTTTAACAGTTTTATTCCTATCAGTTGAATCGATTTTGTTCGCTGTTGAAAATGCAATAAAGATATCTCCTGAACCATTATGACCATACCCTCCAACTCTTGCTAATCCAGCTGTAACTCTTTTAGCTATTCGTTTAAGCTGATAAGGTAGAAGAGGTGCATCTGTAGCTACAACAACTATGATTGACCCTTCACTTTCTCTCTGAATGTTCTCGTAAACTGCATTGATTTCTGGCAATAGTTCATTTTCTAATTCTTTACCAACAGGAACACCACTAACAGTCAGGTGAGATCTCCAACCATAATTAGCTTGAACTAGTACTCCGACAGTGAAACCACTAAATTCTTCATCAAGAACTCTTGAGCTTGTTCCAATTCCACCTTTGAACTGATGACAAATCATCCCTGTACCTCCACCAACATTTCCTTCAAGAATTTCTCCAGATTTTGCATTATCTAGTGCATCAAACACATGTTCTTTCTTTATATGAAATCCATTTAAGTCATTCAACCAACCATCATGTGTTTCAGCAACAACTGGTAAACCCCAAAAAACTCGACCTCGGAAAAGATTGTTAGTAAATAACCATTCAACTATTGCATCTCTTACAAGACCTACGCTATGAGTATTAGTAATAGCAATAGGTCCTTTCAAATGTCCTGATTCCTCTAACCAATGACTTCCTGTCATTTCACCATTACCATTATAAGCGAAAAAACCTGCAAATACCTCACCAGCTGTTTTTCCAAGAGGAAGAATTGTGCTTACTCCTGTTCTTATAGGACCTTTTCCAACAACTAATTCACCTTCTCCTTCTATAATTGTTGAATGACCAACTAACACTCCTTCAACATCTGAAATTGCATTATTCTTTCCAGGAGTTCCTTCGAAAGGAATTCCTAAATCTCTAGCCTTCATAATCTTATTATCCTTCTTCTAGCTTATAATTTATCAAATGCATTACTTAGTTTTTCTAAAACACTCAAAGCTTGTTCTTCAGAAATACAAAGAGGTGGCTGTAAACGGAGAACGTTGCCATAAATTCCACCCAATCCAAGGATTACACCACTATTTTTCAATACATTAACAATGTTTTTAGCTTCATCAGCAGCAGGAATTTTTGTTTGCTGATCTTTTACAAGCTCTATTCCAATCATTAGTCCTTTACCTCTAACATCACCAATCAACTTGAATTTCTTCATAAGATCCTCTAAACCATCAAAAAAGACCTTACCAATTTTGTTTGCATTATCCATAAGATTTTCATCTTCAACAATAGAGATATTTTCTAAGGCTATTGCAGAACAAACAGGATTTCCACCATATGTTGAGAAGAAATCACCAGATTCAACACTAGCTGCAATTTTTGAAGTTGCGACAGCTGCACCAATTGGCATACCTCCACCTAAACCTTTAGCCAAGGTCATTAAATCAGGTTCAAGGTTCCAGTAATCCCCTGCTAACATCTTACCTGTTCTTCCTATTCCAGTTTGCACCTCATCTGAAATGAAAGGAATATCTCTTTCTTTCAGAATTTTTGTGAGTGTTTCAAAATAGGTATCTGGAGGGACAAGAATTCCTCCTTCACCAAGAATGGGTTCCATGATAAAAGCAGCAACATCACCAGAGGTATGACGATCAATAATAGCTTCAACTGCTAGAGCAGCTTCAGTTCCAAACTCATCTTCAGGAAGTTTTGATCTATAACTGTATGGAACAGGAGCATGAACTACACCAGGGGCATTTGCATAAGTTCCGAAACCTTTCTTATATTTAGCTTGACCTGTTAGACTTAAAGCATAACCTAGTCTACCATGAAATGAACATTCAAGAGCTATCATTCCTGCTCCAGTCTTACCTTTGGAAACAGAGTATTTCTTAACAAGTTTCACTGCATTTTCAACAGCTTCTGTCCCACTATTACAAAGGTAAGTGTACTTTAGGTCACCTGGTGTTATTTCTGCAATTTTTTCTACTAACTTAGTCTGTGGTATGTTGTAAAATCTCCCAGATGTATGTAGTAACTTTGACATCTGTTCTGTTCCAGCTTTTACTAACCTTTTATGAGCATGACCAACATTAGAAACAGATATTCCTGCAAAGCAATCAATGTATTCCTTTCCCTCAATATCCTTAAGAATCGCACCATTGCCTTCAGTTAGAACAATTGGTACTCTTGCATATCCTTGAATAAAAAATTCTTTATCCTTATCCATTATTTCTTTAGAATCCATGAGTTTCTACTTCCTGTAAAAGATTTCTAGTTGAATATCAAAGCCGGAATTTGAATAAAAGATTTTCCTATTATAAACCATTCTTATCGCAATTAGATTTATAAGTAGACTATGCTGGAACATCTTAATGAAAGGTGAGATACTAAAAAATTACATCAATGGCAAATGGGTTGATTCTAGAGCAACAAAAACTAGAGATGTTATCAATCCTGCAACTGGAGAAATCCTTGCACAAACGCCAATGGGTACCAAAGAAGATGCTGAAGAATCTATTCAAGCAGCTAAAGAAGCTTTTTGGAGATGGAGGACTACCCCTGCTCAATCCAGAATACGTTATTTGTACGAACTCAGAGATGCTTTTGAAGAAAATTTTGATGAATTAGCTGAGGTATGTACTTTAGAACATGGTAAAACTCTTGATGAATCTAGAGGAGAATATAGAAGAACCATCGAAAGTATAGAAATTGCTACAAGTATTCCATCTCTTCAAATGGGTTTTAACTTCGAAGACGTTGCTATGGGAATAGATGAAATGATGATCAAGCAACCACTTGGTGTTTTCTTCTGCGTAGCTCCATTTAACTTTCCAGCTATGGTTCCAGCTTGGTTTTGGCCTCTTGCAATAGCTACAGGAAACACATATATCGTAAAACCCTCTGACCAATGTCCAATTACTATGGTAAAGCAATTTGAAATTATTGATGAGCTGGATTTTCCAAAAGGTATAATTAATCTAGTTCATGGAGGACCAGATGTAGTAAATACTTTAATTGAGAATCCAGATACTGTTGGATTATCTTTTGTAGGTTCCTCTAAAATTGGGAACTTACTTTATAGGAAGGCAGGAGAAGTTGGTAAAAGAGTTCAAGTTCAAGGAGGAGCTAAGAATTTCATTACAGTAATGCCGGATGCAGATTTGGAAAGAACTATTCCAAATTTAATTACTTCTTTCTATGGAAATGCAGGACAACGTTGTCTAGCTGGAGGAGTTTTATTAGCAGTGGGAGAAGTCTATGAACCTCTAAAGGATAAAATTCTCGATGCAGCAAAGAAGATTAAGCTTGGGTATGGAATGGACGAAGATACTCAAATGGGTCCTTTAGCCTCGAAAGCTGGAATGGATAATGTTCTGAAATTCATAGATAAGGGAATAGAAGAAGGTGCTGAATTAATACTAGATGGAAGAAACCCAAAATTAGATGATAATCTAATCAATGGCAGTTTCATAGGACCAACTATTTTCGATAAAGTAACCCCAGAAATGACTATTGCAAAAGAAGAGATTTTCGGACCTGTTATTCCAATAGTTAAAGTAAATAGCTTAGAGGAAGCAATTGAGATCATCAATAAAAGCAGGTATGGTAATGCTTCTTCAATATTCACTTCAAGTGGAAAAAGTGCAAGAGATTACCAGTACAATGTGAACGCTGGTAACATAGGTATTAACATCGGTGTAGCTGCACCTATAGCATCTTTTCCTTTCTCTGGGATGAAAGATAGTTTCAAAGGAGATCTACATGGTCAAGGTAAAAGTGGTGTGGATTTCTTCACAGAGGATAAAGTTGTAATTACTAGATGGTTCTAAATAAGGTGATTCAATGACATTAGGAACTTTAGGAGCTGTAATAAAATACGCTCTAAAACTAGAAGCAGCAGTTATATCATTATATGAGAAAGCGCTTGAGACTGCAAATGTTAAAGAGGATAATGCAACTATCACGTCCAAGGTATCACAAGGTCAAAAAAATATCAAGAAATTAAAGAAACTTCAACGAGAAAATACTACAGAAATGATACTAGAACCAATCAAAGATTTTCACAAAGATTCCTTTGAAGAAATACTTCAAACAGATTTGGAAACTTTCAATTTTGAAAGATCAGGTGAGATAGAAAATAAGATTGCTTTATTCTACGAAGAAGCTGCATCAAAAGTTAGTTTCATTCAAGAGGCATCATATATCTTTCAACAGCTTGCACTAAAGCATTCGGAAGAGTAGATATTAGCTAGATTTAAAATAAGAAGGAAAAGAAGGAAAAGAAAAGATTTGACTTGAAAAGGTTTTTTTGGTGAAATTATAGTCAAATCTTCAGTCTTCTTCTAACTCAATTGTCTTCTTGTGTAGTATAAATCGTTCCCATTCAAATGTTATTTGACCATCAGTATGCTTAGTAAAAGGTGTATCCAATTTACCATATGGAGTAGTAACATAATAGTTCATACATTCGGGATCATCATTTCCTGGAATCAAAGGTACAACATTCTTATCGACCCAATTTTCATCAGTTAAGTAGAGTAGGCCATTTCTATTTTGTATTTGTATGATAGTTGCTTTCTTGTATGATTCATATCTTCCACTTAATAATCTCATGTGTTTTCTTTTCTTGAAATATGGCATTTCTTCGTCTGGATTTTTACCAAGTAGTAAGGCAAAAGATTTCAACATCAGGTGCAGTGGTATCCAATTAACATTTTGAAGCTGAACATACGTTAGATTGAGCTCAGGAATGAAACCTACCCATCCACCTGAAACTCCGGACATCCCCCCATGAGTAATCAAGCGATATCCAAAGAAATTGTCGTAAATCTTCCAACCATATCCATAAGTTGTATCTAAATCTGGATAATAGTGGAAGTATTTTGCTTGTATATTTTTGTTATGTGGTTGCCACATTTCTTTTACAAGATCTTCTTTTAAAATTCTTACTCCTTTATATTCTCCACCATTAACTTGACAAAGAATATAATTGGTCATTTCCCTCACACTAGAGATTAAACCACCAGATCCTGCGATGAAAGGTCCAGATAATAGATCTTTTTGCTCTCTGAACATCTCATTATTTGCTACTCCATAATTAAAACCACGAGAAGCATTTCCATCCTCTTCAGCTTTTTTGTTGGAAAATGTGCTTCTATTCATTCCTAAAGGAGTCAAAATGTTCTTCTCAATATATTCCTCGTACTTTAAACCACTGATTTTTTCAATAATCTTCCCAAGTAAGCTAAAGCCAGCATTCCAATAGTAGTATTTTGTACCTGGAGCACTCAAAACTTCTGAAGTAGCATCATTTACGTGGAAATAGAAATCATCCCAATTACCCATAGGAAAATCCGGAGGATTATTTCTTACTAGTTTTTGATTCTTTTGTGAGAAATAGAATGTGTTTAATGAAGGTATACCAGAAGAGTGACTCATCAAGTGTTTGATAAGAATAGGATTCTCTTCAAAACCTAATTCGAATGGAATATATTTAGAAACAGGATCGTTAATGTCTAGTTTCTCTTGCTCATAAAGCTGCAGTATTCCTAAACAAGTTATAGATTTGGTAATCGAAGATACTCCATACAAAGTGTCCTTCGTTGCAGCTTTTACGTCTTTTCCACTTTCTCTTAGACCGAAAGAACGTTCATAAATAGCATTGTTATCTTTTGTAATGTAAACTGAAATTCCAGGAACTTTGAAATCACGCATAACTTTTACGACTTCTTTTTCAAACTTCTTTTTGAAGTTATTCACATTTATCTCTGGGGCGTTCATTCTTATTCACACTCTAACATACAAATATTATGTTTAGTTTTTAACGTTTTTGCTAAACATATATTTTTTACCCCGAAATACTTATATATTTCTGAACTTCTTTTATGATAGTCTTTGACGAAGTATCAAAGGCAAGGAAATAAAAAAGGATTGATAAAATTTGAAAAATAAATTATTAATCGCAGCAGCAGTTTTGTTTGCTGCACTTATGACGACATCATCATCTATGTCTGTCCTTGCTCAAGATGACCCATTTGTTGGTGGTAGCATAACTGTTGCCAGTGGAACCGATCCACTAACACTTAACCCTCTAACATATGGTTCAATCTATGAAGGATATATTATAGATTTTGTTTATGATGCACTTATAGCATTAGATACTGAGAATAATCCAATGCCTATTTTAGCTGAGTCTTGGGAACACAGCACAGATAACACTGTATGGAACTTCACAATAAGATCCGGTGCAGTATGGCATGATGGTATTCCGTTAACATTAGATGACGTCGAGTATACATGGAATCTGAAACTAGGTGATGCTGGTCTTCCACGAAGAAGTTGGTTATTTGATGACCTTATTGGAATAACCAAGTTTCCAGCAGAAAATAAAATTCAAGCCGAATTTGATTTTTCACCAAAAAGTGCTGACATACTCCTAGATTTTGCAACTGGTACAATTTTACCTGAACATATTTGGGATGCTGTTGGAGATATTTACTCCTTCAACAATGAAGAGCCCCTAGGTAGTGGTCCATTCGTATTTGAAGAATGGGAAACAGGACAGTTCATTAAATTGTCTAGAAATCCAAACTACTTCTTAGATGGTCCATGGATTGAAGAATTGATTGTTCAATTAATTCCTTCAACTGAATCACAATATTACGCCTTAAGTACCGGTGAAATTGAAATGATGGGTGGCCCACCACCAGAATTAGAAGCTTTAGCAGAGGTGGATCCAAACATTGAAGTTCATGAATTTTACCAAGATTACATCATGTACTTAACCATGAACCAGAGAAGATACCCAAATAATGTGCTAGAATTCAGACAAGCTGTTCTAACTGGAATTAACAGAGATGAAATTGTTGATATTGCTCGTTATGGACGTGGTTTAACCTGTCCAGCTTCAATGAGCTTACCATACGGTCTCTATTATAATCCAGATATTCCACAGTACGACTATGATGTTGCTGCAGCCAAGGCTCTATTAGATAGCATTGGATTTACTGATGACATCGGAAGCGATGGAATTAGAGAAGATGCTAATGGCACAGATCTTTCATTTGAATTGTTAGTTTCAGCTGAAGCTCAAGAATCAGTTGATACTGCAAAACTAATCGAAGATTACATGGCCGATATTGGTGTTGAAGTAACACTCGTTCCAATCTTATTTGATCTCTTATGGACATATGTCGGTGGTCCTGGAGGAACTTATCCAGATAAGTACGACTATGATTGGGCATTCCTCGGTTGGGTAGGCTTCTGGAGTGATTTCTATCCAAACTGGGCATATTGGATGTTCAGTGCTGATAGATGGTGGGGATCAGATGAAGTAAACATTCCTGGATGGGATGGTACCCCAAAGGATGATGTTACTGCGCTTTGTGATGACATTTTGTATACAGTCAATGAAACTGAAATTTCAGAAAAGCTTGACGAAATACAAATGATTGTTGCAACCGATCTACCATACATACCAATTAATGTACTTGGTGGTGTTGCACTGTACAGAACAGATGAGTTCGCAGGATATGTCATGGGTAATACAACTGGACCAGACAATTGGATGACTTGGCTTAATTTGCATCTGATTGAACCTGTAGAAACCGAAGTTGCTCCAGCATTTACAATAATTGCTGCAGTAGTATCTGTATTTGCAGTAGCCAGATTCAGAAAACGTAAAAAATAATAATCTAGAACTAAGGTTTTAAACCTTAGCTTCTCCTATTTTTCTTTAGAATTGTTAAAAATTAATGTTTAAATTAATAATGTTTATCTAAACATTAAGTATATCCCGAAATATTTAAAAATATTTCAACCATAAGGAGATACATCCAAGGAGAATTTATCATGAATATGCGAGACGCTGAAGTCAAAATAGGTTTTTTTAACCGAGAAAAGAACTTTTCTTTGTTCATTATAGTGGGAGCTTTACCTTTATTGTTAACGATTAGCGCAGTTGTTGTTGGTGCCATTGCATCTTTAGCAACACCTCAAGAAATTCAATCATTTTTCAACATAAAAATCAATAGTTTCTTTGGAAGTAATAATCTTTGGTTTAGGAGTTTTATTAGTGATCTTAAGGACAACCTATACCTCGGACCCAAGGATGTAATAGTATCAGGAGGAACAGCATCTATACCAATGTGGATGGCACTTGGTTGTGCAGTATTAACAATAGTGTTTTCAATCATCTATGTTGTTGTCGTAAAAAAAGACAAAATAGAAGAACACCGAAGATTTTTCAAATTATCTTCAGGTATGTTTTGGTTTCTCAACATTATCTTGATTCTAGGAGAACTCACCACTATAACTATCCCTGATTGGAAGACATCTCAACATCCAGCTTATCTTGCTAAAATGATACTCGATATCCTTTGTATTGCCACTATAGCACTTCTTGTCTGGTCTTATTATGTGTGGAAGTACATTAATTGGAGGCTTGTAAAATATATAGTTAAGAAATTGTTATTTGCTCTTGTGGCTTATTATATTGCTATAACTCTTGTCTTTATTATTTACAGAGTAATGCCTGGAGATCCCACATTCATTTTTGCTACTCAAAGAGATGTTGACCCAGCTGTAACGCAAGCATTAATTGAACGATGGGGATTAAATGAACCTCTTTGGAATCAATATTGGATATATCTTGGAAATGTTCTTCAAGGAAATCTTGGTTATTCATATCTCCATATGAAATATGTTAATGAAATAATTGCTGATTTCGTCCCATGGTCACTTCTCCTTTTAGGGACAGCTTTTGTCCTTAATTCCGTAATTGGAATAGTTCTAGGTGCTGTTGTCGCTTGGAGAAGAGGGTCAAAACTAGATTCTGCTTTTGTACTGACATATAATGTCTATAATGCAATTCCGCTCTTCTTTGTAGGAATGATATTCATTGCAGTTTTTGGCTTTATGGCGAGAGATAATGGTTGGCTGATTTACTTCCCTATCTTTGGATCATATTCCGCTTCATTTACAGGAGGAGGATTGATGAAATTCTTGGATATACTATGGCACATGTTCTTACCTTTGTTGGTTTTGGTGATATCTGGTGTTCTAGGTTGGTCTTGGTTCATGCGAGGGAATTTGATGAATGTAAAGACAGAAGATTACATTCAAACAGCTAAAGCAAAAGGACTCAATGACAATCAAGTACTGTTCAAACATGGGTTCAGAAATGCTGCTTTGCCTGTTATTACCTCAATTGGGTTGAGTTTTGGTGGGTTAATTGGAGGGGCATTGTTAATTGAAAATGTATTTGCGTACAAAGGGATGGGTACGCTTATTTTTGGAGCAATCCAAAATAAGGATTACCAATTATTGATGGGAACTTTCATCATTATTGCAGGAATAACTCTCTTGGGTCTTCTCATAGCTGAGATATTTTATGGATTTGTGGATCCAAGGATTAAAGCAGAATAGGTGAACAAAATGGAAGTACAAGATACAAAACGTGTCAGGAAAATAATGATTTATTGGTTATTATCATCAATTCTATTTATTGTAGATGCGATTTATGTAGCTCTACCCGCATATAGAAATCCGACTACAAACAGAATATTACCTCATTTACAATTAGGTATTGAAACACCAATTTTGGTTAATCAAAATTATCTAGTTTGGGGGATTATGAATTTCATTGGTTTAGCTTCAATTATTTGTCTAATAATCGTAATTTTGAGACCTCAAAAGAGTAAAGACATTTACTTTGTTGGATTAATTCCATTTGTAATTTCAATTATCTCATTATCTTTTGGTACAGCAAGCTTCTGGGGAATACTCGCACTTATCTTTAATTTGATGATAGTTCTTAATGCTTTAAATCTTACAGGAAGGATGAAACAAGGTTTCAGCATAATAAATAGAACAATTTTTCAGAATGAGAAAATTGTTACTGGAGCAATTTGGTCTATAACAACAGTTGCGCTATTACTTGATGCAATTTTACTTGCATTTCCTGAGAGTCAAGTAGAAGGCATACAACTATTTCGAGGGATAATGGACTGTGTTGGTGCTGCATCTATTCTACTTGCATTTCTGCTATTCAATAAGAGTATATCAAAAAGAATAAAATTCTGGATTGGAATTATACCATTCGCTTCAACAATGATAGGATTCTTGGGTGGATTTCCTGGTTCAATGACTTCAATTTGGATGTGGGTAGCTATTGTATTCAGTATTGTAAATTTAGTGAGTTTCGCAAATCTCTTTGGAGAAGTGAAAGATTTAATTCTCCTCAATAAGAAATTGCATTTTCTCTTATGGTCTTTAGCCTCAATCATGGCGGTTATAAATGCTCTGAAAGTGGTATTTCCGCTTTATTCCGTACAACAAAAAACTGTTCAACTTTCTTGGGGAATAATTGACATTATTTTTGCAGCGTCGGTAGTAGTTCCAGTATTAATTCACTACTTCAAACCGAAAAAATGGGTAGTTATAGTTACTGGATTTATTCCTTTAATTCTTGGAGTGACAGATTTAATACTTGGAATTAAAGCAGAAAAAACAGAAATTTGGACATGGTTTTCACTAATATTAGGATTGTTTGCTACTTTGTTTGCCTTCTTAACTGTAGGTAACCCAAATAATCAGCAAAGAAGTTTGAAGAAATGGAAAAGGACTTGGGGAGTTTTCAAACAAAACTGGATGGGTGTTTCAGGACTCATTCTTTTAACTGCTATAGTCGTTCTAGCTGTAGGAGGTTCAAGATTAACTAAGTGGGATCCTGATTCATATGGAGAAAGTGGAGCTCTTGAAGCACCAAGTGTTACTCACATTTTAGGAACAAATCGGTATGGTCAAGACGTATTCACTGTCCTTTTAGATAGCCTAAGTATATCACTTTTAATAGGAATTATTGCGGGGAGTCTAACTGTGATACTCGGAACGACTATAGGAGTTGCGAGCGCATATTTAGGAGGATGGGTTGACACATTTATAATGCGTATAACAGATGTAGTGTTAGTAATGCCTGCACTACCTCTGATGTTAGTTCTAGCATCGCTACCGTTTCTCTTCGGTCAGGTTCATTGGTCAGTTATAGCAATAGTTTATATTGTTGTATTTTGGCCCGTATCTGCTAGACTCATTAGAGGTCAAGCTCTTTCAATTAAAGAAAGAGCATTTGTTACAAGTGCTAAGTCATCAGGAGCAGGATCAAGATACATCATATTCAAGCATGTATTACCTAATGTATTTCCTCTCATGCTAACAATGATTATCACATCCATGAGACAAGCAATTCTCTATGAATCGTTCCTATCTTATTTGGGGTTAGGAGATCCTTTGAACTGGACTCTAGGGCAGATGCTTTATATTGCACAGCAGCAAGCAGCTCTATCATCAGGAGCATGGTGGATGTTCTTCCCACCAGGTTTAGCAATTGGTCTGATTACTCTGAGTTTTGCTTTTATTGGGATGGCTTTAGATGAAATTGTCAATCCACGTTTGAGAAAGAGGTGATGAAATGGTATTACTTGATGTAAAAAATCTTAAAACTTATTTCGAGACTAAACTCGGTTCAGTGAAAGCTGTTGATGATGTTAGTTTTCAATTGAAGAAAGGCGAAGTTCTCGGTCTTGCAGGTGAATCAGGATGTGGAAAAACGACCACATGTCTATCTCTAATGCGTATGATTGAATTTCCTGGCAGAATTTTAAGTGGTAAAATAAACTATGAGTATACTAATTCTATTATAAAATCATATGATGGAGCCTATGATAGATATTTGTTTGATAAAGTTAAACCTGCTAGAGAAAATAAAAAAGAATCAACAATATTCGAAGAAGCTTTTGTTGATAATATTCTCTTCAAAAGAGGTATCAAAGATAGATCTAACAACTTGTTAGATTTAACAGAAGCTGAAATGAGAAGAATCAGGGGTAAGCATATTGCTATGATATTTCAGGGAGCTATGAATGCCTTGAATCCTGTACATAGAGTCGGGAATCAAATAAAAGAAGCAATTACTATTCATGACCCTGATATTGAAAATAGAGATGCTTGGGATAAAGTACTAAATATCCTAGAGACTGTTGGAATAGATTCTTCTAGAGCTAGAGATTACCCTCATCAATTAAGTGGAGGAATGAAACAAAGAGCATTGATAGCAATGGCTCTTGTGAATAATCCACAAATTGTCATAGCTGATGAACCAGTTACAGCGTTAGATGTTATCGTTCAAGCTCAAGTTCTTAAAGCTACTAAAGAGTTACAAAAACAATTTGACCTATCTATGATTATGATCACACACGATCTTTCTGTAATAGCAGAAGTATGTGAAACACTTGCAATTATGTATGCTGGAAAGATGGTGGAATATGGAAAACTAAGGGATGTTTACAAAGAACCACTACACCCCTATACTGATGCACTAATCAACGCGTTTCCAAGCATAACAGGTCCAAAGACAGAACTTTTTGATATCGGAGGACGACCTCCAGATTTGAGAAATCCACCAACTGGTTGTCGGTTTCATCCAAGGTGTCCAAAAGTTATGCCAATTTGCAGCAAAGAGGAACCTAGAATTACAAAAATTAGAGAAGGATATGTTATTTGTCACTTATATCAAGATTAAGAGGAAAAAAAGATGTCAGTAAAAAAAGTAGTAATCGAAACTAAAAATCTGAAAAAACACTTTCCTGTAGCTGGAGCTGTATTTAGAACAATTACTGGTGGTGGACAAAAATATGTTCATGCTGTCGATGGAGTCACCTTCAAAATTTACAAAGGTGAAACTTTTGGTCTCGTAGGAGAAAGCGGGTGTGGAAAATCTACAACTGGTGTGTTAATTCTGCAACTTCTAGATAGAACTAGTGGAGAAATTTACTTTAAGGGAATAGAAACTTCCGAATATACCAGGAAACAATTGTGGATCAGCACTATCAGATCATTCTTTCATTTTATTTTTGGAACATTAAAAAGAGAAGAAAGAGAAAGAGAAGAAGCTGATCAAGATGTTACTAAAGTATCTAAAAAATCTAAGAAGAAGAAGAAGAAGAAGAAGAAGTATAAGTATAAAATAGTTAGAATAGATTGGAAGGATGTAAAAAATACCTTTCAAGAATACCGAAAACGAGTTCTATTATTTAGAAAGAATATCCAAATAGTTTTTCAGAATCCTTATGAGTCTTTAAGTCCTCGATTTAATGTTCTTGATACTATTGCTGAACCTCTTAGATTAATGAATATTGTTGAAGATGAACTTGAAATTGAAAAAATGGTCATTAATGAACTTGAAGAAGTAGGACTTGTACCAGGAACTGAATTTCTAGATAGATACCCACATGAACTGAGTGGTGGTCAAAGACAAAGAGTCGGTGTTGCTAGAGCTTTCATTCTAGATCCTGAATTTGTTGTAGCGGATGAACCAGTCTCTATGCTTGATGTTTCTGTTCGAGTTGGGGTTCTTAAGATAATGCGCGAGTTAACTAAAAGAAGAGGAACAGGTTTCCTTTTCATTACTCATGATCTCGCTCTTGCTAGACACATGTGTGACAGAATAGCTGTAATGTACCTAGGCAGAATAGTTGAACAAGGACCAACTGAGGAACTCATTCGTAAACCATTACATCCGTATACAAAAGCACTCATCAAAGCAGTTCCAACAGCAGATCCAGATGCAAGAAGAACAGAAGATTTACCAATTGAGGGAGAAGTACCTAGCGGTATTGACATACCAGAAGGGTGTCGATTTCACCCCAGATGTCCATATGTGGCAGATGAATGCAAACTAACAGATCCTGTTCTTGAATCAGCAAAAGAAGATTATATGGTAGCATGTATAAGGTTTAGGAAAATCAATGAACTTTGAGTAATAAGAGGTAATGAAGGGTGTAAATATGAATTCTGAAATTATCAAGAAAATAGATCATCAGATGCTTAAAGGAGAATATAAAAGCGCATTTGATCTGATAAATGAAACTCAGAGTAAGACAACCCTTTCAGAGGAGGAACAAATCATCCTAGATAGTAAAAAATGTCTATTATTAAGATACCTAGGTGAATTTGAAGAACTCATAAAAATCTCTAAAAAAGTTCAATCAAAAGCAAAGACACTTAATGAAAATCTAATTCAAGTAGATGCTCTAATTCTGGAAATTTTTGCACATTACAGATTGAACAAAGTTGAATATGTTCTTGAACTGATAAATAAAGCAGAAAATCTTTTGTCAAAGCTTAAAACAAAGGATGTAGTCAATCTTCGAACACGACTATTATCGTATAAAGCATATGCTTGTATTACAAATGGTGATTTTGATCAAGCTCAGCTTCATTCTCGAGAAAATTTTATGTTATGTAAAGAACAAAACAATCCTGAATTACTAGCTGCTGCTCATTATATCAACGGATGGACACACATGCATAAAGGTGATATGCGCTCAGCTGCTGAAAGTTACAAAGAAAGTTTAATTATCAGAGAAGAACTCAACAACAACCCATATGATCTATCTCATTCTCTTTTTGGCTTAGGTTTTGTATACAGAAACTTAGGTGATCTTGATGATGCATTCTCTTGTTTAAATCGATGTAAAAAAATTAGAGTCAAAATTGGAAATCAACAAGATATTATCTGGACCTTACTTAATCTAGGTGATGTCCTTTATACAAAGAATGAAGTTAAGAAAGCTCAAGAATATTATGATGAAGCATTGTTGATTAGTCAAAGTCTGAACTACATTTCAGGCATTATATTCTCTCTACGAAGACTAAGTTCAGTTTATGAGAATCTTGAGGAACCACAACTAGTTTTGGATACTTTGGAAAAATCACTTGATTATTCTAAACAACTTGAAGATGTTGATCCTGAGGTTTATAGTTTATTTGATCTAATTAGATACTTATTAGAAAATAATATTGAATCAAAAGAGCTTAAAGAATACACATTAAGATTAAAAACTATAAATCAGACTTATAAAAACAAAATCTTCAATTTAGTTTATCGATTATCTCAAGCTTTATTATTAAATGCAAAAAAAGAGAAACGCAATCAAATTAAGGCTCGGAACTTATTTAGAGATATATCTGAGGAAGAGATTATTAGTTTTGAATATACAAAAATTGCTATGCAGAATTATAGTAAACTTTTGGCAGAAGAACTAACTAGATATCTAAATGATGAAATTCTAACCAGTCAATTAACTGATCTATCAGAGAGCATAAGTCATGATGTATTTCACAGATCATATACTCAAGTTGCTGAAAACTTCTTAGATTTAAGTCAAATTGCTTTACAGGAAATTGATATTAACAAAGCACGTGAATTATTGCGAAGAGCTCAATATTTGTGCGATTTTCTGAATCTATATAATAAGGGATCTACCCCGTTTCGAATAATATATTCATTATTTGCTAAAGAAAGAAGTCTTAGCGAATTAAGCAAAATTCTGAAAATAACTAAAGGTGCTTTAAGCACACAATTGAAATCACTAATTGATTTAGAAATTGTCAGAATCTCAAGAGAAGAGCAGGTTAGATCTGCGACTATGTTAAAGAAATATTATACACTAGGGGACATGGGTATTGAGCTTCTTAGACCTCTGAGCATTAAACTATGTGATAGCTTAAATGTAGAGGTTAATGACACTAACATTTTGATTGATAACCTCATGAAACCAAGACTTTTGTTAAAGATTATTAGAGATACAACAAATCTCATTGACAATTTTCAAAACTTCCTAGAAGAACAAGTTTTTCTAAAATCATCAGATTCGAAAAAGAAAGAAAGAGATGTAGTCTTACTGAACGATGTGAAGAAGATTTTTGGTAAAACTACAGATGTTCAAGTAGATCAATTTTTCTTGACTGAGAAGCAATATCAAACGTATAAGAAAATGTGGAAGGAATTTTCAGAGAAGATAAGGTCAGAAGTTGTTGTAGAAGATATTACTTCACCAGAATACCATTCAAAAGAAAAACCGATTTATGTAGCTAATCTTGTGCTTCCCATAAATGAAATGATGGCTCTTGAAAGATACCAACTAAAACAAAGGAAGATTAAAGAAAAGAAACCAGACGATTAGAAGATTATACACTACTTAACGATTTTTTAAAGATCTTCGAAATAATAAGACACTTTCTAGAAATACGAATATTAATGCAGAATAGCTTAAAAATACATAAAAAATGATTCTGTCAGTGTAATCAAAATTTCTGTCAGTACTTAAATGATAGTAAATTAAGACATCACCTAATTGATAGAAAGGGGAAAAGAAATCATAAGCTTTATTGAGTTCATAATCTCCGTGATTCTCGATTCCAAACTGATTTGTTACAATCTCTGTCTTATGTTCTCTTAGTTCTTCCATGATGCCTTCTTCTGAAAAACTTGTAACATTGAGTGCTGTCCAAGCATATACTCTTCCACCATCATCTCTCTGAGGAGAGTGCATATCTGTCCCTGTAATCATCCCAACAGAATCATTGTTTGCTTGGACAAATTCATAGGCATCTTGAGCAAGATCAAGTCCATTAATTACTTCATAAAAATCCACTCCCCAATTCATCAAAACTCGATCTGATGGAACATATTCTTCAGTCGTTCTTCTTGTAAAATCAGGATGATTGAATGTAACTGTTCCATTTTGCCTATGAACTTCATCTATTGCTTGTCTTATCTCGTCATCTGTTGGATTTCTTGGAATCTCTAAATTCCATTCTTTAATACCTATGAAATTGAAATGAATTCTTTTTGTTGTCCATTCCATTCCTTGAATTACAATACATCTATTCAGGTACTCATTAGCTATTTGTTGTATTTCATCTGCATTTTCCAAAGTATTATGATCGGTTATTACTACAGCGGTAAAACCTTGTGCTATATGCCACTCTATATTCTGTCGAACAGTAAGCTTGCCATCACTGTATTTTGTATGAGAGTGTTGATCTAATAGCACATCATAAACTACGCTTGTTTCAGGTTCGAATGGAACTGAATCTTCCCAGCTACTATCATTGTAGATGAACTTAGGTGGCCCAAAAACTTTTAACAACACACTGGTTGCCATTATAAGGCCTACTATTATCAAATAGATAGCTAAATGGAATGCGATTCTTTTAAAATTCTTATAGAATTCCATCTAAGTACAATTTCTTACCAAAGTTAAAAAATATTAGGTTTAATCAAAAAGTGAAGAAGAAGAGAAATTGTTATAAGAGTCTTTTTGTACAATTTTTTGTGTTTAAATAGTCTAGTCTAGATTGTATTCTGAAGGACTGTAGCAGTACCTCA